>CAJOLX010000008.1 GCA_905235625.1 uncultured Clostridia bacterium
GGTGAGCGCGTATCCGGGGTTGGGAGCAAGCTGGCTCTCGGTCGGGAATGCGATCGCTTCGCCTTCAAGGCCGGTCTGACTGCCTACGCTCGAGCCTCTGTCCATAAAGGTGATGGTGTATTGCTGTGAGAATTTAGCAACGTAGTTAACAGCGGTGGAAGCAACCACGGGGAAGTTAACTATAGTCTGAGTTGCGTCTGTGCTGTCATACCAGCCTGCGAACACTGCGCCCGCCTGAGTCGGGCTGGTCGCAGGAGCGGTGATGTTGGCGCCTACCTGAACGTTCTGAGTGTCATAGGTAGCTCCGTTAGCGGTGAACGTAGCGGTGATGCCCCAAACAGCATAAACGTTTACGTCGCCCTGGGAAGCGTCAACGGAAGTAACGGCGTTGCCGTTTGAGTCAGCCCAGCCGAGGAAGTTAAAGCCCGCCTTTGAGGTGGTAACGGAAGAAATATCAACCGTGCCGGTCTGGTTGGCTATGGTGAGATTGGTGAGCTGAGTAGTGCCGTCATAGAAGTTAACCGAATTGCCT
The DNA here is from genome assembly GCA_905235625.1 of uncultured Clostridia bacterium. Taxonomy (GTDB): domain Bacteria; phylum Bacillota; class Clostridia; order Oscillospirales; family Acutalibacteraceae; genus CAG-177. The sequence goes on from CAJOLX010000008.1 coordinate 533, forward strand.
GCCTGAGGAGCAGAGTCGTCGGCTATAACGAAAATGTGGTTAGTATCTGCTGTAAGAAGGTTTACATTCTTGCCCTTGGCATCATCTCTTGCAGAGTAGACGTCCATAGTCATGTCTCCGCCTTCGGAAACCAACTCAAACTTCTGCTGTGCCTGAGTTCTTATAGGTTTGTTATAATTTTCGTCCATTCCTATGTATCCGATGGCTCCGTCTTCAACATAGTTAACTGTTCCGGGACCGCCCTGATAAGGCTCAGCGGTAGTATTAACCGATATTATATGCTGCCAAGTATATTCGTCATTTCCATAGAATGAAACGCCCGGTTCTATCTCGTTATCTCCCAAATAACCGATATTCCACTGCATCTGAGTAGCATCCCACGAATAAGTCTGACCGGCATCTAAACCCATGGCAGTAAGGTTTGCTGGGGTATAAAATGACGTTTTGTTCATTGTTGTCGCTCTGCCCCTGTTGATATCGACACCGATGGTCATGTCATCGTCAAGAGTTGTTTCAAAATTTATGAAAGGACCGTTTCGATTCAACATTCCGGTTCTGTCGTTCGCAAGGTTTTTAGCGGAAAAACTGTTGTTCAAACCATCTGCAGGATAAAGAGCATGATTATAATCAATCGAAGCATTATAAGTCGAATTGACATCGGGTTGTACATTGAAAAACTTACGAGTAAAGAATGTGAATTGGTTAAGTGAAACCAAAAGTTCGTTTGACTTTACATAGTTACGAACAAGAAGTCTGTCGCCGGGCTGAACTTTATGGTCGGTATCAACCCAGTAGCTGCCCAATGCTTCAAAAGCACCGGGAGTGCCGGCTTCAACTTCTTCAAATACCTGAACGGCAAAATAAAGATAAGGATATACATCGTTACCATATTCCGCATCAAGTTCAGCGTATGTTTTAACGTTATTGTTTTGGCTTGCTGTATAATCTGTGTATGTCTTATCCCAATCGTCTGCGTTGTGCTCATAACCGTCAACCGAACCGGCAAAGCTCACCGTGGTAAGGCAGGAAAACATTCCCAGAACCATCAGCACTGCCATAAAAGCGCTCAAAACTCGCTTAAAATTTGACATCTGATTTTCTACCTCCTTATGGTAGTTATTTTCATTCGGCGGGCGGGTTGCGCCCGCCGAAAAAATCAAACTTTAAATGCTCTTACTCAACATATAAGTCACCGTAAGCCTGGTCTAACAAGTAATATGACTTATAGATACGATTTGCAAAGTTAATGTCGGTATTGTCATAGCCTTCATCACCGTTCAAATCGGTTGCAGGTAACAGGATGCTTTCAGGCTGGTCAGGATCATCATAAAGGTATCCGGTTCTGAATTTCATCGCATTACGCAGCCTGTTGATATCATTCATATCCAAGCTTCCGTCGCCGTTCAAATCTCCTCTCAGAGCAAGAACATAAGCGTCCTGAACTTCTCCGTTTTCATCAAGAAGAACAACTATTGAGCCGGAGCTCGCAGCATCGCCGTAAGGAATGACATAAGCTTCGCCACCTTCAATGTAGAAGAGCTCGGCAATCATTTCTTCGTCGGCATAAGCGGGTATACCGAAAACTGTGCCGCTGACGGGAATGTAATCAAACTCATCGGTGTAAACTTCCTCAATACCATAATCCATAAGGAATGCATCATCGATTATCGGATTATAAATCTCGCCGTTGTAACCTTCGCACTCGTAGGATTCATCGAGCTCGAAGTAGAAGTCGGTATCTTCGCCGCCTTCGCCTGCTTCAACAAGGCCGTTGAACGCCTCCTGAAGAGCTGCGATCATGTCGTCAACGATGGACTGCTGGCTCTCCGAAAGCTCTGCGGCTTCGTTCATGTTGTAAGCTCTGTCATAAACCTCAAGAAGGTTCATGAAGGATGCCGTGGTGTAGGTATCCTGATACTGGCCGCCTTCAAAGTCGGCAGAACCGTCGAAGTTAATGCCGAAGCCGAAGTCGCCGAGGAAGGCGCTCACTTCGTTTATCGCATCGGCGAGGAACGTGTAGTCTGCGCCTGCGGCAAGATGCTTCCAGGTGTAAACAAGCTCGTTAAGAGCCTTGGTGATCTGCTCGCCGTTGGTTGAGCCTACGGTGCTGTTTGCAAATGCAACTGCGTCCGAATAAGGCGCGAAGGTTACGGCAGAGTAGTTGGCAGCGTTTTGGCCGCCGAACGTGGTAAGAGCGTCAACAAGCTTGCTGTCATTGCCGGGCAGCTCAATCAGTCTGCTTGAAGTAAGTCTGAGCATGTGCTCTGCATAAGCATAGTCAACGGAGCTGATAACCGAAGGCTCATCGTTAAGATATGCCTCCACTACCTTCTCTTTAGCCTCGGTTGAGAGCTCATTGAACTCTTCCTCGGTGTAGCCGATATACTTATACTCTCTGTTAATCAGGCTGTTTGCGTGGTTAATGGCGCTCTTTGCGGTTATGTAGGTGTGAGCAACATAGTTTCTCATGCCCATGTAGCCGTATTCGGCGTCATTATAATCAAGGTAATCCTTATAATAGAGGGTCGTGCCTGCATAATTGAAGGACTGACGCGTGTAATTATAAGGCTGAATCTGGTTCACAAGGTTCCAGAGACCCTCGGCGCCCGAAGACTTAAGGTAAGGCTTAAGGGCTTCATTAGCCGCATAAAGCGCTCTGTAAAGCTCGAGATACTTGTTCTCTGCGGTGCTCGAGGCGATGAAATTCTCAAAGCCGTTTGCACGAGTGCCGGGCAGATAGCCGTGGCTGTCGGGAGCGTAAGTGAACACAACAGCGTTTTGAATAGCGGTGCTGTAGTTATTGAATGCGGTAGCGCCCGCGGCAATTACGCTGTCATTTGAATAGTTGGCAGAGATTGCTCTGTTAAGATAGGATTCAAGGCCGTAATCATCGTAAAGATGGATGTAAACTTCGATAGTTCCGGTTTCGCCGCCGGCGCTGATGCCGATTCTTGCAACGTAAACACCGTTGCCGACGTTGGTAACGCCGCTTTCTACGATGGCGGACTGCTTAATTCTCATGCCCCACTCGTCAAGAACGTAGCTGTCGTCTTCATCCTTCTGATACTCATACTGAGTTCTGGTGTAGGAATCGGAGTCAACAGCGAAGGGATAAAGAATGTAAGTGCCCTCTTCACCGGAAAGCGAGACCTGAGTTTCGGAAGTGTCGGTCTCTTTGCTGAGCCAGCCGGTAACCGAGCCGGAGGTAAGAGCCGCGCTCGTAATGGAAGCGGAGCCCGCGGTCTTATTATCCTTAATCTGGATGGAGTAGCCGTCAACGGAGGAAAGACCCTTGCCGCCGTTCAGATAAATGTTGGGAGCGTAGGTGATGGTCTTGCCGCCTATCGTTGTGGAGGCAATGGCTTCGCCGTCGCCTCTCTTGGTAGAATCGGAAGCAACGTAAGTGTATCTGGTGCTCGAAAGAGTTGAGCCGATAGACTGTCCGTTTTCATCCAATACGTCGTAGGTTATTTCAAACTTAAGGGTCTGGCCCGTCGTAACGTTGCCGAGAGTGACCGTAACAGGCTCACTGCCGACGATCGTGGAGTTGGAAATACCGGAAACAGAGCTCTGGTTGCCGCCGCCGCCGATGGGAACGGAGGTTGCGGTTCTGATAGCGTAGTTGTAAAGATTATCTATCTTTCTCTTATAGTTATCGTTCTTGTCTCTGTAGCTGGTGTTAACGCCCGAGGAGCCGTTGTAAATCTGGAACGAAGCGCTGGTGCCTTCGGGAATAAGAAGAGAGGGAAGGTAATTTTCCATCTCGCCGAATTCCTGCTTGCTGTCAAGACCGAGAATCTTGCAGACGATGGGAAGCGCAACGCCCGCTATAATCTTGCCTCTGGCGACGATCTGGGTGTTGTTGGTCTGACCTGTAACGTCTCTTGTTGCGGAAATGCTGTGAAGCAGGTCGGAAACCATCTTACCGAGAAGCTCGTTGTTGAGCACGTCGTCAATATGAATGACGGTTGCGTCAAACACGTTCGGGAAGAGAAGATTGAAAATATTGCGAAGGGTGTCAAGCAGAACTCTCTCAAGGTCGTATCTGCCGAGAACACCGGTTGAGCTTCTTTCAAATATATCGTAGATATTTGTCCAGTCGCAGTTAAGGATGGGATATACAAGGTAATCAAATATAATAGCTTTGATTACATATGTATTTATGGAAATGCCGTCGCTGAGCCACGAATCGGTGCCCTTAATGGGGATGAGGCTGTTGACAATGGCGTCAATATCTGCCCACGCGGTGTCTTCGGTAACTTTGCCGGGGCCGTAATCGCCGCCGTAGTTATCGCTCGCGAGGTCAATATTGAGCAGGCACTGATAAACGCTGCTGTTGCCGACGGTGGTCGACGCCCATGTGGTGACGCCCCATGCCGCAAGAGCCGCAACGGTGTTGCCGTAAGGGCGGTTTTCGCCGAGATAAGCGAGAAGGCCGGTATTGTTGGTGCTGCCGTTGTTGGTAGTGCTGTATGTGCTGTCGCTTGCCGAAGCTTTCTCCGCGTCAACGCCCGCGTTGATGTTGTAAACCGCGATATCCATAAGGATAGCGAGGGCTTTGTTGAGAGCCGCCGCGGAATAATCCGCAAAGTTGTTGTAAGCTCCGGCGTTGGGAACGGTGTAGGTGAACTGAGGAATGTCCTCATAAGCGAGCTGAACTACAGCCTCAAGAGCTGCGCCGGGAACGGTCCTGGTGTTGGTGTTCTCGGGGATATACATGTAGTCAACGCTGGCGTTGACAACGCTCCTGATGATGTAAGAAAGCAGCTCCTGAGCGTTCATCGTTTCAAGCTCCGCAGGGTATTTATACTCGTGTCTGTCGATAATGGTTCTTGAGAAGAACTCTTCTTCGGTGACCTGAAGTATAAATCTGAGCACATTGATTATGTTGTCAAACAGATAATCGTTGGTGCCTGTGGTAAGGTCGAACGAATAGGATATTTCGGCATTTTCGGGATCGACCCAGTTGTAAGTGGTAACGGCGCCGTTTACAGATTTGCTGTCGTAAAGAAGAACTTTATCGACAAAATCAATGGCGTTGCGGTTGAGAGCCTGAATGAAGGTTTCGCCTGCGTTTACGGTAGCGTAGGGAACCTTGAGGTTGTCAACGTCGAATACCTTGAATATCTTGTCGCTCGCATCGATGCCGCCCGCGGGAGCGTCGCCCATATAGAGGTAATCATAATCGGGATTCTCAACGGGCTCGTCGTTTGCGTCGCGGATAACGTCGCCGTTAGCGTCGCGAAGATATCTTTCGGTCTTGCTCTCGTCAAATTCGTAGCCGCTCTTCTCACGGAGCCATCTGAGCGTGATTCTGTTAAGCACGGGAACGGCAATGCCGTTGTATGCCTGGAGAAGAAGTGACTCTACGAGATCATAAACAGTGCCGAGGTTGCTGAAGTCCACCTTGGTGTAGGACGGAGCGGGAGCGGCGGCATTGTTGGCAACTCTTATAGCGTCGCCGAGGCCGAAGGTTACCCACTCGTCGGGATGCACCCAGCCGTAATAGTCGTAAGCCGCAGTGTTGGGAGTTTCGTCGGTAACGACCGCGCCGGAAGCGCTGCCTACGTGGAAAATATATTCGTCATAGACAACGTGCGAACCCTTATTCGTTGAGGAATAGAAGAGATCGTCAAGCTTTACCCATTCGCCGAGCAAGAGGTTGTTAACGAGATCCTGCAGGAAAACTATTGTGGGTGAACGGTCACCGTCCGGCTGTTTATATCTGGCGGGGATTTCTTTTGAATCAAAATAGTCGTAGTCGTCGTCAACGCCGAGACCCGTAAGCTGGCACAAAAGGCCGAAAACAAGCTCTCTGACGTTGAACTTGTAAGCAGCGATTACAGAATCCAGAATACCGAGACTGAGGTTGCCGTTTACGTAGAGCTGAGCTATGGGAGCAAGGTCTCCCAAAAGGTCAAGCACGTCGTAAAAGACTTGAGTGTCGGATCCGTTTGATCTGGCAGTGCTTTGAATGGCGCTGAGATTGAGGTTCTCAGCGTCACCGAGAAGTGACTTTAAGCTGCCGGCTGCGCCCCAGGCGGAGTTAATGCTGGCAACTGCATCGTCAACGCTCTTGAGTGAGATGGTGCCGAGAACGGGCACGTCAAAAGCGAGGTCCGCTTCGTCGAGCATTCTGTCGACCTCATCAAGAGCCATGGTTGCGTATTGCTCTGTTGTGTAAACGGCCGAGTTCACGTCGTCGAAGTTAAGCGTGGAGATAACAGAGGAATCGTTGCCTCTGTAGCTCGCCTTCGCAAAGCCGAGAACGGACATGCAGCTCATGGTCATTACAACCGCAAGGATTAGGGAAATAATACGCAAAGGTTTTTTCATGCGATGTTATACCTCCTGTCAAGAAAGATACATTATGGGATGCGCAAGGCCGAACGGTTGCCCGGAACGCAGCTTTAGGATGCGCGCCCGGGACTGCGCCTCGCGGGCCTCCCAACTGCCCGCCGGCGCGCCGCCCGCCGCTCAACCCGGCTGAACGACACAATGCCAACCATGCAAAGCATCCTTCCGCGAGCTTTGAGAAAATGCCTTTAGGGGGCACTTCGCCCATAGCCCGCTTATGTTCATTGAAATTATAACTAATAAAAGCAAGCAGTGTCAACAATAACGGAGCCATTTCTTAATTTTTGGAGTTTATGCCAATTTTTTGCATTTTAATTTGTGGATTTTTAAGCCCGATTTTGCGCTATTTTTCCGTCGGGAATTTCTTTGGGCTTTTGTAAAAGATTTTGCCTTTACAGATTTTTTATGAGAAATGCACAACTCGATTAGTCAATACGCACAATCCCACGGATTTTCGGAAATTTGTTTTTGAAAAAACTTCGCCGGCAGCGGACGAGAGAATATTTCCGCGGTATTTTCTTTGAGGGAACAATATCAAGCTTTTATTTTTCTTTTTGAGCATTATTCCGCAACGCCGGATTTTCGGCGAAAGCGCAGAAAAAGCAGGTGATGTAAAGTTATTTTGCTTTACATCACCTGCGGAACACCGAAAATATTAAATTCTAAGTGAATAAAGGGATTTATGCGTTTAAACGCGGCTTTTGAGGCACTCTGTAAAGTGTATTGGCTTTACAGAGTTCTGAAATAGAGCTTGAACGAGTCTCCGTCCATTCTGCCGTATTTATTGAGGCAGAGTCCCGCGTTCATCAGCAGCGCTCCGGAATAAACCTCGCCGCTCTCATCCTCCACGTAATATTTCTCGGGGTCGAGGCCCTTGAGCTTGAGATAAAAATTGTTTTCTTCCTGCTTTCTCATCACAACGCTCGTGACGAGAGCCGAGTTTTTATCCTCCGAAACGAACATCCACGCCGCTCTGAAATGGTTTTTGTCGGGAGTTATGAGCCTGTAAAGCTCGCCCTCGTGAATAAGAGCGTAATATTTGTGATATTCGTTGACCTGATTTTTAACGATTTCGACCTCTTCGGGCGTGAAGGTGTTCGGGTCGAGCTCATAGCCGAAGGTGCCCCAGAGAGCTATGTTGCCTTTGGTTTCATACCCTGCGCGCCTGCTGTCGGAAACGTGAGCGCCCATTGTGGAAGCGGGGTAGCAAAGCGAGGTGCCGAACTGAATGCTCAGGCGCTCTATCGGGTCGGTGTTGTCGCTGCACCATATCTGAGGCTCATAGTAGAGCATGCCGGGGTCGTATCTGCCGCCGCCGCTCGCGCAGCCTTCAAGCAGCAAATCGGGAAAATCGGACGTCAGCCTGCCGAGAACATCGTAAACTCCGAGCACGTAGCGATGGAAGGTTTCCTTCTGACGCTCTTTCGGCAGAGCGGCGCTGCCCACCTCGGAAAGATAGCGGTTGCAGTCCCATTTAACGTAAGCGATGTTGTTTTCGGCGATTATGCCGCGCATTAAGCCGTAGATGTAATCCCGCACGTCTTCGCGGCTGAAATCGAGCACGTATTGATGCCTCGCGATGCTCTTCTCTCTGCCCGGCACGTGAATGCACCAATCGGGGTGAGCTCTGTAAAGGTCGCTGTCTCTTGACACCATTTCGGGCTCGAACCAGATGCCGAATTTAATGCCTAGGTCGTTTATCCTCTTTACGAAATCGCCGAGCGGGCCGCCGAGCTTGTTTTCGTTAACGAACCAGTCGCCGAGGGCGGTTTTGTCGCTGTCTCTGTTGCCGAACCAGCCGTCGTCCATAACGAGCATATCTATGCCGAGCTCCTTCGCTCTCTCGGCGAAGGTGACGAGCTGATCTCCGGTGAAATCCATGCCGGTAGCTTCCCAGTTGTTTATGAGCAGCGGGCGCTTTACATGAGCCCATTTGCTCCTGATAAGGTGCTTTGAATACAGCTTGTGGAAAACGCGGCTCATGCCGCCTATGCCCTCGTTTGAATAGACCGTCACCGCTTCGGGAGCGACAAATTCGCCGCCGGGCTCAAGAGTCCATTCAAAGCCTTCGGGGTTAATGCCCATAACGGTTCTTACGCCTCCGAAGGGCTCAACCTCGGCGTCAAAAACGAAGTTTCCGCTGTAAACGAGGTTAAATCCGTAAGCCGAGCCGTAATCCTCGTTTGCTTCTCTGTCAACGAGAGCGGCAAAGGGGTTGTGATGATGGCTCGAGGAGCCTCTCTTGCTCGATATTCCCTGCGTAAGATGAGCGAGAGGCGATCTTTCAACGCTTCTCTCTTTGCTCCACTTGCCGTAAAGGGTGATGAGGTCGTAATCGTGCGTGTCGTAATCAACGCAGCAGCTCATTATTCTCTCAAGATAAACCGTTTTGTCGGTGGGATTTATCACCTTAACGCCTCTTGCCATCGCGCCGCAGTCGTTAAACACAGTGTAGTAAAGCACCGCTTCAATGCCGGTGACGGAATCTCTGACCGTAACCTCGAGAGTGTCCGCCTGAGAGGGGTCGGTAACGAAAAGGGCGGGCATGCCCTTTAGGGAAGGCTTGCCGGGGTAAATTTTGTGAGAAACGTAGCGCATATCGGTCACGTTGTTGCCGTCGGCGTTTCTGACCGCTATGCAGGAATTTCTGAAATCTCCCGAGCCTTCGCCCGAAAACTCAAGAGGAGTGACGTCGGGCGAAAAGCTGCCTTCGCCTATCTTGAAGTTGCACGGGCTCTCCGAAACGAACATGCCTTTATCTCTGAACATGCCTACGTTATTGTCGGGAATATAAGCGCCGTAATAGAGATGAACGAGGTAGCCCTCGTCAAAAATCTCGAAAACGTAGCTTGAAGCCGCAGAGTCGAGCTTGAATATTTTTTTCTCGCTGTCGTAGTTAATGGGCATTGAATAAATCTCCTTTTTGAGCCGCAGGGCTCCCGCCCGCGCCGTTTCTTAGTAAATAATAATACAGAAACCGCCGCATTACAAGCATTTTTTTGTTATGTTTTTCCTTTACAAAAATACATCATCGTGTTATAATAAACCGATTTACGCGAGAGGGTGAAAAAATGAACTACATCAGCACAAGAGATCCGGGCGTAAGAGTTTCCGCATCGCGCGCCATCTCCTCGGGCATTTCCGCCGAAGGCGGCCTGTTTGTGCCGGAGAGCATACCGAAAATTTCCCTCGATGAGATTGCCGCCCTTGCCGAAAAGGATTATCAGGGCAGAGCCCGCGACATTCTCGGCAGATTTCTCACCGATTTTACCGCCGAAGAGCTTGCCGCCTGCGTGGAGGGAGCTTACGGCGAAGGATTTTCGAGCAAAGACATTGCTCCCGTTGTTAAAATGGAAAACGGCGTTTACGTGCTCGAGCTTTTCAGAGGCCCCACGTGCGCTTTCAAAGATATGGCGCTGCAAATGCTGCCCAGGCTCATGACAACAGCGAATTTCAAGGTTGCGAAAGGGATAGAAACCGTTATTCTCGTCGCAACATCCGGCGACACCGGCAAAGCCGCTCTCGAGGGCTTTAAAGACGTTGAAAACACGAGAATACTCGTCTTTTACCCGAGCGACGGCGTGAGCAAGGTGCAAAAAATGCAAATGTGCACGCAGGAAGGCAAAAACGTTGCGGTCTGCGCCATTAAGGGCAATTTTGACGACGCTCAGACCGGAGTCAAAAAGATATTTACCGACAAAGCGATAGCCGAAAAGCTCAAAGCGAACGGAAAGGCGTTTTCATCCGCCAATTCCATAAACTGGGGCAGGCTCGCGCCTCAGATAGTTTATTACTTCTCCGCTTACTGCGACCTTGTCAAAACGGGCGCGATAAAATGCGGCGACAAGATAAACTTCGTGGTGCCTACCGGCAATTTCGGCAACATTCTGGCGGCTTATTACGCGAGAGAAATGGGCTTGCCCGCGGCAAAGCTCATATGCGCGTCCAATAAAAATTCCGTGCTCACCGAGTTTCTCACCACCGGAGTTTACAACAGAAACAGGCAGTTTTACACCACCATTTCCCCGTCGATGGACATCCTCGTTTCGTCAAACCTCGAGCGCCTGCTCTATCACATCGCAGGCAGCGAAAAGGTTAAGGAATGGATGAGCCTTCTGGCGAGCGAAGGCAGGTATAAGGTGGACGGCGAAACCTTCGCGAAAATAAGCGAAATATTCGCCGCCGGCTGCTGCGACGACGAGAAGACGAAGGCGACCATAGCCGAGAAATACGGCAAATACGGCTACCTTTGCGATACTCACACGGCGGTTGCCGCCGCGGTCTGCGACAGCTACAGAAAAGAGAGCGGCGACGGCGCCGTCACCGTGATCGCCTCCACCGCAAGCCCCTTCAAATTCACGGGCTCCGTGCTTGAAGCGATAGACGGGCCGCAGGAAGGCCTCGACGAATTTGAAATGGCGGATAAGCTTGCCGAAGTAACGAACATCGAGTGCCCCGCTCCGCTTAAGGGACTCAAGGATAAGCCGATCCGCTTTAACGGCTGCTGCGGAAACGACAGCGCCGAAATGGAAAAAGCGGTTTTCGACATGCTTAACATCTGATATGTCACTTTATGCGATTGCCGACACTCACCTGTCGCTTTCAACGGGCAAAAGCATGAGCGTTTTCCCCGGCTGGAAGGATTATGAGCAAAGCCTTGAAAAGAACTGGCGCGCGCTCGTTAAACAGGACGACACGGTCGTGATAGCCGGCGACATTTCGTGGAGCATGTCGCTCGAGGAAGGGCTTGAGGATTTTAAATTCCTTGACAGCCTGCCCGGGCGAAAGCTGCTGATGAAAGGCAACCACGATTACTGGTGGAGCACGAAGAAAAAAGCGGATGAATTTTTTGAAAAGCATTCTCTTTCCACTCTGAACATCCTTCACAACAACGCCTACGTTTGCGGCAGCATTGCCGTGTGCGGCACGAGAGGATGGTTCTTTGACGCGCAGGACAGTGAAAACGCCAAAGTGCTTTTGCGCGAGGCGGGCAGGCTCAGAGCCGGCATCGCCGCCGCGAAGCAGACGGGGCTCGAGCCCGTGGTATTCCTTCACTACCCTCCCCTCACGGCTGAGAGAAAATGCGATGAAATATACGAGGTGCTGCTCGAGGAAGGCGTCAAAAGATGCTATTACGGCCACCTGCATTCATATTCGCAAATGTACGCCTTTAACGGCAAAGATGAAAACGGAATTGAATTTCGTTTGATTTCGGGCGATTACATGGGCTTTTGCCCCGCCCTCATTCCCGACCGGGGATAAGAAAATTTTGAGACAGTAAATAATTCATTGGAGGAGAAAACAATGAGCTTAGTATCAGCAAACAAAACAGACACAAACGTTTACACCGTAGAGATTTCGGTATCCGCCGAGGACTTTGCAGCCGCAGTGCAGAAGGCCTATCTGAAAAACAGAAAGTCCATTCAGATACCCGGCTTCCGCAAGGGCAAAGCTCCGAAAGCCATGATAGAGAAGCTCTACGGCAAAGATTTCTTCTATGAGGAAGCGCTTGAGGCGATATTCCCCGAGGAAATAGAAAACGCATACACGGAAGCTGAAATAGACGCCGTTGATCAGCCCAAAAACCTTGACATAAAGTATATGGACGTTGAGCAGGGCGTAAACTTCACCGTTGAAGTGACCGTTAAGCCCGAAATAACCGTTACCTCTTACAAGGGCATCGAGGCGGAAAAAGCTGCCGTTGAAGTTACCGACGAAGAAGTTGACAAGGAAATCGAGTTTATGCTTGACAGAGGCTCAAGACTTGTTGACGTTGAAGACAGACCCGCCAAGGACGGCGACATAACCGTTATTGACTTTGAAGGCTTCGTTGACGGCGTTGCTTTTGAAGGCGGCAAGGGCGAAAACTACAATCTCACTCTCGGCAGCGGCCAGTTCATCCCCGGCTTTGAGGATCAGATAGTGGGCCACAGCATCGGCGAAGAATTTGACGTTAACGTTACCTTCCCCGAAAACTACGCTCCCGAGCTCGCTTCCAAGGACGCAGTGTTCAAGGTGAAGCTCAACGAGCTCAAATTCAAAGAGCTCCCCGAGCTTGACGACGAATTTGCCAAGGACCAGGATTACGACACCCTCGACGAGCTGAAAGCCGGCGTTAAAGCTGACCTTCTCGCGCACAAGGAAGAGCACGCTCAGTATGACTTTGAGGAAGCCGTTATAGCGGTTCTCTGCGACAACGTTGAGGGCGAAATTCCCGACGTTATGTATGACAACAAAGCGGACGAAGACCTCAGAAACTTTGAAAACAGAGTTGCTCAGCAGGGCCTTGACCTTGAAACCTATCTCATGTATATGGGCATAGACTACGAGTCCTTTAAGGCGGACCTCAGAGAGAGAGCGGTCAACGAGGTTAAATATGAGCTTGCCATTGAAAAGATCGCCGAGCTCGAAAACATAACCGTTGAAGACGGCGCCGTTGAAGACGAATACGCCGACATGGCAGAAAATTACGGCCTCGACGTTGAGAAGATCAAAGAGATCATCCCGCGCGAAACCGTTGAAAATCAGCTTAAGCTCAAAGCCGCTTCCAAGCTCGTTATCGACTCCGCTGTAGCCAAGGCTCCCGAAGAGAAGGAAGAAGCTCCCGCAGAAGCCGAAGAAAAAGCCGACGACGCTTCCGCCGAATAAAAGCGAAAGGTCTAAAGCAAACATTTCCGAAGGAAAAGAGGTTATAAATATGGCACTCGTTCCATACGTAGTGGAGCAGACAAACAGAGGCGAACGCTCCTACGATATTTTTTCACGCCTGCTTAATGACAGAATTATAGTGCTTTCAGACGAGGTCAACGATGCTACCGCAAGCCTTGTGGTCGCCCAGCTTCTTTACCTTGAAAGCCAGGATCCCGATAAAGACATCAGCCTTTACATCAACAGCCCCGGCGGCTCCGTGACGGCAGGTCTCGCGATTTACGACACGATGCAGTACATCAAGTGCGACGTTGCCACCATTTGCATGGGCATGGCGGCGTCAATGGGCGCGTTCCTGCTTTCAAGCGGCGCGAAGGGCAAGAGATACGCTCTGCCCAACAGCGAGGTAATGATTCACCAGCCCATGGGCGGCATGCAGGGCCAGGCGTCCGATATGCAGATAGCCGCTCAGCACATTCAAAACACCAAAGAGAAGCTCAACGCCATCCTTGCCGAAAACACCGGCAGATCCATTGAAGAAATTGCCGTTGACACGGACAGGGATAATTGGCTCTCCGCCGAACAGGCAAAGGAATACGGCCTGGTCGATAAGGTTATAGCTCACAGATAATCGCGCCCAACAGGAGGTACCCATATGGCCAAAGAAGACGACAGACAATACAGTCGTATGCGCGCCTGCTCTTTCTGCCACAAATCTCAGGCTCAGGTTGACAAGCTCATCGAAGGCGACGGCGTTTTTATATGCAACGAATGCGTTGAGCTTTGCAACTCCATTCTTCAGAATAACGCCTACAACGAGCCGGAAAGCCCGGAGGGCGTCAGGGATTTCGATTCCCTGCCGAAGCCGCGCGAGATAAAGGAAGAGCTCGACAAATACGTGATAGGCCAGGACGAGGCTAAAATAACGCTCAGCGTTGCCGTTTACAACCACTATAAGCGCATAGCGAGCGCCCGCAACTCGGACGTTGAAATTCAAAAGTCAAACGTGCTTTTGCTCGGCCCCACGGGCGTAGGCAAGACCATGCTCGCTCAGTCGCTTGCCAAAATAATAGACGTGCCTTTTGCGATAACGGACGCAACCACCCTTACCGAAGCGGGCTACGTGGGCGAAGACGTTGAAAACATTCTGCTGCGCCTTATTCAGGCGGCGGATTATGACATTGAGCTTGCCGAGCGCGGAATAATCTATATCGACGAGCTTGATAAAATCGCGAGAAAGAGCGAAAATCCCTCAATCACAAGGGACGTCAGCGGCGAAGGCGTTCAGCAGGCGCTGCTCAAGCTCATAGAGGGCACCGTGGCAAACGTTCCCCCTCAGGGCGGCAGAAAGCATCCCCAGCAGGATTTTATCCAGATAGACACGTCCAACATTCTCTTTATCTGCGGCGGCGCGTTTGACGGCATAGAGCAGATAATCGAAAAGAGAATTTCGGGCACAGCCGTCGGCTTTGAGGCGGACGTTAAGAGCAAAAAGGATTTTGCCAAAGAAGACCTGCTCTCAAAAATCGTGCAGCAGGACGTTGTGAAATACGGCCTCATCCCCGAGCTTGTCGGCAGACTGCCCGTAATCACCACCCTCAAGGATCTTGACAAGGAAGCTCTCGTAAGAATTCTCACCGAGCCCAAAAACGCCATAATAAAGCAGTATCAGGAGCTGTTTTTGCTTGACGGCGTTGAGCTCGAGTTTGACAGAGCTTCGCTCGATGCCATTGCCGAAAAAGCCATTGAGAAAAAGACCGGCGCGAGAGGCCTGCGCTCAATAGTTGAGCAGACTCTCATGAATTCGATGTATAACGTTCCGTCGGATGTGAACGCCGAAAAAGTGGCAATCACCGCCGCCTGCGTTGACAGCGGTGACGAGCCTCTCATCATTCACAAAGCCGAGTCGGCAGGCTGACATACCGATATTTTCGGGCAAAATAATCGCAGGGAACTCAATCGGCTGCAAGCCGAAAGCTCCCTGCGTTTTTATTTTGCGCTTTCAGTCAAAAAAGCTTATCTGAGTTGATTTGGGCAAAGAGGCAAACGCGCCGTAATCCTCGAGAGCGCTCACAACGCTCTGCGGCGTGCCGGACTGCACCTGGAAGTCGTCAATCGAGAGAAACTCTCCGTTTGACTCCTCAACCGCCTTCTGAATTGCGGCGGCGGCGTTTTCGCCGCATCCCGGCACCGCGCTGAAGGGCAGCCTTATTTTGCCGTCCTCTATAACGTAATCCTTGGCTTTGGATTTGCGTATGTCAACGGGCAAAAATTCAACTCCGCGCGCCATCATTTCGTTTATGACCTGGAGAGAAGTGTAAACGTCCTCTTCCTTGGCGCTCGCCTCGCGCATTTTCTGCTTGTAATCTATCTCCTGCATGCGCTTTTTTATCGCCTCGCGCCCCGCAAGCACGGTGTCCATTTCAAGGTCGCCGCCTCTTACGGTAAGATACGTGGCGTAATACTCGAGCGGATAATAGAGCTTGTACCACGCAAGGCGCATTGCCGCAATAACGTAAGCCGCGGCGTGCGCTTTGGGGAACATATACTTTATTTTAAGGCAGGAGTCTATGTACCATTCGGGCACTCCGCAGTCTCTCATCGCTTTTTTGTGCTCGTCGGTCAGCTCCTTTGTGGCTTTGCCCTTTCTGACAATTTCCATTATGCGGAACGCCGTTGACGAATCAACGCCCTTGTGGATGAGATAAACCATTATGCTGTCACGGGTACCGATAACCTCGGAAATGGTGCAGGTGCCGTTTTTGATAAGTTCCTGCGCGTTGCCGAGCCAAACGTCGGTGCCGTGCGAAAGGCCCGAAATCTGGAGCATATCGGAGAAATTGGCGGGCTTTGCCTCCATGAGCATTCCGAGCACGAACGGCGTGCCGAGCTCAGGCAGAGACAGCGTGCCCGTGGGGCAGCCTATATCCTCTGCCGTTACCCCGAGAGGCGCGGGCGAGGTGAGCATTTCATAAAGCTTCGGGTCGCAAACGTCCGCATCCATAACGGAGGTGCCGGTCATGTCCTCAAGGTGCTTATACATCGTCGGCACTTCGTGGCCGAGATTGTCGAGCTTGAGAATTGTGTCGTGAAGGGAATGGAAGTCGAAGTGAGTGGTTTTGTGTATTGACTCGGGGTCGTCCGCCGGGTGCTGAATGGGCGTGAAATCCTCCGCGTCCATATTGTTGGGAATAACGACCATGCCGCCCGGGTGCTGACCGGTCGTTCTTTTAACGCCCTGGCAGCCTGCGGCAAGCCTTTCCGTTTCGGCGGAGTTAATATCCGCTCTGCCCGTGTCTTCCATCCATTTTTTAACGTAGCCGAACGCCGTTTTTTCGGCAATCGTGCCTATCGTGCCGGCTTTGAAAACGTGCTTCTCGCCGAAAAGCTCCTCGGTGTATCTGTGAGCGTAAAACTGATATTCGCTCGAGAAGTTAAGGTCAATATCGGGCGACTTGTCGCCTTTAAAGCCGAGGAAGGTTTCAAACGGTATGTCGTGGCCGTCTCTGAGCATGGGCTTTCCGCAATGCGGGCAGTTCTTCGGCGGCATATCGAAGCCGGAGCCGTATTCGCCGTTAAGGAAAAACTCGCTGTGCTTGCAATCCTCGCACAGGTAGTGCGGAGCAAGGGGATTTACCTCGGATATGCCTGCGGCGAAAGCCACGAATGACGAGCCGACGGAGCCTCTTGAGCCCACGTAATATCCGTGCTCCATTGAGTTTTGAACGAGCTTCTGAGCTATCATATAAAGCACGGCAAACCCGTTTTTGATTATGGAATTAAGCTCTTTGTCAAGGCGCTCTCTGATGTAATCGGGCAGCGGAGAGCCGTAAAGCGCCTCCATTCTCTCGTTGCATATCCGCCTGAGGTCCTCCTCGGAGCCGTCAATGTGCGGCGGATAAGTGCCTGAGGGTATTGGCTGAATTTCTTCGCATTCATCCGCGATTTTTTGAGGATTGTAAATTACGACCTCTTTCGCCTTTTCCTCGCCGAGATAGGCGAATTCTTCAAGCATTTCGTCCGTTGATTTGAAATAAAGAGGAGCCTGGCGGTCGGAATCCGAGAAGCCTCTCGAATTCATGATTATCTCGCGGAAAACGGCGTCTTCCTTGTCGAGGAAATGAACGTCGCCCGTTGCGACGGCGGGCTTGCCGAGCTCGTCCGCGAGAGCGATTATGCGGCGGTTAAGCTCTCTGAGCTCTTCCTCGCCCGAAACGGAGCCGTTTTCGATAAGAAACGCGTTGTTGCCGTTCGGCTGAATTTCAAGATAATCGTAATTTTCCGCAAGCTTTACAAGCTCGTCATGAGGCTTTCCGGCAAAAACGGCTCTGTAAATCTGACCCGCTTCGCAGGCGGAGCCCACGATAACGCCTTCCCTGTGCTGCTTTAAAACGCTCAGCGGCACTCTGGGGCTGCGGTGGAAATATTCGAGATTTGAGGCGGTTATCATCTGATAAAGATTTTTGAGGCCCGCCTTGTTTTTCGCAAGGAAAATGATGTGATAGCTCTTTAATTTGAGGGGGTCGGGCTTTACGGCGCCGTTGATTTTATCAACAGAGTCAACTCCCATATCCCCGAGCATTTTAACGAGCTTTTCAAATATGAGCCCGAGTATTCTCGCGTCGTCATCCGCTCTGTGATGATTGAAATCGGGCAGGCCGAGATGATTTGCCACAGTGTCGAGCTTGTAATTCTTTTTCTTGGGCGTGAGAAGCGCCTGAGAAATGAGCAGAGTGTCAACGTGAGTGTAGCCGTATTCTATGCCGTGACGCTCGCAGGCGGCTTTTACGGTGTCGGTGTCAAACTCCGCGTTGTGAGCTACGAGCACGGCGTCGGGGCCGCAGAACTCAAAGAATTTTCTTACGGCTTCCTCTTCCTTCGGAGCGCCCGCGACCATTGAATCGTTAATGCCCGTAAGATTTACGGTGAATTCCGACAAGGGCCTTTCCAGGTCCACAAAGGTTCTGAACGAGCCTCTTTCCACGCCGCCCGTATATTTTACGGCGCCTATTTCAATGAGCCTGTCATAGCCCGTGCGAAGCCCTGTCGTTTCAACGTCAAACACGACGAAGGTGCCGTCAAGCGGCATCTTTGAGTCGCCGACAACGGCTGTCACGGAGTCGTCAACGAGATAGCCCTCCATGCCGTAAATGATTTTTACGCCGTGTTTTTTGCCTGCCGCCGCCGCCTCGGGGAACGCCTGCACCACGCCGTGGTCGGTTATCGCGATAGCTTTGTGCCCCCAGTAAGCCGCTCTCTCAATGAGCTTTTCGGCGCTCGAAACGCCGTCCATCTGCGACATGTTGGTGTGAAGATGAAGCTCGATTCTTTTCTCTTCGCTCTCATCCTTCTTTTCTATCACTTCTATCTGCATAACGGACTTTGCTTTTATGCAGTAGGATTTAATATAGTCGTCATATTCAACGTGGCCTCTGACGAGCACTGCTACTCCGTCTTTGAGAGAATCCGCGAGAACCTGACTTCTTTCGCTCTCGTCAAACACCTTGACGATGTAGGAATTCGTTTTGTCGGTTATGTTGAATTTGATTATCTTTCTTTTGCCGTCTTTGGTGTCTCTTATATCGGCTTTGAAGGCCTTGCCCCACACGGTGACGTTGCCGTCCTCTATGGAAATATCCTTTAGAGCGGTCGGCTTGCTCCTTACGGGATGACCGTAAAGCACCTTCGAGTTGGTGAGCGATATAGGCAGGTCTTCATATTCCCTTTTCGCTTCTTTTTTCTCGGCGGCGACGGGCATCTCAATGCTGATATTTTTGCTCTGCATTTCGATATATTCGGGCGAGTCAATGCTCATCTCGGTTTCGCTGTCAAAGCTTACCTCAACCGATTTGCCGAACGTCTCCTTAACGGAGCGCTCTATTTTATCGTCCGCCTTAAGGCTGTATAAGAAATCGGAGCCGCTTTTGACTTTTACGTAAACGTTATCACCGTCAAAAACGTATTTCGCGCCGTCAAAAAAGCCGTTCACCATAGGGTCGCTCTTCTTTATTGCGGCGATTATATCCTCCAGAGCCTCTTCGCCGAAGCTCTCCGCGGGGAAGCTGAAACCGAGGTCGGCTTCGGCGAGCCCGAGAGCCGCTTCGAGAGTGCTGTCTATTTCGGAAACCGTTTTGGCGGAAATATATCTTGCTGCTTCCGCTCTGACGGTAAGACGGCGCTCTTCTTCCGAATAGTTTATTTCCTTGACCCGAGCCCCGTAAATTGCCTCGGACTGACTCTCGTCAAGATATTTGCCTATAAAATATTCAAGGTCGTTTCGAGCCATACTCTACTCTCTTTCCAAATTCTCTATTTCTTTCATCAGCACTTCCAGGGCTTCGCTCTCGGGCACTTTGCGCAATATTTCGCCCTTTTTGAAAATGAGCGCTTCGCCGTCGCCGCCGGCT
The DNA here is from genome assembly GCA_905235625.1 of uncultured Clostridia bacterium. Lineage (GTDB taxonomy): Bacteria > Bacillota > Clostridia > Oscillospirales > Acutalibacteraceae > CAG-177. Next base: position 19,945 of record CAJOLX010000008.1, read on the forward strand.
ATGCCTATATCCGCCTCTCTCGCTTCGCCCGGCCCGTTCACCGCGCAGCCCATAACGGCTACCTTAATATCGGCGTTCGACGACGCGAGGCGGCTTTCGACCTCGTTTGCGAGGTCAATAAGTGAAATTTTCGTTCTGCCGCACGTGGGGCATGAAACTATTTGAGGGCCCTTTCTGAGCCCGAGCGCTTTAAGAATGTTTATTCCCGCCCCCACTTCCTTTAAAGGCGAGTCGGTCATCGACACTCTTATCGTGTCGCCTATGCCGCTTTCAAGCAGGGAGCCGATGCCTATTGACGATTTTATGAGCGCGGATTCATAAGTGCCCGCCTCCGTAACGCCGAGATGCAGGGGATAATCGCATTTTTCGCTCACTATGCGGTAAGCGTCAATCATCGTTTTTACGTTTGATGATTTTATCGAAATAACGATGTCGTCAAAATCGTATTTTTCAAGCAGCGAAACGTGATAAAGCGCGCTCTCCGCTATCGCTTCGGCGCAGGGCGAGCCGTATTTCGCCAAAATATCCTTTTGAACCGAGCCGGAATTTACCCCCACTCTTATCGGCACGTTTTTTGCCTTGCAGGCGAGAGCAACCTCTTTGACCATGCTGTCTGAGCCGATGTTGCCGGGGTTTATTCTTATTTTGTCAACTCCCGCGTCAACGCAGGCGAGAGCTATTCTGTAGTCAAAATGTATATCCGCCACTATCGGCGCGGAAACGTTTTTTTTGAGCGCCTCTATCAGCTTAACGCTCTCAAGGTCGGGCACGGCGGCTCTTATTACGTCGCAGCCCGCGTTTTGCAGCTCTATCGCCTGTCGCACGCTGCCTTCAATGTCGCTTGCCGGCACGTTGAGCATGGACTGCACCGTTATCGGGCTGTCTCCGCCTATGTAAACCGAGCCGGCTTTTACTTTTTTTGTCTTTCTTCTCTCCATTTTTTAACCCTTTATGAGCTTCCAAATATCGCTGAACGATACCACCGCCATAAGAGCGAGCAGCAGCGCCATGCCCACGGCGTGCACGAGGCCCTCAAATTTTTTGGGCACGGGGCGTCTTATTATCATCTCAATGAGTATGAAGAAGAGCCTGCCGCCGTCAAGAGCGGGAAGAGGAAGCAGATTGAAAAGACCTATGTTTATTGCGATGAGCGCGAGGATCGTAAACAAAAACTCAAAATCGGTTTCCTTCGCGGATTCGCTCGCGGCGTCGGCAATAAACGTTACGGTGCCTATCGGGCCGCTCAAATCGCTCACGTGATACGTGCCCGTTATCAAATCAAAGAGCGAAATGTAAACGAGCCTTCCGTAAGAAAGCGAGGTTTTGAAAGCGTTCGGCACAACCGTTTTAAAGCTCGGATTAACGCCGACGATAATGAAATCATAAATTATCGTCAGCCTCTCTTCGCCGTCAATTTCCTTTACGACGGTGTCAAATTTAACGCCGTTGAGAGTTACCTTTTCGCCGCCTCTTTCAACCACGAAGTCAAACACTCCGTCTTTGTCGGTGGACATAAAATAGGATATGTCCTCGGTCGAAAAAATGCGTTTGCCGTTTATTTTTAAAATCTTGTCGCCCTGTGAAAGCCACGTGTCGCTCACGGCGTTTTCATCGAACGAGTGAATGTAGGGCGTGCCGATGAGGTCGTCGGTCGTAGCAAGCATCAGCACGACTATGAGAAAGCCGAGAATGAGGTTCACCACGCCGCCCGCGGCAACTATTATGAACCTCTGCCACGGCTTTTTGTTGCAAAAAGCGCCCTCGTCCTCGCTGTTTTCGTCCTCGCCCTCCATGAGGCAGTAGCCTCCGATGGGGAGAAGCCTCAGAGAATAAAGGGTGTCGCCTTTTTGATGCTTAAACAAAGCGGGGCCCATACCCATTGAAAATTCGTTTACCTTAACGCCGAAAATTCTCGCGAAAACGAAGTGGCCGAGTTCGTGCACGAATATCAGCAGCCCGAAAAACAGAACGGCAACTAAAAAGGGCCATATTTTACCGAAAACCGAACCGACGGAAAGTAAATTCATGCTCATATGCCGACCTGCCTTTCTTCTCTGACCGACGCGTCCGTTTCAAACACGTCATCGAGCGAATATTCGCCCGCGGGCAGAGAGTATTCGAGCGCTTTTTCGACCCTGTCCTGTATGTCGGTAAAGCCGATAAGCCCCTTGCGAAACATGGCGTTCGCCTTTTCGTTTGCGGCATTAACTGCCGCCGGATAAAGCCCGCCCTTTCGCAAAGCCTCGCGGCAAATGTCAATGCACCTGAAGGTCTCGTTGTCGGGCTTTGAGAAGGTGAGAGCGGCGCACTCGGCAAGGTCAAGCCGGGAAACGGGACTTTCAAACCTGTCGGGGTAAGTGAGAGCGTACTGTATCGGTATTCTCATGTCGGGCACGCCGAGCTGAGCTATAACGGAATTGTCGGCGTATTCAACGAGCGAATGCACTATGCTCTGCCTGTGAATGAGCACGTCCACGTCGTCGGGAGCAACGCCGAACAGCCACACAGCCTCTATGAGCTCGAGACCCTTGTTCATCATTGTAGCGGAGTCGATGGTTATTTTTGCGCCCATGGACCAATTCGGGTGATTGAGCGCCTGCTCGGGGGTTATATCTTTAAGCTCTGCCAAACTCCTGCCGTAAAACGGCCCGCCCGATGCGGTGAGAATGAGCCTTTTAATCTGCTTTTTGTCGCGGCACCCCTGAAGGGACTGAAAAATCGCGGAATGCTCGGAATCCACCGGCAAAATCGGCGTTCCTTTTTCTGCCGCCGTTTTCATCACGAGAGCGCCCGCTGTGACAAGGCTCTCTTTGTTGGCGAGAGCAAGCGCGCTGCCTGAATTTATCGCCGCCAAGGTGGGCTTTAATCCCGCTATGCCGACTATGCCGTTGAGCACTGCGTCGCTGCCGAGAGAGGCGCATTCCTCCACTCCCCCGCTGCCCGAAAGCACTTTTACGGGGGTGTCGGCAAGCGCGATTTTAAGCTCAGCCGCCTTTTTTTCGTCGGCAAGAGCCACGTATTCCGGCAAAAATTCTCTCGCCTGTTTTTCGATTATATCCGCTCTGCCGTTTGCGGTGAGGGCGGTTATTTTAAAGCCCCTCATTCTCGCAACGTCGAGAGCCTGAGTTCCTATTGAGCCGGTCGAACCCAGCACGCAAAGTGATTTTATCATCCTGTCTTCTCCATAAATCGGGAAAAGCCGAGTCAAACGAACCTCGTTTCACTCCGCTGTTTCCCGAATATGTGTTATCTTGATTTTAAATTTTGCTTTACGCCGCGCAAATCTCGGTAACGAGCCTGAGAATGACGTAAGCGCTCGGCATTGTGAAAATAAACGAGTCAATTCTGTCCATGGCTCCGCCGTGGCCGGGGAACATCGTGCCGTAATCCTTCACGCCGTAATTTCTCTTGAGCACTGAGGCGCAAAGGTCGCCGCACATGCCCATAACGCAAATGACCGGCACGAAGACGAGCACCATCCACCATTTGATTGTGTCAAGGCGGAAGAACCATTTATGGAAAACGAGCCAGGTTATGAGAGCGGAAATCGTGGTGAACACCACGCCGCCCACTGCGCCCTCAACCGTCTTTTTGGGGCTGATGTTGGGCGCGAGCTTGTGCTTTCCGAGGGCCATGCCCGTAAAGAGAGCGAAGGTGTCGCTCAGCCACGCGCAATACATTGCCGTGAGAAGCACGAAAATAATGTTTGAGCGCGTGAAGAGCTCCGGCATGCCTTCCATATACTGAATCGTGAGCATAAGAGTCGAAAGCGCCGCCGGAATTATAATCGAGGCGTAAAGGCCGTTTGTAACGTTTTCAAACTTCGTTTTTTCGTAAGACGCCAGCATCATTATCATCACGATAAAAATGTAAATTGCGGCTATAATTCCGGCGGAAACGGGTATGAATCTGCCGAGATCGAAGCCTATATAAAGGGGCAGGCACGCCGCAAACGCCATATTTACCACCGTTAAAGCCTTGTTTTTGCATTTTGAAACGTCCATTATCTCATAAACGCAAATCGAGCTGAACAGCGCTACGACTATGCTCACAAAGGCGCCGTATCCGTTGCCTATGAGGGTGAGAAGTCCTATGGCAAAAAGGGCTGCCACTATGCCCACTACTACTCTGACTAACATATTCGTATCTTCCTTTGGTTATGAAAAACTTCGGTAAAAACCGATTTTGCCGCGAGAAACGCCGCGGAATTACACCCCGCCGTATCTTCTGTTTCTGCGGCTGTAATCAAAAATAGCCCTGTCAAGGTCGTCCGGCGTGAAATCCGGCCACAATACGTCGGAATACCAGAATTCCGAGTATGCCGCCTGCCAGAGCATGAAATTAGAGAGCCGATACTCTCCGCTCGGCCTGATTATTATGTCGGGGTCGGGCTGACCTGCGGTGAAAAGATTTGCGGAAATGTCGTCTTCCGTTATGTCGCCGGGCTTTAAGCTGCCGTCTTTTACCTTCGCGGCAATTCGCTTAACGCTGTGAAGTATCTCATCTCTGCCGCCGTAGTTTATGGCAAGATTTACCGTCATAACGTTTTTGTCGGACGTGCCCTTTTCGAGCGTGTCCATTTTGCTCACTATGTCGCCGGGCAGGCCGCTCTTTTCGCCTATCAGATGAAATTTAAGACCCCGCTGCTCGTTTTCACCCTGCCTCGCGTTTGCCTCGTCAAGGTAATCTCTGAAAATCTTCATAATCGCCTTAACTTCTTTGGGAGGCCTCTTCCAGTTTTCGGTTGAAAAGGCGTAAAACGTCATATATTCTATGCCGAGGTCGGCGGCGTAATTGCAAATGGTGCGGAAGGTGTCAGCCCCTGCCTTGTGGCCCTCGGAGCGCTCGAGCCCTCTGCTTTTTGCCCACCTGCCGTTGCCGTCCATGATAACGCCGATATGTTTTGGCAGCGTTATGCTGTTTTTCTCTTCCTGTGTCATATTCTCCGCAAAAAATTGCGGGCAGCGGCAACGCCGCCGCCCGCCGTCAAATGCCTCAGATGGACATTATTTCCTGTTCTTTTTCATCGGCAAGCTTGTCAATATTTTTAATCGCCTTGTCGGTGAAGTCCTGTATCTTCTTCTCGGCGTCCTTGAGGTCGTCCTCGGTTATTTCGGAAGCCTTTTCCATCTTCTTCGCCTTTTCAATGGCGTCTCTTCTGATGGAGCGCACGGCAACTCTCGAATCCTCCGCCATTTTGCGCACGTCCTTGCTGAGCTCCTTGCGGCGCTCCTCGGTGAGCGCGGGGAAAATGAGGCGAATGGTCACGCCGTCATTCTGGGGATTTATGCCGATGTCGGAGGCGAGGATAGCTTTTTCGATGCTTCCGATAGTGGATTTATCCCACGGCTGAATGTTGAGTATTCTTGCTTCCGCCACCGACACCGCCGCCATCTGGTTAATGGGGGTGGGAGTGCCGTAATAGTCAACTCTGATTTTGTCAAGCACTGCGGCGTTTGCTCTGCCCGCTCTGAGCTGAGCGTAATCCGAAACGAGCTTTGCCTGAGTCTTATCCATTTTTTCCTGAGTGGTTGCAAATAAAGTTTCCATCTGTATCCTCCTTTATTTTACGATAGTTCCTATGCTTTCGCCCTTTGCGGCTCTGATGATGTTATCATAGTCGTTGAGGTTGAAAACAAGAATTTTCATTCCGCTGTCTCTGCAAATTGAGAATGCCGTGGAGTCCATCACCTTGAGATTTTTGATTACCGCTTCTTCGTGGGTGATTTCGTCATACTTGACCGCGTCGGGGTATTTGTTGGGGTCTTTGTCGTAAACGCCGTCAACGTTGGTCGCCTTGAGTATCACGTCGGCGCCTATTTCAACGCCTCTGAGAGCCGCGCCCGTATCGGTTGAAAAGAAAGGATTGCCCGTGCCTGCGCCGAAAATGCAGACTCTGCCCTTTTCAAGATATCTGACCGCTCTGTCTTTCATGTAATACTCGGCAAAAGGCTCCATGTTCACGGCGGTGAGCACCCTTGCCTGAACGCCCATCTGCATGAGAGTGTCCTGCAGCATTATGGAATTCATGACCGTAGCGAGCATGCCCATGTGGTCGGCTTTCGTTCTGTCCATTTCTCCGCTGCTTCTGCCTCTCCAAAAATTGCCGCCGCCGACGACTATGCCGACCTGCACGCCGTTTTCGCTGAGAGTTTTAACTCTTTGGCAAATGGCTTTAACCACATCGTAATCATAGCCCGAGCCGTTTTCTCCCGAGAGCACTTCGCCGCTTATTTTCAGCAAAATGCGCTTGTATGCAAAATTCACGGTGACCATCTCCATTCCGATGCCGGCGCACAGCGGCGCCGACCGATATACTGTCATTTTATTCTATCTTATTTTTTTAAGAGTGTAAAGCGATTTTTTAAATTAAACAAAAAATTTAACATATTCCTTGCTATTGCAAATTTGTTGATATATAATTATTAGTCAATGAACAAGACGATTTCGGAAGGAGCTTTGCTTTGGAAAATCTCATCAGAAGAAACACTCCCGACATAGCGGACGCGTTTGAATTGCGCGAAATCGAGCCGTGTGACGGCAAAAACGTTTATGAAGTTTTTTGCGAAGGCGGCAAAATAGTCATCTGCGGCGACTGTAAAATAAGCATGGCGACGGGCTATTACGCCTATCTCAAAAAATATTGCGGAGTGAATTATTCCCACTGCGGAAATACCGAGCTTAACGTTTCGGAAGCTCCGCTTTTTGAGGGCAGGCTGCGCAAGGTAATTCCGCAAAAAAGAAGGGCTTATCTCAACTACTGCACCTTCGGCTATTCCGCCGCCTACTGGGATTGGAGCAAGTGGGAAAAAGAGATAGATTTCATGGCGATGAACGGCATAAACATGCCTTTGTCGATAGTGGGCAGCGAAGCGGTTTGGTATTACACCATGCGCGACTTTACTTACAGCGAAAAAGGCGCGCTTTCATATCTCAGCGGCCCGTCGTTCTGGCCCTGGCAGCTCATGACGAACCTTGACAGCTATTTCAGCCTGACCGACGTTAAATACATTGAGAGCCGCGCAAAGCTCGGCAAGCAGATAATCGACCGCGAGGTTGAGCTCGGCATGACTCCCATTCAGCAGGGCTTTTCCGGCACGGTGCCGAAAACCATATCGAAGCTTTTCAGCAAAGCACGCATCACCATGGCAAAATCCTGGTGCAATTTCCCCGTAACCTATCAGCTTGACCCCACCGACCCGGTGTTTCGCAAATTCGGCACGGCTCTGCTCGAAAAGCAAAAGCAGCTTTTCGGCGCTTATCATTATTACGCCTGCGATCCCTTCCACGAAAACGAGCCCGTCAACAAATCGAAGGACTATCTTTTCAAGGTCGGCAGAGCGATAGACGATATGTATTCGTCGTTTGACCCCGACAGCGTATGGGTGATGCAGAGCTGGTCGCTCCGCGATAAAATAATCAAAGCGGTGCCTGCGGGCAGGCTTTTGGTGCTTGATATCGACGGCACGGGGCACTCAAAGCACGAGGAATTTTTCGGCCACGATTTCGTGCTCGGCAAAATTCACAATTTCGGCGACAGAAACTCGCTCAACGGCAACATAAAAGAGCTTGCCGATAACGCCTACGCTTCTCTGAACGCTCAAAACTGCGTGGGCACGGGGCTTTTCCCCGAGGGCATTTTTCAAAATCCGCTCTATTACGACCTCGCGTTCCAAATGCTTACCGAAGAGGGCAAAATTGACCTTGACGAATGGCTTGAGGATTACGCTTACAGGCGATACGGCAGCAGGGACGAGCATCTCGCGAACGCCGCGCGCGCCCTTTACAAATCGTGCTACGGCGAAAACTGCGGCGGGCGCGAAACGGGCTCGGTCATCTGCCAGAGGCCGTCCACGGCTCGCTCGCACACCGCTCCCAACGACTGCGCCGAGGTTAAGTATGACAATAAAGTTCTTTTCGGCGCTCTCACCGAGCTGCTCAAAGCCGAGGGAGAATTCAAAGACGGCTACGCCTACGACGTTTGTGACATAACGAGGCAGGTGCTCAGCAACTGCTGCGCGGAGCTTTATGCCAAAACGATGGAGGGTTTTAATGCACGCGACGTGAGGCTTTTTGAGCGCTCGTCAAACGCATTTTTGAAAATCTGCGACGAGCTTGACGAGCTTTTGCAAACGCGCCCCGAGCTCACTCTTTACACTCACCTTGAAGAGGCGGGCAAAGCGGCGTTCAGCGACAAGGACAAAGAAAACTATGAGCTCAATCTGCTCACTCTGCTCACTATCTGGGGCCCCGTCAACCGCACGGTCAACTACGACTACGCCTGGAAAGAATGGGGCGGGCTCATCAAGACTTACTATTCAAAACGCTGGCAGAGCTTCTTTGAGCAGCTTGCGATAGAATTCCCTAAAAGAAAAAAATTCTCAACGGTTACCAAGAAGCAGTTTAACGACAGAAACACTTATCTCGGCGACAGCTTTTACAAGAGCTATGCCGAGTTTGAGCGCAAATGGCTTTCAACCGTCAACCCCGAAAAGCCTTCGGACGGCGACACGGTGGAAACAGCGAGAACACTCGCGGAAAAATACGAAAAAACCGTTATGGAATCATAATTGCGGCAACGGAAAAGAGAAAAAGAAAAATGAAAAACGGATTTAAAATCACGGACGCGCACTGCCACATCTACCCCGAAAAAATAGCTGCCAAAGCGGTGACGGGCATTGAAACTTTTTATGAGGCTGACCCGTTCCCGGGCAACGGCACTGTGCCGGATTTAATAAGGCTCGGAGGGGAAAACGGCGTTGACCGCTTCATAGTGCAGTCGGTCGCCACAAGCGCCCATCAGGTGCGGTCGATAAACGAATTTATCGCCTCCCGGGTCAGTCAATACCCCGACAAGCTGACGGGGCTCGGCACGCTGTTTCCGGGCAGCCCCACTCTGCGTGAAGACTATGAGCACCTTCGCTCTCTCGGCCTTCGCGGCATTAAGCTTCACCCCGATTTTCAAGGCTTCAAGATAGACGACTACCGCTGCCTTGAAATTTACGAAATGTGCGAGAGAGACAATTTCCCCATTCTTATGCACACGGGCGACAGCAGATATGATAACTCAAACCCCAACCGAATGCTGCCCATTTTGCAGATTTACACGGGCCTCACCGTTACGGGCGCTCATTTCGGCGGCTGGAGCGTTTGGGACGAAGCCAAAAGCAAGCTCGCGGGCATTCCGAATTTTTACGTTGACACCTCCTCGTCAATGCACTACATAAACGACCCCCGCAAGGTGCGCTCCCTCATAGACGCTTACGGCGCGGACCACGTGCTTTTCGGCACGGACTATCCCATGTGGTCGCCCGAATATGAGCTTGACTGGCTCTTTAAGCTCGGGCTCGGCGATGAAGAAATGAGAATGATTTTAAGCGAAAATGCCGAAAAGCTCTACGGCGCGATTTAACGACCCGCATAACGGCTCCCGAACGCGAAAAAAGCATTCGGGAGCTTTGCTTTCAGGAAATTATGTGATATTATGTAACCGTGATTATGCCCGCAAGGAGGAGAGAAAAATGAAAAAGCTTTTATGCTTAACGCTTGCCGCGGTTTTCGCCTTCTGCCTGTTCATGCCCGCTCTCGCTTCGGAGCCCGGCACGAAGTTTTACGTTGACGCCGAAAGCGGAGACGACTCAAACGACGGGCTGAGCGAAGAAACCGCGTAGAAAACCGTTGAATCTCTGACAAACGTTGAGGGAGTGGGGCCGGGCGACAGCCTGCTTTTTAAAAGAGGCGGCGAATATAACGTCAGCATGACGCTTTCAAACTGCTCGGGCTCGGAGGAATATCCCATCGTCATTTCCTCTTACGGCGAGGGCGATTTGCCCGTGCTTAAAACGGACGCTCACACGGAGGTTTTCAGATTATTTGACTGCTCTTATATAACGGTCGAAAATCTTGAAATAACCGCCCACAACGGCGGCGGAATTTGGATAGATACATATAACGGAGCGTCGGAGGGCATCACTCTCAGCGGCCTCGTTATGCACGACATGCAGAATTTCACCGTTAACGACCGCGACAATCTCTCCGCCGGCGCCGCGGCTGCGAGGGCGTGCGTTATGGTAAAGGGAATACCTACTCATTCCCGCTATCCCGTAAACGATCTCACAATCAAAGACTGCGAAATGTACGACACGGGCAACGGCGTTAGCGTATGGGGCTCGTGGAACGAGGAGCAGACAAATTTTGAAGATGAGGAATACGTTGACCCCGTTTACAACAAGGGCCTGCTGATTGAAAACTGCTGTTTTCACGATATGGACGCGGAAGCGACCGTCATAGGCATGTGCGACGGCGCTCTGATAACGCATTGCAGAATGATTGACTGCTGTCAGGGAGTGGGCACGGACGAAAAGGGCGAAATACGGTATTTCACCGCCGCGGCATGGTTCTGGGGCAGCGAAAACAGCACCTTCGAATATTGCGAAATCGCAGGCCAGAAAAACTACGGCGACGGCATGACGGTTGACTTTGACTCTCACACCAACAACTGCACCTATCAGTATATTTACTCCCACGACAATATGCGCTTCATAGTGGGCAACGCCAAAAACGACTATGGCCAGCACAACAACACTGTGAGATACTGCCTGTCGGTAAACGACAACAAGGGCAGAAATCAGATGGCGTCTTCGCACGGCGAATACAATTTTAAATTTTACAACAACACCATAGTGAACTCCCGCAGAATTGATATGAAATATCTTTATGACTCGGAGATTTACAACAACGTTTTCATTCTCACCGACGGCTACAGAATAAACCTTGACGGGGTGAAAAAATCCGACAACTGCGTTATCGAAAACAACTGCTTCTGCGGAGGGTACATCCCCTCAAAGCTGCTGAGAAATAATTTTAACGCCGTGCCGGGCTTTGCGGGCGAAGATTTCGCCTCGGCGGATTCGTTTAAGCTTGCCTCAAATTCTCCTCTCATAGGCGCGGGCAGGGCGACGGACGACGGGCTCGCTTACGACTTTTTCGGCAACGAATTTGTTTCGGACAACATCGGCTGCTACCGCGCGGCGGGAGAAAATACGGAGGCAGAGCTCGAAAAACCTATTGAAAGATTTTTCCGCATAATCTTTGACTTTTTCAAATTCCTTAAACAGGAAATTGCGGATTTTGAGCTGTTCTGATTAAAATAATACAGACAGAAAAGCAGGCCGCGGATATAATCCGCGACCTGCTTAATTTTCAGCTATTTACTTTGCTCGAAAATTCCGTTTATTTTACCTCTCTGATAATGCCCATGGGGGTCTGTTCGTGCGACTGCCCGAGCGGATTATCCTTGAGTATTCTCGCCATAAGGTCTCTGTCGGTATCGGGAGGATATGCGCCCATTATAACACCGCCGAGATCGTTTATGTCGGTCACAAGCACGGGGCAGCCGAGGGCTTTTGAAACCTTTTCGCACACTTCATCCGGCTCAAGCGGAGAGAGCGAAACGCACTCGTTGTAAGGGGGAAGAGTGCAGTCGCAGGGGCCGTCTATCGACCTTGCCTTTTCGCCTGCGATTTTGTAGAACCAGCCTCTCTTGCCTATCAGCTTGCCGAAAGCGGAAACGGCGGCGGCGAAAAGAATTCTCGGCGTGCCGCACTCTCTGAGCGCCATTTCCATGGTTTCGGGAATGCCGAGCCCTATTCCGTAAGGCGTTTTAACGACGAATTTGCAAAGGAATTTCGCGAGCGGACGGGGCTTTATATCCTTCATGGGTATCGCTCTGCCCTGCGTGCATCCGACCGCTTTTTCGGTGATGAAAAACACGTCGCCGTCCTTTATATGCTCCGCGGCGTAGGTATTCGCAACGTCAACGATATCGTCCTTGTCGGTTATGACGTGAGTCTTTATCGCGTAGCGCTCGTAAACCTTGCCGTCAACCTCAATGTCTTTAACTTTCTTTTCGTTAACCGTGATGTTATCCATTTTTGCCCTCTTCTTCGTTAGTAAGAATTTCTTTCGCTATGTAAATGGGTCTGCCCTTGGTCTGAACGTAAACTCTCGCAAGGTATTCGCCCAAAACTCCCACGCTCATGAGCAGCGCTCCGCCGAAAAACAAAATCAGCGTGATAACGGCGTTCATTGCCGTGAGCGCGTGGTGGCTGCCGAATCTCAGCGCGAGCGACACTATCAGATAAACGAGCGATGACAATATGCCCGCCGCTCCGAGATAAACGGGAAATCTCAACGGGAACGTCGTGAACGAGATAACGCCCTCGAGCCCGTAAGCCAAAAGCTTTTTAAAAGACCACTTTGACTCGCCCGTCGCTCTTTCTTCAACCACGTAAGGCAGATATTTCGTGTTGTAGCCGACCCAGGTGAAAAGCCCTTTTGAAAATCTGAAATTCTCTTTGAGGCTCAGAATCGACTCGACCATATTGCGGCGGAAGGTGCGGAAATCGCTCGCGTCGGGCATGAGCTCGATTTCGGTGAAGGCGTTTGCCGCGCGGTAAAACGACTTTTTCATAAAGGTCATAAAGCCGCCTTCTTTTCGCGATTCCTGATAAGCCGCCACGCAGTCATATTCGGGCTCTTCGTCAAGTATGCGCGCCATTTCGAGAGCTATTGAGGGGCGCTGCTGGAGGTCGGCGTCGATTATCGTTACGTAATCTCCGGCCGCCTGCTCGAGGCCTGCATACATTGCCGCTTCCTTGCCGAAATTGCGTGAGAAATTCACTATCTTTACGGGGATTTCGCCCGAAAGCAGGTTTTTAAGCTCGGCTGAAGTGCCGTCCGAGCTGCCGTCGTTTACGAAGACTATCTCATAGTCAAAGTCAACGCCGTCAAAATCATTTTTTACCGCCTCGTAAAAGAGAGGCACGTTCCCCTGCTCATTGTAGCAGGGCACTACAAGGCTGAGCTTCATTATCTTGCCCTCAGAGCGTCGGCCTTATCGGTCTTTTCCCAGGGCAGGTCAAGATCCGTTCTGCCCATGTGACCGAGCGACGACAGATTGTGATAAATGGGCCTTCTTAAATCGAACGCCTCAATTATGCCGTTCGGAGTGAAATCAATGTTTTTCTCGAGCAGAGCGGCTATCTCGGTGTCGGGAATAACGCCGGTGCCGAAGGAATCGACAAAGATCGAAACAGGCTCGTCAACGCCTATCGCGTAAGCAAGCTGAACCTGGCACTTTTTGGCAAGCCCCGCCGCTACCACGTTCTTTGCCGCGTAGCGAGCGGCGTAAGCCGCGGACCTGTCAACCTTGGTGGGATCTTTGCCGCTGAAAGCTCCGCCGCCGTGGCAGGCGCAGCCGCCGTAAGTGTCAACGATTATCTTTCTGCCCGTAAGGCCGCTGTCGCCGTTGGGGCCGCCCACGACAAATCTGCCCGTGGGGTTAATGTGAATTTTCACCTTGTCGTCAAGCAACTCTGCGGGCACGGCTTCGTCGATAACGTATTTTTTGATGTCGCTTCTGACCTGCTCGGTCGAAACGCTGTCGCTGTGCTGGGACGAAACGACTATGGTGTCCACTCTTACCGCCTTGCCGCTCTCGTCGTATTCAACGGTGACCTGGGTCTTGCCGTCCGGTCTGAGATAAGGCAGGGTGCCGTCTTTTCTCACCTGAGTGAGCCTTTTGGCGAGCTTGTGAGCGAGCGAAATGGGCAAAGGCATAAGCTCTTCGGTTTCGTCGCACGCATAGCCGAACATCATGCCCTGGTCGCCTGCGCCGGCTCTGTCAACTCCCATGGCGATGTCGGGGCTCTGCTTGTCGAGCGCCACGATAATGCCGCAGGTGTTGCCGTCAAAGCCTTTTTCGGAGCTGTCATAGCCGATGTCGCAAATGACTTTTCTCGCGATTGAAGGCACGTCAATATTCGCTTTGGTCGATATTTCGCCCATTACGAGCATAACGCCCGTTGTGACGGCGCATTCGCACGCTACTCTGCCGTAAGGGTCCTGAGCGAGCACGGCGTCAAGCACGGCGTCGGAAACCGCGTCGCAGATTTTATCGGGATGTCCTTCCGTAACGGATTCGGACGTGAAATAGTAATGTGACATAATTTATTACCTCTTTCAGCATATCAATTCAAATTTTGTTTTCGCTTTGCGTCAAAAGCGCAAAATAAAAGCCCGTCAAGGGTCCCCGACGAGCAGAAACGCCTTATTTCTCGGCAAATGCCGCAGGATTTGGCACCTTGATTAACACAGGTTGCCGGGCTTCACAGGGCCTGTCCCTCAGCCGCTCTTAATAAGGATTTTATTAAGTTCGCTTGATATTATAGTATAGGCTTTGGCTTTTGTCAATGCTTTTCATTTTATTGCTTCAAAAATGGCAAGAGGCGTGTCGGCAAGCGCAAACGCGTTCTCGTTTTCAAAAGCTTCAATTCCGCAAAAGCCCCAAAGGCAGCCGATGAGCGGAAGACCCGAATTTTTTGCCGTTGCGGCGTCAACGTGAGAATCGCCCGCGTAAACGCATTCATCGAGTTCGGCGCCCAGCTTTTCGGCGGCGAGGAACACTCCCGCAGGGTCGGGCTTCGTCGGCATATCGGGCTTTTGACCTATCACAACGTCGATTTTATCGCCGAAATAACGGTTTACCACCGAAACGGCGACTTCGTGCGCTTTGTTTGTCACTACCGCCGTCTTTATTCCGTTTTGTTTAAGCGCCGAAAGCAATTCGTAAACGCCCTCGTAAGGCGCGGTTTTCACGGCGCAGTTGTCGCCGTAATGCTTTAAGAAAATTTCAAGGCACTTTTTCGTTTCTTCCTCGCCCGTTCCTTCGGGCACCGACCTTTTTACGAGCAGAGCGATGCCGTTGCCCACAAAGCCTCTCACCTCGTCAATGCTTCTTTCGGGAAATCCCATTTCGGAAAGAGCGTAATTCACGCTGTCGGTTAAGTCCTCGAGGGTGTTGAGAAGAGTGCCGTCAAGGTCAAAAATCACCGCGCCGAATTTCATGTTTTTCACTTCCTCAAAAAGAGCCTGCGCGGAAAACCGCGCAAGCTCCGTTTTTATCTTTTGCCCGCCGATTATCAGCCGAGCACTGCTTTCGCGCCTGCGGCGACGCTCGCTATGCCTTCAAGCTCGCCGGGGATGATTATCTTCGTTGCCTGACCGTCGGCGGCAGCTTCAAACGCTTCAAGGCTCTTTAACTTGAGATAGCCTTCGCCGGGAGCGGCCTCGTTGATGAGAGCGATGGCTTCGGCTCTTGCGTTCTCAACCTTGAGAATGGCTTCCGCCTCGCCTTCCGCCTTGCGGATTTTGCTCTCGCGCTCCGCTTCGGCGGCAAGAATTGCGGCTTCCTTATCTGCCTGAGCCTGAAGAATCTGGCTCTCTTTTTTGCCCTGCGCAACGAGTATCTGGCTTTCCTTCTGACCTTCTGCGGTAAGAATGGCTTCTCTGCGCTGGCGCTCTGCCTTCATCTGCTTCTCCATGGCGTCCTGAATTTCTTTGGGAGGCAGGATGTTTTTGAGCTCAACGCGGTTCACCTTGATGCCCCAGGGATCGGTCGCTTCGTCAAGAATGCCTCTGATTTTGGCGTTTATGGTGTCGCGCGAGGTGAGAGTATGGTCAAGCTCGAGCTCGCCGATGATGTTACGCAAAGTGGTGGCGGTGAGGTTTTCGATAGCCATTATCGGCCTCTCAACGCCGTAAGCGTAAAGCTTGGGGTCGGTTATCTGGAAAAATACTATCGTGTCTATCTGCATAGTAACGTTATCCTTTGTGATAACGGGCTGAGGGGGAAAGTCAACGACCTGCTCCTTGAGCGAAACCTGCTTTGAAACCTTGTCGATAAAGGGCATCTTCACGTGAAGGCCCGTCTGCCAGGTGGTGCTGTAAGCTCCGAGTCTTTCAATAACGAAAGCCTTTGACTGAGGCACGACCTTGATGTTTGCTATTATGAGCGCTATCAAAAGCAAAATTAAAATTCCTATAATAACGTACGGCATTATTCTTTCTCCTTTACTATCAATTTCACGCCTTCGATTTTTTCAACCGAAACCGTTTTTCCCTCTTCAATGACGGAATCGTCGGCAGAGCGGGCAGTCCAGACCGTGCCGGAAACCTTCGCTTCTCCCGTGCCCATCACGTTGTCGATTTTTTGCGTTACTATTGCGGTTTGACCGATACAGCGGTCGGCGTTAAGCGGAGTCGACTTTCGTTTGGTCACCTTTTTGACCAAAGGTCTTGTCGCTGCGAGGGTGACTCCCGAAACAACGATGAAAAGCGTCACCTGCAGCCAGAGCTTTGCGCCGAAAATGGCAGCTATGAGAGCCGCAAGAGCTCCGCAGGCAAACCATATGGTCACAAGCTGCGCCGTCGCTCCCTCAACGATTAGGAGAGCGACCAATGCAACCGCCCAGAAAATTTCAAGCCTTACCTGCATTTAAATCACTCCTCTCTTTTCATGAGAAATTCACGGGTTGACCCGTTAAAAAAATAATACAATATTGCCGCTGAATTGTCAATATGGGCAAAATCGTATTTTCAAATAATTAATAATTTTATTGACTGTTTGAGCGCCCTTGTTTATAATGTAACGGACGGAGGTGAGACTCTTGGGCTTTTACATCGGCATGGACATCGGAGGCACAAAGTGCTCCGTTACGCTCGCAGAGGGCGAAAACGCTTCGATTATCGGCAAAACGGCGTTTGCCACTCTGCCCGAAAGAGGGCATGAAGCGATCATTTCACAGCTCGTTTCATCGGCGCAAAATCTGATTGAGCAAAACGGCATTGACAAGAGCTCTCTCATTTCCTGCGGCGTGAGCTGCGGAGGGCCTCTCGACCCCGTCAAGGGCGTTATTTTAGGGCCGCCCAATTTGCCCGGTTGGAGCTGCGTGCCCCTTGCGGATATATTGAGCGAAAAGCTCGGCATACCCTGCCTCGTAAGGAACGACGCCGACGCCTGCGCTCTCGCGGAGTGGAAATTCGGCGCGGGCAAAGGGTGCGAAAATATGATTTTTCTCACCTTCGGCACGGGTATGGGCGCAGGGCTCATTTTAGGCGGCAGGCTTTATTCCGGCTCTTCCGGCACCGCGGGCGAGGTCGGCCACGTCCGCCTCGAAGGCAACGGCCCCGTCGGCTACGGCAAAGCGGGCTCGTTTGAAGGCTTCTGCTCCGGCGGAGGAATTGAGAAGCTCGCCGAAATGATGCTCTCCGAATACGAAGGAGAAACGGCGCTCAAAAGCTCCGCTCTTACGGCGAAAGACGTTGCCGAGGCGGCGCGAAAAGGCGACGCTCTCGCTCTCCGAATTTACCGCGTTTGCGGCGACAGGCTCGGAAAGGGACTCGCCGTTTTGATAGATATTTTGAACCCCGAAAAAATCATCATAGGCAGCGTTTACGCGAGAGCCTGCGACCTGCTTTGCGAAAGCATGCGCGCCTCTCTCGAGCGCGAAGCTCTCGGCATAAATCTCTCCGCTTGCGAAATTCTGCCCGCAGGGCTCGGCGAGAGCATAGGCGACTATGCCGCTCTCGGCGTTGCCGCGCTCTTTGAGCGAAAGGAAAGCTGAATTATGGACTACGTGAAAGAGCTTATTGATTTTTACCCCTCGCTTTCCGTTTGCGAAAGCGATATAAAAGCCGCCTGCGGCATGATGATTGACTGCTTTTCGTCGGGCGGCAAGCTGCTTTGCTGCGGCAACGGCGGCAGCAGCGCGGACTGCGACCATTTCGTGGGCGAGCTTATGAAGGGCTTTTTGCTCGAAAGGCCGCTTAACGCGGAAGAAATATCCCAATTTGACAGCGATTACGTGCCGAAGCGCCTTCAAAAAGGTCTGCCCGCCGTTTCGCTCTCTTCCCAAACGGCGCTTATGACCGCTTACATAAACGACTGCTGCGCCGAAACGGTGTTTGCCCAGCAGGTTTACGCTCTCGCTAAAGAAGGTGACATTCTCGTCGCTTTTTCAACGTCGGGTAGCTCCGAAAACGTAATTTACGCCCTTGAAGCGGCGAAGGCATCGGGAATTAAAAGCGTTGCCGTAACAGGGCTTTCGGGCGGAAAATGCGCCGAAAAAGCGGACGTTTGCATAAAAATTCCGCAAAGCGAAACACGCAGGGTGCAGGAGCTTACTCTGCCCGTTTATCACTGCCTCGCGGCGCAGGTCGAGCAGCATTTTTTCGGCAAATAATAATAAATCGGCAAAATTCAAATTAAGAAATTAAGATGAATAGGAGATACAATATGAGCATACCCAGAAACGAACATCCCAACCCTCAATTCAAAAGGGAAAACACAGTGTGCCTTAACGGCGAATGGGAATTTGAATTTGATTTCGGCAATTCAAGGCCCTCCGGCGAAATGGCGGCGAAAGAAGCCTTTGAGCGCAAAATAACCGTGCCCTTCTGCCCCGAAAGCGAGCTTTCCGGCATAGGCTACAAAGACTTCATTCCTGCTGTGTGGTACAGAAGAAAAATCGAGATAAGCGAGGCTGAGCTCGGCGGCAACGTGTTCCTTCACTTCGGCGCCGTTGACTATCTGACCCGCGTTTACGTTAACGGCGAGCTTGCCGGCGTTCACGAGGGCGGCTACACCTCCTTTAAATTCAACATAACCTCTCTGCTTAAAGCGGGCGAAAACACCGTTATGGTAAACGCAGTTGACGACACGAGGTCCCCTCTTCAAGCGACCGGCAAGCAGAGCCCGGAGCTTTATTCGAGCGGCTGCCTTTACACCCGCACCACCGGCATCTGGCAGACCGTCTGGCTTGAATTCACCCCCGAAAACTACATTGAGAGCTTCCGCATTTATCCCGACGCCGCAAACGGAGCGGTCACCGTTTCAGTAAACGTTCACGGCGCGGGCGAGCTTGCCATAAACGCTTCTTATGAAGGCAAGCCCATGGGCTCATTCAAAAAGCAGGCAAGGGGCGAAGTAAGCTCCGAAATTAAGCTCGCGGAAACCTATCTTTGGGAAGTGGGCAACGGCAGGCTTTACGACCTTGAGCTCACCTTCGGCGAAGACAAGGTAAGCTCCTATTTCGGCCTTCGCGACCTTGCGATTGACGGGCTTAAATTCCTCATAAACGGCAAGAGCGTTTTCCAGCGCCTCGTGCTCGACCAGGGCTTTTATCCCGACGGAATTTACACCGCTCCCACCAAAGAGGCGCTTAAAAAGGACGTAGAGCTTTCAATGGCGGCGGGCTTTAACGGAGCAAGACTTCACGAAAAGGTTTTTGAGCCTTTGTTCCTTTATTACTGCGACAAAGCGGGCTATCTCGCCTGGGGCGAATACCCCAACTGGGGCGTTGACCATTCGGACCCCAAGGTTACCGACGCTTACGCGAGAGAATGGACCGAGGCTCTCGAAAGAGACTTCAATCATCCCTCAATAGTCGGCTGGTGCCCGTTTAACGAAACGTGGAATTATGAAGGCAGAAACCAGAGAAATCAGCTGCTCGAAACGATTTATAAAATCACGAAGGCTTACGACAAGACACGCCCCTGCATTGACACGAGCGGCAACTATCACGTTATAACCGACATTTACGACACTCACGATTACGAGCAAAGAGTAGACGTTTTCACCGAGAGATATGACGGCTTTGCCGAAGGCGGAGAGCTTTATGACCCCGTAAACGCCCAGAGAGACGTTCACTATGAAGGCACGCCGATATTCGTGAGCGAATACGGCGGAATAAGATGGTCTGTAGCGAACACCGACAAAACCGCCTGGGGCTACGGCAACGACCCCAAAACGCCCGAGGAATATATCGAGCGCTACAGAGGCCTTACCAACGCTCTGCTCAAAAACGAAAAAATGTTCGGCTTTTGCTACACCCAGCTCTACGACGTTGAGCAGGAGCAAAACGGCATTTACACCTATGAGAGAGAAGAAAAATTCGACCCCGCTATTTTCAAAGAGATAAACACCGCAAAAGCGGCGATAGAAGACTGATAAAAATAAACTAAAACAGCAGCAGCCGGGCAACCTTTTCGGGTCGCTCGGCTGTTTTATCTTTTAACTCTTGCCGTTGTTTTCTCGGCAGAAACGATGATAGACTTTTTAAGCGCGGATTTGCGACATCAAACACATGCCAATGTCAAAGGTAAAGAGAAAATGACATGTGCTTACTCGTCGGACAATCCAAGCAGATAATCGGTCGTCACATTGTAGTAGTGCGCCAATTTTATTAAAATGTCGGTCGGAATATCGCGCTGACCAAGCTCGTAGTTGCTGTAAACCTGCTGGGAACAATGCAGTGCGGCAGCCAGCTCGCGCTGTGTTTTATCATGATCCTCACGCAGCTCCCTGATCCTCTTGTACAAATTATCACCTCAAAAGCATCTTCTTCAAAATGATTGTAATATTCTCAATTTGCAGTATTGACTTTTACTGCAAATTGCGGTAAGCTAAAGAAAAAAAGAGAGGAGAATCTATATGATTTGTCCAAAATGCGGAAAAGTAACAGGAGATGTCAAGACCTGCCCATTCTGCGGCGAGGATCTGACTGCAGCGACTCCGCTTGCACCTCCGGATGCTGCCAACGGGAAAAAGATGACGACTTGCAAAGCTTGTGGGGCTCAGATGGCAAAATCTGCAAAAACCTGCCCGAACTGCGGCGCAAAGAACAAAAAACCTATCTACAAGCGCTGGTGGCTTTGGGTGCTGGTCGTTTTAGTCCTGCTCTTTGTGATTGCCGTTTCGGGATCGGATGACGATCAGCCGACGTCCGCCGGAACAACGACCGTTTCCGATAATAAAGGTGCTTCAAATGCGGAAAAAGCAACTGCAGCGCCGATAACATACGCAAAGTATGACGTCACTGATTTGTTCAAAGCACTTGACGACAACGCAATCAAAGCCAAAAATGAATTTAAGAATCAATATGTAGAGCTGACAGGCTATATTTCCAATATGGATGCCAGTGGAGATTATATAGACATTGGCGCTAATCCGAACAGTTACGATTATATGTTTGAATCAGTTCAGTGCTACATTAAGTCTGACGAACAGCTCCAAATAATTACGGAACTTTCCAAGGGTGACCGTGTTACGATTCGCGGACAAATCACCGATGTCGGTGAGATAATGGGATATTCTCTAAACATCGACAGCATTAATTGATTTTTATATCGAGTTTCCCTTATTAAGACTGAAAAGCAGAGCGCAGATTTTAAAATCCTCGCTCTGCTTAATTTATTAATATTTCTTTTTACTTCATTCCTTTTTGTTTGCACTCGCGAACGTGAACATTCGTCGTCGCAAGCTGCGTTTCACTCCGCAGCTCCTCCCCTTTTTTATTTTGTTTTGGGGCTTCGCCGAGTCTATCGCCACACCCGGTACTGCGTGCCACCCTCTCCGTGCTTGGAGAGGGCCATTTCTACATCTCCGCCTCTATTTAGAAACTGCCTCTTAACATAAGCAAAAGCGAAGTGTAAGCAAGAAAATCTTAAGATGACAAAAACCGTTTCTTAATTAAAACTGCATTAAACTCACAAGCAAAATAAAATGTTGCTTTACCTATCCACCGAGCTTTAATTTCGTCGCTGTTGCTTTCGGAGCCGCCGCACCTATTAGCCCTCTCCAAGAACGGAGAGGGTGGCTCGGCTGAAAGCCGAGACGGGTGTGGCGATACATTCGGCTTGCCCATCAGACCGCCGCAGGCGATACAAATATTTTGCGATGGCAATCCTTATTAAATTAGTTTACCACTTGCAAGGGCGGGCATATTAAGATGAAGACGGCGTTTTCTTTGCCCGAAGACAGTATCGAGATACGGCAAGGCTTGCCGAGACAGCACAACTCATAACCCGGTTTTTGTTGGCACATTTGACCTCATACTTTGTTAAAAATGCTCGGAATACACAAAGTATTCCTCCGCTTTTTGCCGCGTCTGAGCCCAAATCTGCCTGACAAAAACTGCAAGCACACATAAACGTGCGGGTTTGAGTTATGTTGTCTCGGCTGAAAAATGGCGAAAAGCAAAAAATATAAATGAAAGAGCATAGAGATTTCGGAGAAAAGAAAAGCAAGGTGCGAGGTATAATTTTCGCACCTTGCTATGTTTATCAATATTCTTTTTTGCTTTGTTCTTCGCTTAATACTCTTCGCTTAATACGAAAGTCCCAAACAAGAGGCACTCATTATGCCGCCGAGGCAGTATCATACTCCGCCTGCTCTGTCGGCAAGGTCAGCGCCGGCTCCGTGATTTCGGGAGAAACCGCCTGCTCTTCGCCGCTTTCGGCAGTCGCCTGCCCGGCTTCCTCGGTAAGCTGCTTCCAGTGAATCTTGCAGTAATTTTTGCCGTCAATGGCGGGGTATTTTTCTTCGCCTATTCTCGCCTTGTTGTTGCAGTCATATTCCTCGGAATAAGCGCACTTGATTTCGTCGCTCTCGGTGAGCAGCTTGCCGAAGGCAATGCCCCAAACGACGATCACGAATACTGCCAGCAAAGCGCCGCACGCCTTTTTGTTAACTCCGTTTTTAAAGAGCTTTTCGGCGTCGATTTTGTCAAGGAATTTAACCTTTGAGAAAACGAGGCAGATGAGCTTCGCGAGTAAATAGCCGATAACGCCGGCGCAAATGCCGATGAGAGCGCCGATGATAACGTCGGTAGGATAGTGAACCATGAGATAAATTCTCGAGCACATGGTGCCGAGCGCGATAACGGGAGGGATCCACGCAACCTTGCCCTTCTTGCTTGAGGCAAGGCAAATGCAAAGGGCGGTCGCCATTTCAAAAGCGGAAGTTGAGTGGCCCGACGGGAAGGAATAGTCGCTCTCAGAGAGAGAACCGACAGCGGCGTACCACTTTGAATAGCTCTCCCAGAAATCGGTGCCCTGGAGGGTGTTGTAGGGGCGAATTCTCAGCACCATGGGTTTGAGCCAAAGGTTTGTGAGAATCGTTCCCACGGCAATCGCCATGAGCACGGCAAAGCCGTATTTTCTCGTCTTCTTGAAGAAGCAGAGGCAAACGGCAAGCACCGCTATGGGGATTACGAAATTTTCATCGCCGAACGAGGTGAACATCTTTGCGACTATGGTGAGCACGCTGTTTTGCAGATTGCCGAAAAAAGTGAATATCGCCGTGTCAAGCCCGAAAAATGTTGAGTCAAGCTTATCGCCTATCGTGGCGGCAAGCGGCAGAAGAAATGTCATTTTGATTTACCTCCGTTTGCAGCGTTATCTGCTGCCGTTATTTTAGTTATTATTGCCGTTATTGCTGCTGTTGTTGTTTCTTCCCACGTAAGCGAAAGCCAGCAGCACGGCGGCAACGCTTATGAAGCCGGCGGCGAGTATCGGCGACCAGCGAAGGCTTGTGAAGCCGCCCTTATGCGTTGCTTCTATCGCAACGAGATAAACACCCGCTTCGCACGAAACAGCCGAGAGCACGGTCAGCCAGCTGACTTTTTTGTAGCTTATCAAAAGAACGTCCAGCGCAACGAAAATCGCAAAAAGCACAAACAGCGGCAGCGCCTGACGGTATATCCACTCGAGGTGCCCCGTTTTGTACATTATGAATGAAGCGTAACCCATTACGGCGGCAAAGCTTATAAGAGCGTTCGCGGCGGGCGGGAAGAGCTTGAGAGCGGGCAAAACGAAAATAATCCACACCACGGCGAGAGCTCCCACAACGTAGCCGAACCAGAAATCGTATCTGTGGAACGAGAGGTCAATGGCGGTCACTATTGCCGCGGGGAAAACGAGGAATGCGCTCAAAAGCGCCGAATAATTCTTTGAACCCGTTGAAATTTCGGAAAGCTTTCCGTATTTGTGCCCGAGCTTTTTATCGGGCTCTTTGTTTATTTTTTCCGCTTTAACCGTTTCCGGCTCGCCCTGACTGCAGTTAGGGCAAACGCCGCCGTCCGGTATAGGCGTGCCGCAGTTTGGACAGTACATCGGCAAAACTCCCTTCTTTTTTATCGAGAATATTATACAGCCGCCACGCAAAAAAATCAACTGTTATGTGATAAGGCCGCAAGGCTGCCGCGTCAAACTTTCGCAAACGCTTGACCGAAACATATTTTGGGAATACAATTATATTAGGTTTCGGCACGGAGCAAGACCGCCGTACGGCAAAATTTCCCCCGAAAAAACGTTTGCTCAAAACGCAAAATGAAAAGGGTGACAAAATGAATAAGTGGGATTTTTACACTTCAAATGAAATAAAGCCCGAGGGGTGGCTTAAGCGCCAGCTTACAATTCAGGCGGAGGGTTTAAGCGGCAATCTTCATAAAATATGGCCCGACGTTCGCGACAGCGCGTGGATAGGCGGCGACCGCGAAGGCTGGGAGAGAGTGCCTTACTGGCTTGACGGCTTTATTCCTCTTGCGTATCTTCTTGAGCGCGAGGATATGATTGCCGACGCAAAAAAATATATCGACGCAATCGTTGACGCTCAGGAGGAGGACGGCTGGATTTGCCCCTGCCCGAAAGAGAAGAGAGCAAGGTATGATACGTGGGCGCTTCAGCTCATTTGCAAAACCCTGAAGGTTTATTATGACTGCTCGGGCGACGAAAGAATCCCCGAGGTTATTTACAGGGCGCTCAAAAACTATTACGAGCTGCTCAAAAGCGGAGAAATCAGGCTGACAAAATGGGCGAAATACCGATGGTTTGAAACCTTCGTTTCGCTGAATTTCCTATACGAAAAATATAACGAAGAGTGGATGAAAGACTTTGCGAGGTTACTGAAAGAGCAGGGCTTTGATTACGGCTCCGCGGCGGAAAAGTGGAAAAAGCCGAGGCACTTATGGCGGTTTAAAACTCACGCGGTGAATATCACCATGATGCTTAAAAGCGAAGCGGTTTCTCACGATTTGCTGGGTGATGAATATACCGATGAGGCGGAAAGGCTGCGCGAAATTCTCGACCGTTATAACGGAACTGCTTTTGAGGGCTTCACGGGTGACGAAGTGCTTTCGGGCATTGACCCCACGAGAGGCACCGAATGCTGCGCGGTAGTGGAGCAGATGTATTCCTATGAAGAATTATTTGCTCATACGGGCGATAATAAATGGGCGGAACGCCTTGAAGTGATCGGCTTCAACGCTCTTCCCGCCACTGTCAGCGAGGATATGTGGACTCACCAATACGTTCAGCAGGTCAATCAAATTGCCTGCCGTAAAACGATGATTATGGCGCCGTGGAGCACCAACGGACCCTATGCAAACACTTTCGGCCTTCAGCCGAATTTCGGCTGCTGCACCGCGAATTTCAATCAGGGCTGGCCTAAACTTGCGCTTTCGGCATTTATGCATAAAGGTGACGCCGTCATAAACGCCGTTATGCTGCCTTCCGTTCTTCAAGACAAAAACTTTACGATAAGGCTCGAAACGGATTATCCGTTTAACAATAAAGCGCACTATTACATAGACTCGGAAAAGGATTTTAACTTTAAAATCCGCATTCCTTCTTTTGCCGAAAAGCTCACCGTTAACGGAAAATCCGCCGACACCGAAGACCTTGAATTCGCGATTGCCAAAGGGTCAACGGAAATCGAGGTTGATTTTGAAACGACTCCGTATCTTAAGAAAAGGCCAAACGACCTTTTTGCCCTGCAAATGGGCTCGCTGCTTTTTGCCGTTCCTGTCGCTTACAAGAAAGAGATGCGCGAATACACGAGAATGGGCGTTGAGCGCAAATACCCCTACTGCGACTGGCAGTTCACTCCCGAAACGCCATGGAATTACGGCTTTTCAAGCGACAGCTTTGAAGTTTGCCGTCACTCGCCGGGGGATATTCCTTTCTCGCAGAATAATCCTCCCGTAACGATAAAAGCCGAAATGCGGCAAATCGATTGGGGGCTTAAATTCCCCTACGGAAGCGTTGCGAGAAAAACGCCGAAGTCGAGTTTGCCGATAACCGACAAGCGGGAAATTGAGCTTTGCCCTTACGGCTGCGCAAAGCTCAGAATGACGGAAATGCCCGTGCTTCATAAGTAAGCCGATTTTGGCGCCTAAAAAAGGCGAAAAAAACGGAAAATCGTGCCGCTCACTCAGCGTGGGCGGCATTTTTATGGCGTGTTGCATACCGCTCAAAAATATTTTCCGAAATAATGCTTCAAAAGCGCCTATTATGGTTTGACAAATCGCATTTGTTATTATATTATAGTATGTTGAGATATAATAAACTCCCGGAGGAAAAGTCCGATGTCCCTTTTAAAGCCCTTCAGAGCCGTAAGACCCCTTCCCGAATACGCTTATCACGTGGCGGCTCTGCCTTATGACGTTATGAACAGCAAAGAAGCCGCTCAGATGGTCAAAAACAAGCCCTATTCGTTTTTGCACGTTGACAGAGCGGAAATAGATATGCCCGATATTTCAGACGCGTACTCCCCCGCCGTTTATCAAAAGGCGCGCGCCAATCTTCACGCCCTCGTCGCAAACGGGGTTTGCGCCAAAGACGACAAGCCCATGTTTTATATTTATCGCCTGATAATGAACGGCAGGTCGCAGACGGGCGTCGTCGGGTGCGTGAGCGTTGACGAATACATTGACAACACGATCAAAAAGCACGAATACACCGTTGCGGAAAAAGAAAAAGACAGAATAAATCACGTTGACGTCTGCGACGCTAACACGGGGCCCATTTATCTCACTCACAGACCCGACCCGCGCCTGAGCGCTCTGCTCAAAAACGTAACGGAAAGTAAGAAGCCCGTTTATGATTTCTTTTCAGACAACGGCGTTGAAAATATAGTCTGGCTTGCGGACAGCGACGAAACGATAGCCGAAATCATTGATATTTTCAAAGGCATAGACAGCCTCTATATTGCCGACGGCCACCACAGAGCCGCCTCCGCCGCTCACGTGGGCGTTGACCGCAGAAGATCCTGCCCCGACTATGACGGCAGCGAAGAATTCAATTATTTTCTCGCCGTTCTCTTTGCGTGCGACGAGCTTAAGATTTTGCCTTATAACAGAGTGGTGAAGGACACCGCAGGCCTCTCAAAGGAAGAATTCTTAAAGAGAGTGAGCGTTAATTTCGATATTGAAGAAATCGGCAAAGATGCGTTCGAGCCCAAAGAGCTTCACACCTTCGGCATGTTGCTCGGAGACACCCGGTATCGCCTTAAAGCAAAAGAGGGCACCTTCTCCGAAAACGACGCCGTGGAATCTCTCGACGTTTCGATAATTCACAATAATCTTCTTGCTCCCGTTTTGGGCATAGTTGACCCGAGAGCCGACAAGCGAATTGAATTCATAGGCGGCATAAGAGGCGTCGGCGAGCTCGAAAGGCGGGTAAAAGAAGATATGGCTCTCGCTTTCTCGATGTATCCCACCTCGGTGGACCAGCTTATGAAAATTGCCGATAACGGCAAAATAATGCCGCCCAAATCCACATGGTTTGAGCCGAAGCTGCTGAGCGGACTTTTCATTCACGAGCTTAAATAAACGCCTTAAAGGCAGGGAGTGACCGGTATGAGCAATTTCATAAACGACTGCGCCGATTTCATAAGAGACGCGGGCTTTAACACTTTTCGCTTTTCAACCGCCCTGCCCGGCGAAGAAATACAGACCGCAGAGCTGATCAAAACCAACAGATGCCAGGATATTTACTCGGGCGCGAAAGCCTTCACTCTTACCGCGATAGGCATTCTCGCCGACAGAGGCGTTTTGTCGCTTGGCGAGAAGATAACCGATATTTTTTCTGGGCAGATGCCCGACGGCTTTGACCCCCGATGGGAAAGCGCGACCGTTGAGCACGCAATTCTTCACAAAGCGGGCTTTAAGCCCTCGTTTATGGATATTGACGTTGAGTCGACCATGGCTTTCGGCACGGATCATCTCAAAACCTTGTTTGAAACTCCTCTCGAATACGCCCCGGGCGAAGGGCGCATTTACACCGACGCGGCATACTATCTGCTCTCGAGAATAGTATCTGTTAAAACCTCGATGAAGCTTGACGACTTTCTCTGGCAGGAGCTTTTCTCAAAGCTCAATTTTGCCGAGGCCGCCTGGAGCCGCTGCCCTATGGGCTATCCGATAGGAGCCACCGGGCTTTACGTTCATTCCTCCGATATGGTAAAGCTCGCCATACTTTACCGCGACGGCGGAGTTTACGGCGGCGAAAGAATTCTCTCGGAAAGCTGGGTAAACACCGTAAAAAGCAAAGAATACTGTTTTGAGTGGGATAAAACGCACACCGTCTTTTTCAAAGGCGGCATGAACGGTCAGAAAAACCTGTTTAACGAAAAAACGGGGCGCGCGTTCGCAATGCAGAGCTGCGGAGCAGATTCCGACGCCGTCGCCGCTTTCATAGCTTCATACAAAGAATAAAAATCAAAAAGCCGAAATTTAAAAAGGAAAGGATTTGAAAACCGTGTTTAATGAAAAAATTTATGCTGAGTTTAAATCCACCGCCTTTTACAAACGTTTCATCGTTCACTGCGCGCTCGGAGGCGCGGCGACCGGAATTATCGGAGCGGCTGTCATCGCTTTCGCCTTCATCGGCGGCGACACCTTCGTGCCCGATTTCGTTTTCGTCTGCTTCGGCATAATCTGCCTGCTCGTGCCCGTCTCGTTCATTATTTCCGCGTTCATTAAGCCGCGCGTTTGCGAAACAGGCACGGTAAAATCCATTAAAAAGAACAGAGCCGTTATAGAAGTAGGCGGCAAAGAGCTCAAAAACTCAATTTCATTTGAGCATTTTCTCAAAAACGCTCCGCTCGGCGACTATTCCGCGGGCGACAGAGTGATAGTGGTTTCCGGCACCGAAAAGGGCGGAAGACCTATGTTTTACAGAGCCGGAGCGGAAAGCTCCGACAGCCCAGAATAAACGATAACCGGAGGAACTCGGCTTGGCAAAAACGCTTGTGCTTGCTGAAAAACCTTCCGTTGCCTCGGATATTGCCCGCGTGCTCGGCTGCAAAAAGAAAGGCAACGGCTGCATAATAGGCGACAAATACGTAGTGACCTGGGCATTGGGTCACCTCGTAACTCTCGCCGACCCCGAGGCTTATGACGACAAATACAAAAGCTGGCGCATGGAGGATTTGCCCATGCTGCCGACGAAATTCCGTCTTGTCGTCATAGGTCAGACTTCCAAGCAGTTTAAAGCGGTCAGCGCGCTGCTAAACGGCAGCGAATGCGACAAGGTAGTTATAGCGACCGACGCGGGGCGCGAGGGCGAGCTCGTAGCTCGCTGGATAATAATGAAATCCGGCTGTAAAAAGCCGATGCAGAGGCTCTGGATATCCTCTCAGACGGACAAGGCGATAAGAGAAGGCTTTGCCTCGCTTAAGCCCTCCTCGCAATACGACAATCTTTTCAGAAGCGCCCAGGCGCGCGCTCAGGCGGACTGGCTCGTAGGCCTTAACGTTACGAGAGCGCTCACCTGCAAGCACAACGCTCAGCTTTCAGCGGGCAGAGTGCAGACCCCGACGCTCGCGATGATAGTGAAGCGTGAAGAAGAAATACTGAAATTCAGGCCGAAGGATTATTTCACCGTTAAGCTTGATTTCGGCTCCTTCACGGCGCTTTACAAGGATAAAAACGGCAAAGCGAGAATGTTTGACGCCGCCGAGGCTCAGGCGATAGCTCAGCAGGCGAGGGGCAAAAAAGCGACCCTCACCGAGGTGCGCAAAACCTACAAATACAAAACTCCTCCCGCCGCCTACGACCTAACGGAGCTGCAGCGCGACGCCAACAAAAAATACGGCTACTCCGCAAAGCAGACTCTCTCCATAATGCAGAGCCTTTACGAAAGGCACAAGGTGCTCACTTATCCGAGAACGGATTCCCGCTACATCACGAAAGACGTTGTGCCGACCATTCCCGAAAGACTCAGGGCGATTTCCACAGGGCCATATAAGGAATTTGCGGGCGCTTTGCTCAAGGGCAAAAACATTCAGACCAAATATATAGTCAACGACGCAAAGGTGACCGACCACCACGCGATAATACCTACGGAGCAATACGTTGACCTGAACGCTCTTTCAAACGACGAGAGGCACGTTTACGACCTCGTGGTGCGCAGATTTCTTGCGGTGCTCTCCGAGCCTTACGAATACAACGAGGCGCAGGTGAGAGCCGATATCGGCAAGCTCTCGTTTTACGCGAAGGGTCAGAGCGTTATCTCCCCCGGCTGGAAAGCGGTTTACGGCTCGTCTTCATTTGACGAGGACGACGGCGACCCCGATAGCCTGCCGAGCCTCAATCAGGGCGCTCAGCTCGAAGTGAAAGAGGCGCGTATAGTCAGCGGCAAAACCTCGCCTCCGTCAAGATACACCGAAGCCACTCTGCTCACCGCAATGGAAAATCCTTCGGGGCAGATAAACGATTCCTCTCTCAAATCCGCTCTTAAAGACGCGGGCGGAATAGGCACTCCCGCAACGAGGGCTGATATTATAGAGAAGCTGTTTGACTGCTTTTACGTTGAAAGGCGGGGCAAAGAAATACATCCCACCTCAAAGGGCAAACAGCTCATATCAATAGCGCCCGAAGACCTGCGCTCCGCCGAGCTCACGGCAAAATGGGAGCAAAGGCTCACCCGTATTGCCGAGGGCAAAGAGAAGGATTCCGATTTTATCGCGGAAATGCGCGAATACGCCTCCTCTCTCGTTTCGGGCGTAAAAAAGAGCAGCTCCGTTTACAGGCACGACAACATAACGAGAGAAGTTTGCCCCGAATGCGGAAAATATCTGCTCGAGGTAAACGGCAAAAAGGGAAAGATGCTCGTTTGTCAAGACCGTGAATGCGGCTACAGAAAGAGCTTATCCGTTATAACGAACGCCAGATGCCCGCAGTGCCACAAAAAGCTGGAAATGCGCGGCGAAGGCGATAAAAAAACTTTTTACTGCGTTTGCGGCTACCGCGAAAAGCTCAGCGATTTTGAAAAGCGGCGCGATAAAGGCGGAGCGGGCAAACGCGAGGTTGAAAACTATATGAAAGCGCAGAGCAGGCAGAAGCAGGCGGGAAGCACCGCCCTTGCGGACGAGCTTGCGAAGTGGCTGGAGGCAAATAAATGAAAAGACTGACAGGCTTGCTGCTCGCTGCCGCGATGCTGATTTGCGCTTGCGGCTGTTCAAGCAGGGGTCAGGGCAAAGCGATAAGCTACCCGATAAGCTCGTCGCCCGCAACGCTCGACCCTCAATATGCCGACGAAACGGGCGCAAAGCTGATAATCAACAATATTTTCGAGGGGCTCGTAAGGCTCAGCGTTTCCGGCGAGATAATCCCGGGAATTGCCGAGAGCTGGGAGATTTCCGACGACGGCCTTACCTACACTTTTAAGCTAAAGGAAGGCACTGAATGGTATTGCCCCTCAACGCTCAAAAAAGAATACGGCGACGAATTTTATGAAAAATTCGCGAGCGAAAAGGTGACTGCGGCGGACTTTGTTTTCGCCTGCCGCAGAACTGCCGACCCGGTGACCGCTTCGCCTCTCGCTCACAGGCTCGGCGTTATTCTCAACGCCGCCGAGATAGCCGCCGGAGAAGCGGACGTTTCCGCTCTCGGCGTTTCGGCTCCCGACGACTACACCCTCGTATTCACGCTCAGCGAGAAATGCCCCGATTTTCTCGGCAGGCTCACCGAAAGCGAGTTTATGCCCTGCAACGAGGAATTTTTCAATCAGATGGGCGGCAGATACGGCCTCACCGTGAGGCACATTATCTGCAACGGCCCGTTTTACGTGAGCTACTGGGACCCGGACGCGTCAATGACGATAAAGGCAAATAAATACTACGCCGGCTCTCAGAGCGTTTCTCCCCTGTCGGTCAGCCTGCCCTTCGGCAACGACACCGACACCGTTTTAAGAAAGCTCTCTTCCGCTTCTCTGAGCGCCGCTTTCCTGGGCCCCGAAACTCCCATGCCCGAAAACACGACCGAGGCAAAGAGCATAAGAAACACCGTTTACGGCTTTATGTTCAACTGCTCCGACGAGGTGCTTAAAAACGGTGATATCCGCAAGGCTCTCTGCTCGTCGATAGACCGCGAGCTTTTTGACACGAGCGGCGAAAATATCTACCCTCAAAGCGGAATAGTGCCCGACAGCTGCGTTGTGGGAGCTTACTCTTACCGCAGCAGAGTGGGCGACCAAACTCCCGTAATAGCTCACGACACGGCAGACGCCGTTAAGCGCTGGAACAAAGGGCTCGAAAAGCTCGAAGCGGAAAGCATTTCGCTCACCGTTATCTGCCCGCAGGGGCTCGACAACGCCGTGAGAGCGCAAATTCAGATTTGGCAAAAGCTCTTTGGTCTGTCAATAGCCTTAAGCGTTGAGAGCATGACGGCGGAAGAAGTCGCCTCGGCGGTGCAAAAGGGAGAATATCAGGTGGCTCTGGGCAGCATAAGCGCGGAGCAGACCGACGCAGTCAGCTTTTTGACGGAGCTTTCCGAAAGCAATCCGTTCAATTATAAATCGTCAAAATATCAATCAATCATAGACAGGCTCGTTACCGTTACGAGCGAAGAGGATATTCTCGGAGGCTGCTTTACAGCCGAGGATTATCTTCTCAAGCAGGGCGTTTGCTATCCGCTTTATTCGCGGGCGGCAAGGCTCGCGGTTTCAAGCGGAGTTTCGGGCATAGAAATGCCCGGCACGGAAGCTACAATATCGTTCATAAGCGCCAAAAGATTTGACTGAGGTGGTTGCAATGAAAAAAGGCACTGAATTTGCCGCGGCGGGTATATCCGCAGGGGTGGTATCGGCAGCGGTTCCGATAGCTTACAGCGCATATCTCACCAAAAAAAGACGCCCCATTTGGAAGAGCGACATGCTCAGAGCCGAAAACGGAAAGCTCGTCACCGAGGGGGGCGAAGAGGTTAAGCTCATCGGTCTCGACCTTTCGCCCGAAAACGTAAAATGCAGGGAAAACGGCGAAGAGAAAAAGCTCACTCAGAAGCAGCTTTTCGATTCTCTTGAGGAAAGATTCGGCAATTACGGAGCGAGAGAAGTTTTCGGCAGATACTATGAAAATTTGATATCAAAGCCCGATATAAAGGCGTTTAAAAAATCGGGAATAAACTGCGTGAGAATTCCGATTTATTCCTATATCGCTTTTAAGGACGGTTCGCTCAAAAAAATCGAGCCCGACCTTGACAGAATAGACAAAATCGTTGCGGGCTGCAAAAAAGCGGGAATTTACGTTATCCTTTCCCTCTCCTACGCTCCCGGATTCAGCGACAGCGAAGAGGATTTGTTCCTTGCCCAAAACAGAAAAGGGCTCTCCTGCAGAAACGACACGATAAAAATGTGGGCGAAAATATCAACGCATTTTAAAGACGAGCCCGCGATAGCGGCTTACGAGCTGCTCGACAAGGCGTCTCTCGGCTTTGAATGCGGCGAAACGACAAGCTCATTTTTCATAAGGGCGGCAAAAGCGCTGAGAACCCTCGAAGACCCTCACGTGCTGTGCGTGCCTTACGACGATAAAAACACGGATTACGAAAAGCTCAAAGAGCTTAATATCGCCGTGTGCGTCGGCGGCGGATACTGCTCCGCTTATGAGGCGAAAGCCCTTTCCGGCAAAGCGGAAACCGTTTGTCAAAACGGCGTGCCCGCGCTCGTTACAGGTCTCGTTCCGTCGAGCTTTTCGGGCGCTTACGGCGAGCTCTCGCCCGCCTGCTCCGGCTGCGTTATGGCTCGTTACAAAGGCTCCGAAAACGCGCTTTACCGCTCGGAAAGCCCCGTAATAGATATTGCGCAAGACAGCTTCGACGGCATTAACGACAAGCTGTCCGGCTCCGCAAATCTGAAGGCTTTTGATAAAAACGGCGCTCTCGAAAAAGAGCTTAAAGAAGCTTTAAGCGGAGTGAAATTCAAAAAGGTAATAAATAAACCCGTTAAAATAAAGTATGCCCGCGGAAAGGCTTACTTTGCGGGAATTTAAACAAACGGCTCACAAATGAAAAATTTAAAAGAGGATTAAGAAATGAAAAAGGTACTTATAAGCACGCTCGCGGCAGCTCTGGCAATTACGCTCATATTCACTTCCTGCGGAAACGGCGACGACACGCCTTTTACAACGGTTCCTTCACAGTCATCGTCTTCCGATAATTCAAATACGGAAGCGGAAGCCGAAGAAACGAAAAGCGCTTACTCTGTTTCCGACAATCTTATTGCGCTCACCTTTGACGACGGCCCCGGCACGGAGTCATCCGAAAAAATTCTGCGCATTCTTGCCGAAAACAACGCTCACGCAACCTTCTTCATAGTGGGCTACAATCTTGACGAGCGCCCCGAAATCGTTAAGAAAGCGGCAGAGCAGGGCAACGAAATAGGCAATCACACAAAAGGCCACAAAAATCTTTCAAAATCGACCGACAGCGAAATCCGCGAGCAGATAAATTACGTAAACGACAAAGTTGAGAGCCTTACGGGCAAACGCCCCGTTTTGCTCAGAGCTCCCGGCGGCAATTTCCAAGGCGTGACCGACAAGGTCGGCATGCCCCTCATTCAGTGGGATATAGACACCAACGACTGGCGGCACAAAGACACCTCGTCGGGAAGAACCGAGGAGCAGCGAAACAGCGAAATAAACGCCATAGTTGAGCACGTGATGACAAACGTTGCGCCCGGCGACATTATTCTCATGCACGAGATTTACAATTTCTCCGCCGACGTTTGCGAAATTCTCATACCGAAGCTTGCAGCGGCGGGCTACAAAATGGTTACGGTAAGCGAGCTGTTTGAAGCTTACGGCACAAAGCTTGAGGCGGGCAAGGTTTACAGGCAGGCCGTTTCGGCGGAAACCACTACCTATTCAAACACGCTAAAAATAGAGCCCGGCGTTTACGCCGTCACAACCTCTTCAAGCTCTCTCAATTTAAGAGAAAGCGCCGACATAAATTCAGCCGTGCTCATTGAAGTGCCGAAGGGCGAATCCCTTACCGTGACCGAAAGCGTTGAAGGCTGGGCAAAAACCTCTTACATGGGCTATACCGGCTGGGTGAGCACAAAATATCTTACTCCCGCGGCGTAAAGCCGAAAACGCTTTTAAGCAAAACGAACCGGGTGATTTTATGGCAGACAGCAAATACCCTCACTCAAACCACAGGCAGAGAGTGAGGGCTGAAATAAGAAAAAGCGGATGCGAAAATCTGACGGACGCCGCTCTGCTTGAGCTTCTTCTGTTTTATTCCGTGCCCCGCAAAGACACAAAGCCCATCGCCGTTGCTCTGCTTGAAAAATACGGCTCGCTCGAAGCGGTACTCTCCGCTCCCGCGGAGGAAATTGCCGAAATCGGCGGAATAGGCGAAAGCTCATCTCTGCTCATAAGCGCGTCGGGCGAAATATGCAGGCGGATAAAATCGGGCAAAAGCCCTCAAACGGAGCTTGCGAGAAGCGGCGAAATAAACGAGAGAATTTACAAAGAGCTTGCCGGCAGGCAAAGCGAAGCGTTTTACGTTGCGTCTCTCAACGCCGTAGGCATTATGACCGCGGGCAAGGTTATCGCCGAGGGCGATTCGAGCCGGGTTACGGCGGATAACAGGGCGATTCTCGAATTTGCTTTTTCAAACGACGCCGACAGCATCATAATCGCCCACAATCACCCAAACGCGGAGGCGGCTCCCTCTGCCGAGGATATAGAGCTGACCCGCGAAATCGCAGCCATCGCAAACCGAACGGGCATAAAGCTCGCCGACCACGTAATCGTCGGCTCGGACGGTTATTTATCTCTCGCGTCAACCGAAAAGTTTGCATATATTTTTGATAAGTCAAGCCGTGTCACTGTTTAAAAAGCAGATGAAACACTAATGATAAATCGGAGGGAAAAATATGGAAAAAACTTATGAAAGCTGGATGAAAGGCACTTGGAAGAGCAGTCAGACGGAATACACCGAGCAGACTCCTCTCATTGCCGCAGACGGCACGCTTCTCGCAAAAGGCTGGGCAAGGCGCAACGTTTTTAAGTATGACCGCAGCAACGTGAAGGCAAAGATGAGACGCAAGGAATGGGATTTCTATCAGCTCTCAAACGGAGAGTATATGGTGCAGATAAGCTTTGCGAATATCTCGTTCGGCGGCTATGTGGCGGCTGCGATAGTCGACCTCAAAAACGGCAGGCAAATCAAAAACAAGTCGGCGTTTTTCCTCGGCGGCAAAGATAAATACGTTTTGCCCGCAAGAGGCGACGTGCCAAACAACGTGAAATGGAGCATAGGCGGCGCGGACTTTGAATTTGACACTCACGAAACCTACCGCACCCTTTATTTCAAGATGGGCAACGTTGAGTGCAATTTCAAAATGGACATTCTGCCCGACCACGAAAACATCACCACCGTTTTGCCGTTTAACGGCTTCAAAGACCGCTATTTTATGACCACGAAGCAAAACTGCATGCCCTGCGAAGGCACTTACAAGCTTGATGACAAGGTTTACACCTTTACAAAGGACAATACCTTCGCCGTGCTCGACTGGGGCAGGGTCTGCACCCCTTACAGCCTCGTCTGGTATTGGGGCAACGGCGCTTCTTACGTTACCGGTCCCGACGGTGAAAAGCACATTTTCGGCTTTGAAATAACCTGGGGCATAGGCGACGAAAGCAACGCTACGGAAACCTGCCTTTTCTATGACGGCAAGGCTCACAAGATAGGCGCCGTGGACGTTGAGAATTTCCCAAAACCCAATGCATATATGGAGCCGTGGCACTTCGTGTCGGAAGACGGAAGATTTGATATGACGATGAAGCCGTTCTATGACAACCACGGCGACACCAATGTTCTCGTTATGAGAATGAACAGCCATCAGGTGCACGGCTTGTGGAGCGGCACCGCCGTTCTCGACGACGGAACGAAGCTCGAAATAAAAGACATGTACGCTTTCTGCGAATACGTTGAAAACAGGTGGTAAAAAAGCACCGATACGGTGATTTGCGGCGTTTGTAAAGTAGTTTTACTTTACAAACGCCGCTTTTTTGAAAAATTTTTTCTCGAGGTACTTTTCAAAGCCTTTACATTGTGTTATAATTAACTGCGTATGGATGAATTCACCCTCAGCGCCCGCGAATCAGCAAGCCGCTCCGTTCGCCCGGCGCCACTAAAACGAAAGAGGAAAACTGCCTTGGAGAAATTCGTTATTGTCGGCGGCACTCCCTTAAACGGCGAAGTGACCGTTAGCGGAGCCAAAAACGCCGCTCTCGCAATAATTCCCGCTGCGATTCTCTGCCGTGACGTTTGCAGAATTGAAAACGTGCCCACAACAATCAGCGACGTCAGCTTCATGATAAAAACACTCAGGCACATCGGCGCCGGAGTGAAGCTTATAGACAAGTCAACGATCGAAATAGACTCGCGCCACGTGAGCTCCTACGTTATATCTCACGATATGACGAAGTATCTGCGCGCTTCCTATTATTTCATCGGAGCATTGCTCGGCAGGTTCCATAAAGCGAGCGTAGCCATGCCCGGCGGATGCTATCTCGGCCCGAGACCCATTGACCAGCACATAAAGGGCTTTGAAGCTCTCGGAGCGAAGGTGACGGTTGAAGACAACGCCATAGTTGAAGCCGTTGCCGACGAGCTTGTGGGCAGCCCCATTTATCTTGACGTGGTCTCCGTAGGCGCAACGGTAAACATCATGCTCGCCTGCGTTATGGCGGACGGTCTCACCGTTATTGAAAACGCCGCCAAAGAGCCTCACATAGTTGACCTCGCGAACTTTCTTAACTCCATGGGCGCCGACATCAGAGGCGCCGGCACGGACGTTATCAAAATCAGAGGCGTCGGCAGTCTTCACGGCTGCACCTATTCCATAATTCCCGACCAGATAGAGGCGGGCACTTTCATGGTTGCCGCCGCCGCGACAAGGGGCAACGTGCTTGTCAAAAACGTTATTCCCAAGCACCTTGAGTCCATCTCTTCAAAGCTGATAGAGTGCGGGGCAAACGTTGAGGAATATGACGATTCCGTCAGAGTTTCCATGGACTGCCGCCCCGGCAAGTGCAACATAAAGACCATGCCTCACCCGGGCTTCCCCACCGACATGCAGCCTCAGATGTCCGTTTTGCTTTCGATAGCGGACGGCACGAGCATAGTGTCCGAGAGCATATGGTCAAACCGCTTCCGCTACACCGAGCAGCTTTCCAGGATGGGAGCCTCAATAACGGTTGACGGTCAGATAGCCGTCATTCACGGCGTTGACTGCCTTAAAGGCGCGCCCGTCAAGGCGGACGACCTGAGAGCGGGCGCCGCAATGATTATAGCGGGCCTTGCCGCAACGGGCAAAACCGAGATAGAGGATATACTTTATATTGACCGCGGCTACGAGCACGTGGTTGAAAAATTCGGCAACCTCGGCGCGGACATTAAGCGTGTTTACTGCGTTGAACCCTTTTCGGTCTCCGACGCGGGATGATTTGATTTTCGGCAAAACGCCTGTAAGCAGGTTCGGCTTGTCTTGCAGGCTTTATTTATGCCGTTTTAAACGGAAAACACTTTTCGGGCAGGTATTTTTATGGCGAAATTTTGCTCCCTTTATTCTTCAAGCAGCGGCAACTGCACGTATATAGGCTTCGGCGACAGCGGAATTCTCGTTGACGTCGGCGTGAGCGCGAAAAGAACGGAAGAGGCTCTTAAAGGCATAGGAGTCGACCCCTCCGAAATAAAAGCGGTTTTCGTCACTCACGAGCATTCCGACCACATCAGCGGAGTGAGAGTTTTTGCCTCGAGATATTCTCTGCCCGTTTTCGCAACCGAAGGCACGCTTGACGGAATGTATGAAGCGGGCGTGTTTTCAAAGGTGAATATCGACGCTTACATCATGCCCGAAACGGGCACGGAGATTGACGGCATCTGCGTTCGCCCGTTCAAAACTCCGCACGACAGCAAAGAATCCTGCGGCTACACCGTGATGACGCCCGACAACAAGCGAATTGCCGTTGCGACCGATATGGGCACCGTTACCGAAACGGTTTTGGACGCTCTTTACGGCTGTGACCTCGTGCTGCTCGAATCCAATCACGACGTGGGCATGCTTCAAAACGGGCCCTATCCCTATTATCTCAAGCAGAGAATTCTTTCCGACAAAGGCCACCTCAACAACGAAGTCGCTTCCGACACCGCCTCCTCTCTGCTCGAGAGCGGCACCACGAGATTCGTGCTCGGCCACCTGAGCAAAGAGAACAATATTCCTCAGCTCGCTTATCAGACCTCAAAATCCGCTTTTGACGCCCTCGGCGCGCGCGACGGCAAAGACTATCTGCTCTCCGTTGCGGGCGACCTTAACGACCCGATTGTGTTTTAGGAGAAATATGCTGACCGTAAACGTTATATGCGTGGGCAAGCTAAAGGAGGATTACCTTCGCTCCGCCTGCGCCGAATACGCAAAGAGGCTCGGAGCCTTCTGCAAGCTCAATATAGTTCAGCTCACCCCCGCCTATCTGCCCGAAAACCCCGGCAAGGCTCAGATTGCGCTCGCTCTCAAGGAAGAAGCCAAAAAAATCTCCGCCTGCGTTTCAAAGGGCGACGCCGTTTTCGCAATGTGCATAGAGGGCGCTCAGATGAGCTCGGAGGAATTTGCGGGCCTTATAGATTCCTGCGCTCTCGAGGGCGAAAGCACCGTCGATTTCATAATCGGCAGCTCTTACGGGCTTGACGACGAAATAAAAAAGAGCTCCAAAAAGCTCATTTCCATGGGCAAAATGACCTTTCCGCACCAGCTCGCGAGAGTGATGCTGCTCGAGCAGATTTACAGGGCTTTTTCAATTCTCGGCTCGGGAAAATATCACAAATAGGATTATACGTTGCTTTTTAAAAAGGGCGTCCGACGGGTTTTCGGGCGCTTTTCGTTGTTATTTTTCTGCTTGTTTCCGACGCGAAACAGGCGTTTTTTGTTCACATTACCGAATTTACAAAATACACAAGAAAAGTGTTGCAAATTTGTATAAAAATGGTAAAATGAGTATGGTCAAAATTGAAAAATTTAATTTTGGAGGTTAACAACAATGTCAGTTAAAGTTGCAATTAACGGTTTCGGTCGTATAGGCCGTCTTGCTTTCCGTCAGATGTTTGACGCAGAAGGTTACGAGATAGTCGCTATCAACGATCTTACCAAGCCCTCAATGCTTGCTCATCTTCTCAAGTATGATACCGCTCAGGGCGGCTACTGCGGCAAAATAGGCGAAGGCCTTCACACCGTAAGCGCAGACGACGAAGCGGGCACCATCACCGTAGACGGCAAGACCCTTAAGATTTATGCTGAAAAAGACGCAGCCGATTGCCCCTGGGGCGAGCTCGGCGTTGACGTAGTTCTTGAGTGCACCGGTTTCTATTGCTCCAAAGAGAAGAGCATGGCTCACATCAATGCCGGCGCAAAGAAGGTTGTTATTTCCGCTCCCGCAGGCAACGACCTCAAGACTATCGTATATTCCGTTAATGAAAACACTCTTACCGCAGAGGATCAGATCATTTCCGCTGCTTCCTGCACCACCAACTGCCTCGCTCCCATGGCAAAAGCTCTTAACGATTACGCTCCCATCCAGAGCGGTATCATGAGCACCATCCATGCTTACACCGGCGACCAGATGATTCTTGACGGTCCTCACAGAAAGGGCGACCTCAGAAGAGCCCGCGCAGGCGCTGCCAACATCGTTCCCAACTCCACCGGCGCTGCGAAGGCTATCGGCCTCGTTATCCCCGAGCTCAACGGCAAACTCATCGGCTCCGCTCAGAGAGTTCCCGTTCCCACCGGCTCCACCACAATCCTTACCGCTGTTGTTAAGGGCAGCGACGTTACCAAGGAAGGCATCAACGCCGCTATGAAGGCAGCCGCAAGCGAGTCCTACGGCTACAATGAGGATCCCATCGTTTCTTCCGACGTTATCGGCATGAAATACGGCTCACTCTTTGACGCTACTCAGACCATGGTTTCCAAGATTGCCGACGACCTTTATGAGGTTCAGGTAGTTTCCTGGTATGACAACGAAAACAGCTACACCAGCCAGATGGTTCGCACCATTAAATATTTCGCAGAGCTTGCGTAATCAACTTCCTTTCTCCCCCGCTGTTTGAGTTCGCTTGACAGCGGGGGGCTTTTGCTATAAAATCTAATATGAAAAATTTTGCGCACGAGGGGGCAGCACCATGAACAACGTAAATGAGCTTTACAAAATATGGCTCGGCTCCGTTAAGGATGAGGAGCTTCGCGCTGAGCTTGAATCCATTGAGGGCAAAGGCGATGAGATACTTGACCGCTTTTACCGCAGCCTTGAATTCGGCACGGCGGGTCTGAGGGGAGTGCTCGGAGCGGGCACCAACCGCATGAATATTTACACCGTGGGTCAGGCAACGCAGGGTCTCGCCGATTATCTTAACAGCAAGTATGACGGAGCGAGCGTCGCTATCGGTTACGACTCAAGAATCAAGTCCGATGAATTTGCCGCCGAAAGCGCAAAAATTCTCGCCGCAAACGGCATTAAGGTCTATATGTACAGCCGTCTTATGCCCACGCCGTTCGTTTCATACGCGGTCATGAGGCTTAAATGCCAAAGCGGCATAGTGATAACGGCAAGCCACAACCCCTCCAAATATAACGGCTACAAGTGCTACGACCCGAGAGGTTATCAGATGACCGAGGAGGCAGCCGCCGAAACTTACGCTTTCATTCAAAAGACGGATATGTTCTCCGGCATTAAGACGGTCGATTTTGACAAAGCCGTTTCGGAAGGGCTTATCGAATACATTTCCGACGAAATTACAGAGGAATATTATTCTCTCTGCCTTTCGAGGCCCCTTCACCCCGACATCGTTAAAGAAAGCGACGTTAAGATAATTTATTCCCCGCTCAACGGCACAGGCAACGTCCCCGTAAGAACGGTGCTTGAGAGGGCGGGATACAAAAACATAAAGGTAGTGAAAGAGCAGGAAAATCCCGACGGAACCTTCCCGACCTGCCCCTACCCCAACCCCGAAATTCGCCAGGTGTTTGAATGCGGGCTCGCGATGACGAAAGATTTTAAAGCGGACCTTCTGCTCGCGACCGACCCGGACTGCGACAGAGTGGGCGTTGCGGTGCTCACCGGCGACGAATACGTTTTGCTCACGGGCAACGATATGGGCGTTTTGCTCGTTAACTATCTGCTCTCTCAGAGGCAGGCTCTCGGCACTCTGCCCGAGCATCCCGTGGTCGTAAAATCCTTCGTTTCCACAAAGCTCGTTGACAGAATATGCGCAAAATACGGCGCTCAGCTCGTTGACGTGCTCACCGGCTTCAAATACATCGGAGAGGTGATAACTTCACTTGACGCTCAGGGCAGAAAAGACGATTTCATAATCGGCTTTGAAGAGAGCTACGGCTACCTTATCGGCACGCACGCGAAGGATAAAGACGCCGTTGCCGCTTCGCTCATGATTTGCGAAATGACGGCTTATTACAAATCTCAGGGCAAAACTCTCGTTGACGTGCTCAACGGATTGTATGATGAATTCGGCTGTTTCAGCAATAAGCTGATGAACTTCGCATACGAAGGCGCCGACGGCATGGTGAAAATGGCAAGCATTATGAGCACCACCGCCGAAAATCCGCCCGAAGAAATCGCGGGATTCTCCGTGCTCAGGCATTATAACTACAACACGAGCGAGATTATCGACAACCGCACGGGCGAAAAAGAAGCGATCACTCTGCCTAAATCCAACATTCTCGCATACGAGCT
Source organism: uncultured Clostridia bacterium (assembly GCA_905235625.1). GTDB lineage: Bacteria > Bacillota > Clostridia > Oscillospirales > Acutalibacteraceae > CAG-177. The sequence continues at coordinate 62,435 of CAJOLX010000008.1, forward strand.
GCCCGAGGGCAACTTTGTGATTATGCGCCCGTCCGGCACGGAGCCCAAAATCAAAATTTACATAACCGGAATAGGCAGCAGCAAAGAGGACGCCGAAGATAAGGCTCAGCGCCTTTCCGACGCGATGAAAGCTCTGCTGCAATAAAATATACGGAGATAAGACAATGAAAAAAAGAAATCTCATAGTAAGAATAATCGCCATAGTTATGTGCGCCATTCTCGTGCTCGGCGTAGTGACGGTGGCAATCTATTCCTTTGCCGCGGGCCCCGGCGACGAGGTTATTGCCGCGGCGGCTCCCGCAACGGGCAGCAACGATAAGGTGCTTATATTCGCTGTGGCGGCGGCAGTGGCTCTCGCGGCGGCGATAGCCATAATCGTTTCGTCCTCTTCAAGGCATAAGCCGGATGACAAGGGCAAAAAAGCCGATAAAGCGGACGGCGAAAGCGAAGAAAATCAAGACAACAGCGCAGATTGATCGGAGTTTTAACAAATGAAATACGCAGTAGTTTTATATGACGGCATGGCGGATTACCCCGTGCCTGCGCTCGGCGGCAAGACCCCTATGGAGCTTGCCGACAAGCCTGTTTTTGACCGACTCGGCAGCAAGGGCAGAGTCGGTATGGTCAGAACGGTAGCAGACGGTTTAAAGCCCGGCTCGGACGTTGCAAATCTCAGCGTGCTCGGCTACGACCCCTCGGTTTGCTACACGGGCCGTTCGCCGCTTGAAGCGGTCAGCATCGGCGTTAAAATGAAAGACACCGACGTTTCTTTAAGATGCAATCTCGTAACTCTCAGCGACGATGAGCCTTACGAAAAAAAGACGATGGTCGATTATTCCGCGGGCGATATTTCCACGGCTGAGGCAGCCGAAATAATAAAGAGCGTTCAGGAAAAATTCGGCAATGAAGAATTTACGTTTTACAGCGGAGTGAGCTATCGCCACTGCCTCATTGTCAATAACGGCACGACCGAGCTCGGCTCAATGACTCCGCCTCACGATATTTCGGGCAGAGTTATAGGCGAATATCTTTCTTCTTCGCCAAACGCCGAAAAGCTCATCGCGATGATGAAGGAAAGCTACGATTTTCTTATGCGGCATCCCGTTAATCAAAAGAGAATTGCTCAGGGCAAAAGGCCCGCAAATTCAATCTGGCTCTGGGGCGAGGGCAGAAAGCCCATGCTCGAATCCTTTGAAGAAAAAAGAGGGCTCAAGGGCAGCATAATATCCGCCGTTGACCTGCTCAAGGGCATAGGAATATGCGCCGGAATGAACACGCCCGAGGTTGAGGGCGCCACCGGCTACATAGACACCAACTTTGAGGGCAAGGCTGCCGCGGCGGTAGAAGAATGGAAAAGCGGAAGAGATTTCGTTTATCTTCATTTTGAAGCTCCAGACGAATGCGGTCACCGCGACGAGCCCGAAAACAAGGTGAAATCAATTGAGCTCATAGATCAAAAGGTGCTGCCCGTTTTGCTTGATTATCTTGACGGCTGCGGAGAGGATTATAAGATGATGATTCTCCCCGACCACCCCACTCCCATAGTGACAAAAACTCACGCGAGAGACCCCGTGCCGTTTATGATTTATCATAAAAACGGCGAAAAGGATTCCGGCATAAGCACCGTAAATGAAAAAACCGCCCAAAGCACGGGCGATTTCATAGATTTCGGACCGGACCTCATGACTCAGTTCTTATCCGACTGATGATAATTTGCGCTCTGTCGTTTTAAGCGAAAGCCGACACGAAAGAGTTTATAAAGAAAGTTTAAAACATCTCCTTTACGTTCAAATGAGAACACAAAGGAGATGTTTGCGTTTTATGATTGCCTGCGCGAAATTTTATTTCACACTTTCGGGAACAAATGCCGTAAAACAAATATCAGGTTTGCAAAATAGGTTTTAATCGCATTTATGATTCTCGCGAAAAAGCCGAGCTGATCTTCCGGTTTATTTTCAACAGTCACGTCAAAAGCGCGAACTAGCATCTTATCGGTTTCAACCGCAACGCATCTCGTCTTTTGCCCGTTGACGTAAACGACAGTCGGGCTTTCGTTAAAATCATTTTTATTTTTTTCCACCGCTTCGAAGGTATAGCCGGGCGCAGGCGTAACTTCAAACACCATGCCGTAATCATAGCCGGCTTCAAACGTCGTAACGGTTTCGCCCGGGTAAAGCCTTTTCAGCCAATAGCTCACGCTTGCAGTGTATTTCCCGGGTTCTTCGGAAACAATGGTTTTGTCGGGCGCTTCGCCGACTGCCGGCTCTGCAACGGTGAGCCGAACCTCCTTAATGACCGTATCATCGGCAAAAGCGGGCAGGGCTGTCGCTCCGATAAGCAGCAGAGCGAGAGCGAGCGAAAACAGCTTTTTCATTTTGAACACTCCTTTATCAGTTTTTATCATTGTAAACGGCTTAAACTTGCGGTTTCATTTCAGCCGTTATTCACTTGTGAGAGGATTTTCGCCGCTTCTTCTCTCGTGAGAGAGCCGGGTGAGGCAAGGAAATTTCTCGGCAGAGCCGACGCCCATCTCTCCGAATATTTTTCCGCCTGTTCTTTTGAAATTTTTATGTCGCCGAGCCGTGTAAGAGAAGAAATCAGAGCTTTTGCGCTCTGCCTGTCGGCAGTCATCGCAAAATAGCTTTCGGCTTTTTCGGGAGCAAAACGGGCGCACCTGTCAATGAACGGCGAATAGAACGCGGCGCACGCGGTTCCGTGGGGCACGCCGTAGTTTTCCGTGAGCACATATCCCAGAGGGTGAGGAAAAGCCGTGCCGCAGGCGTTTATGACGAGCCCTGCGTAAATTGAGCCGTAATAGAGTCTGTCTCTGAGCTCTTCGCTTATTTCTCCGCCTTTCGCAAGCTCTTTAAGGCAGGAATAAAGCTCGGGAATGCATTTTTCGGCAAACAGCCTTTCCGCTCCTTCGCATTTTGCGGTGAAAAATCCTTCCGTTGCGTGAGCGAATGCGTCCAGCGCCGTTGACACGGTCTGACCTTCGGGCACGCTGTAGGTGTATTTCGGGTCGCAAAAAGATACTGCGGCGTAGCAATCGGGCCCCGATATGCTCTTTTTGGCTCCCGTTTCGTCATTTGTCAAAACGGAAACGCCCGTCACCTCGCTGCCCGTTCCCGCCGTGGTGCCGACAAGCGCGACGGGCAGAGGAGCGTTTTCGTAAGCTCTTTTGTAAATGTCAGCGGGGCTTAAATCGGGGTTCGCCGCGTAAATTGCCACGGCTTTCGCGGCGTCAAGAGGCGAGCCTCCGCCGATGCCCACTATAAAATCCGCTTCTCTCGCCGCCTTACCCGCTTCATGGCAGGCGGACAGCAGAGGATTGGACGGTATGGAGTCAAACACGGCGTATTTTACCCCTTCCTTTTCGAGCGCGGAGCAAACGTCGCCGAGAGCGCCGCTTTGCTTTGCGGAGCTTTTGCCCGTAACTATCAGGCAGCGTTTGCCGAGAGATGCAAGCGCCTGCGAATTTTCAATAACGGCGTTTTTGCCGTAAATGCAGCGGGCGGGCATATAAACGTTAAACGTCATCGCAATCATCCTTCGCTTCGTCATTTCACAATTAAATTATAAATTATTTTGCAAAAAAATCAATGTTTTTATTTGCATTCATATTGACTTAAATTCTTATTTTGCTATATTATATAGAGTGGAAATATTTTCGGAGGCTGCTATGGAAAGCAAAAAGAAAACTGCGTTAAAAACGGTTATAATCATAATCGCCGCTGCGGCTGCGATATGCCTCCTCGTGTTTTTTTCGCGCTCCGACGAATATACCGACAGCTTCATCGCAATGGACACCTACTGCTCCGTAAAGCTTTCGGGCAAAGACGCCGAAGAAGCCGCAAAGGAGTTTAAAGAAATCACCGAAAAGCTGGATTCAGAAACTCTTTCCCGCTTTGAAAAGGGCAGCCTCGTTTATTCTCTTAACGAAAATTCGGAAGAAAATATACCCGAAAGCCTCGCAAAATACTTTGACACCCTTTTTGACGTTTACAGGCAAAGCGAAGGCGCTTATGATTTCACTCTCGGCGCAGTCAGCGACCTTTGGGCAATAGGCACCGATAACGAAAGAGTGCCGGGCAGCGACGAAATAAAAGCCGCAACAGGCCTTTGCGGAGCGGATAAGCTCATATATGACGGCTCGTCAATGACCGTGCCCGGCGGCATGAAGCTCGACCTCGGCTCCGCGGGCAAGGGCATCGCTCTTGACGAAATAAAAGCAAAATCCGATTCCCTTAACCTTAAAAAATGCGTCGTTTCTCTCGGAGGCAGCGTGCTCGTTTGCGGCAAAGGAAACTTCAAAGTAGGCATTCAGAAGCCCGGCGCCGCAGGATATATAGCCGTTATAAATACGGACGGCGCTTTCATCTCAACGAGCGGCAGCTACGAAAGATATTTTGAAAAGGACGGCGTTAGATACCACCACATTCTCGACCCCGATACGGGTTATCCCGCCGAAAGCGGCATTGTCAGCGCAACGATAATCGCTCAAAGCGGAACGCTCAGCGACGCTCTTTCAACCGCCTGCTTCGTTCTCGGCGCTGAAAAGGGAGCGGAGCTTTGCCTTGAATACGGCTGCGAAGGCGTTTTCGTTTCGGCGGATAATAAAATTTACGCAACGCCCGGCGCTGCCGAAATGCTTGAAATAACGGACAGCTCTTATTCCCTTGAGGTGATCCGATGAAGAATAAAATCATCCGCAGGGGCGATATTATTTTGGCGCTTGCGGCTGTTGCCGCAGCTCTCATTCTGCTCATCTTTCAGCGAACGTCCTCCGGCGGCAGAGTTGCCGTTGTTACCGTAAACTCCGAGGTAATAGCGAGAATAAATCTTGACGAGCTGAGCGAAAAGACGGTTATCAAAACCGACACCGAGCCCTCGGCGATCATCGTGGCGGAAAACGGAGAAATTTATTTTGAATCCTCCGGATGCAAAGACAAAATCTGCGTTAAAACGGGCAGGCTCACTCACAAGGGCGACACTGCCGTGTGCCTTCCGGCGCGAGCGGTTGTGAGCATATCCGGCTCCGACGTTGACGCCATAACCTATTGACATTATGAAACAAGACAGAAATTTTGCCCCCGCCCTCTGCGCGGTGCTTTGCGCTCAGGCAATAGCTCTTAATTTTCTCGAAGGGCTCATTCCCGAAATTCCTTTTTTGCCCCCGGGAGCAAAACCGGGCTTTTCAAACATAGTAACGATGTTTGCCGCAGGCTCTCTCGGCCTGCCGTATGCGCTGACAATAGCTTTTGTCAAATCGCTTTTCACTTTTGCTACGAGAGGCTTCACGGCGTTTGTGATGAGCTTTTCGGGCGGCATGCTCTCGTGCCTTGCAGGTTATTTTTTGCTTAAATACGCGTCAAAGCGTTTGGGATATACGGGCATTTCCGTTGTGTGCGCTCTCTGCCACAATTTGGGGCAGCTGATCGCGAGCGTGTTTATCACGGGCAGCGGCATGACCTTTTATTACGCCCCTTTCCTCATCATTTTCGGCGTTATAACCGGATTGATAACGGGGGTCATATTCTCGGCGGTGCTTCCCGCGCTGCTGAAACAGGCGAAACATTTTAAAGCTGACAAATAGGAGGAGAAAAGATGTCAAAACTTCCCAAGGGCGTTCTCACAGCCGTTAAGAAGGTAAGAGGCGGAGTCAGGGTTGACCACCGCAAGAATACCGCCGACTGTGAGACTGTCAGAATTGACACGCCCAAACAGGTAGTTATCCCCATGCAGATGAGCATAGGCGCGCCCTGCGAGCCCGTGGTCAAGGTAGGGGACGAGGTGGCCGTAGGCCAGCTCATAGGCGACACGGATAAGTTTGTATCCGCGCCCATCCACGCTTCCGTTTCAGGCAAGGTTACCGCGATAAGCGACATTAAAATGCCTCAGGGCGTTATGGCGAAGGCGGTAACCATTGAATCCGACGGTGAAATGAGGCTGTGGGAGGGAATAAGCCCGCCGGTTATAAACAGCCGCGAGGATTTTATAAAGGCGGTCAGAAATTCCGGCCTCGTAGGTCTCGGAGGCGCAGGATTCCCGACTCACGTTAAGCTCAATTTCCCGCCCGACAAAGGCATCGACACCCTCGTCATAAACGCCGCGGAGTGCGAGCCCTACATCACTGTTGACTACCGCGAATGCATAGACAATTCGTGGGATATTCTCTCGGCAGTATATATGCTCAAGGAAACGTTCGGCTTCAAAAAAGTGGTGATAGCGGCGGAAGACAACAAGCCCGAGGCGTTCAAGATACTCAAAAGAATCGCCGACGACTCCGAAGACGTTAACGACGAGGTCAGCCTCATGGTGCTCGAGTCAAAATATCCTCAGGGCGCCGAAAAAATGATGGTGCAGTCCGCAACCGGCAGAAAGGTGCCGCCCGGAAAGCTGCCCGCCGACGTCGGCTGCGTTGTGATGAACGTTGCTTCCGTAGCGTTCATTTCAAGATATATCAAAACGGGCAAGCCTCTCGTTTCAAGGTCGCTGACCGTTGACGGCTCCGCAATAAAAGAGCCCAAAAACGTGAGAGTGCCCATAGGAACGAACATAGGCGAAATAATTGATTTCTGCGGCGGATTTTCCGCAGAGCCCGGCAAAATCATAATGGGCGGCCCCATGATGGGTCTTGCGCTCGTCGGCACGGACTTCCCCATTCTTAAGCAAAACAACGCAATTCTTGCCTTTGCGGAGGGCGACGCCAACATTAAGGCCGAAACCGACTGCATAAGGTGCGGCAGATGCGCCGCCGCCTGCCCGCTGAGCCTCACTCCCACAAACATCGTCAGAGCCGTCAAGGCGGGCGACACGGCGTCAATGCAGCGCATAGGAGCTCAGGTTTGCATGGAATGCGGCTCCTGCGCTTATTCCTGCCCCGCGGGCAAGCCGCTCGTGCAATATATGAGGCTTGCTAAATCAATGCTCAGAGAGGAGGCTGCAAAGAAATGATAAACGGTAAAAAGCTGAACGTCAGCATTTCCCCGCATCTTCGCTCCTCCGTCACCACGCGCTCGATAATGCTTGACGTGATAATCGCCCTTTGCCCCGCTCTCATAGCGAGCGGCGTTATCTTCGGGCTGAGAGCTTTGATTTTAACGGCCGTTTCGGTTGCCGCCTGCGTTATTTTTGAATACGCATTCAGAAAGTTTTCTCACAGGTCAAACACGATAGGCGATCTCAGCGCAGTAGTTACGGGCATACTCATCGCTTTCAACTGCCCGAGCTCCATTCCCTTCTGGATGGTCATCGTGGGCGACGCGTTCGCGATAATCATCGCAAAGCAGTGCTTCGGCGGAATAGGTCAAAACTTCGTAAACCCCGCCATCGCCGGCAGAATATTCATGCTGCTCTCGTTTAAGCAGATGACGCAGTGGACTCAGCCGGGCGCGGGCTTTATGAACCTTGCCGGAGTGCAGGCAATAACGGGCGCCACTCCCCTCGCGGCTTCTGCCGAAGAGCTTCCCTCACTTTGGGAAATGTTTATAGGCATGAGAGGCGGATGTCTGGGCGAAACGTGCATAGCCGCTCTGCTCATCGGCTTTATCTACCTGCTCATTAAGAAGGTAATTTCCCCCGTTATCCCCTGCTTCTATATCGGCACGGTCGCCGTCATAATGCTCATTTACGGCAAGGGCGACCTCACCTTCACCGCCTATCAGCTTCTTTCCGGCGGCCTCGTGCTCGGCGCCGTATTTATGGCTACCGATTACACGACGAGCCCGATTTCAAGAAAGGGCAAAATCATTTACGCAATAGGCTGCGGCCTGCTCACCTCGCTTATCAGGCTTTTCGGCTCGCTGCCCGAAGGCGTATCCTATTCGATAATCCTTATGAATATATTTACTCCTCTGATTGAAAGATTCACCACTCCCAAGCCCTTCGGCACGCCGAAGAAGGAGAAAAAGCAAAAGGAGGCAGAGGCATGAAAAAGATAAAGGAATATCTCGTTCCCACTCTCGTGCTTTTCATTATCTGCCTCGTTGCCGCCGCTCTTTTGGGCATAACTAACGACGTTACCGCTCCCGTTATCGAGGCTAACGCCGAGCTTGCCCGTCAGAACGCGATGAAAGAGGTTTTGCCCTCTGCCGACAGCTTCGGCGACACGATCGAGTGCGAAAACGGCTCCTGCGCCGTAGCTTACGCCGCAGACGGCAGCGTTGCGGGCTACGCCGTGACAGCCTCGGGATCGGGCGGATACAACGGCCCCGTAACTCTAATGGTGGGAATTGACAGTGAAGGAAAGGTTCAAAACCTCAGCTTCCTCGAAATTGACGAGACTCCGTCAATCGGCGGCAAAATACCCAAAAACGAGGGCTTTCTCGCTCAGTTCAAGGGCATTTTCGGCTCCGCCGCTCTCACCAAAAACGGCGGCTCCGTAGACGCCGTTTCGGGCGCTACGAAAACTTCCACCGCCGTTACAAACGCGGTAAACAACGCGCTACTTTGCTATGAGGAGGTAAAGTCAAATGGCTGAAAAGAAAAGCCTCGGCAAAGAATTCAGTAAAGGCCTCATAAGCGAAAACCCCGTTTTGAGGCTCGTTCTCGGCACCTGCCCCACCCTGGCTGTTTCCGTGTCGGTAACAAACGCCATAGGCATGGGCATAGCCGCCACGATAGTGCTTATCTGCTCAAACGTGGTTATATCCGCGCTGAGAAAAGTGATACCCTCAAAAATCAGAATACCCGCTTACATAGTGGTCATCGCTTCGTTCGTGACCATAGTGCAGATGCTGGTTAAAGCCTTCGTGCCCGCCCTTAACGACGCTCTCGGCGTTTATCTGCCGCTGATAGTCGTTAACTGCATCATTCTCGGCAGAGCGGAAGCGTTCGCGGGCAAAAATCCCGTTGCCGCTTCGTTCTTTGACGGGCTCGGAATGGGCATCGGCTTCACCTTCGCTCTCATAGTTATGGCGACCGTAAGAGAAATTATCGGCTCGGGCACGTTCCTTGAAGGCATTGACAGCCTCACCGCTCTGTTCGGCGTAACTTCCTTCACGGGCTTCACTCTTTTTGAAAACCCGATAGGCGTTATAGTTATGGCTCCCGGCGGATTCCTCGTTTTCGGCCTCGTTATGGCGCTTGCCAATAAGATAGCCGAAGGCAGGGGCAAGCCCAAAGCCGAGCTCAAGGGCTGCGACGCATGCCCGATGGCTTCTGCCTGCGGCGCCGCGTGCGTCGGAGGCTCCTGCGAAAGCTCTGAAAAGGAGGAACAGGCCGTATGATTGCTATTTTCCTTACCGTTGTATTAACGGAAAACTACGTTTTGTGCCAGTTCCTCGGCATATGCCCGTTCCTCGGCGTTTCCAAAAAGCTTAACACCGCCGTCGGAATGAGCGTGGCGGTCATCTTCGTTATGGCTCTCGCGACCGCCGCCACCTACCCCATCAACAAATATCTGCTTGTGAAAAACGGCCTTGAGTATCTGCAGACGATAGTGTTCATTCTCGTTATCGCCGCTCTCGTTCAATTCGTTGAGATAGTGCTTAAGAAGTTTATTCCTTCGCTTTATCAGGCGCTCGGCATTTATCTGCCGCTCATCACCACAAACTGCGCGGTGCTCGGCGTTGTGCTTCTCAACGTTGAAAGCGGCTACAATTTCGCTCAGTCCATGGTGAACTCCGTCGGTGCGGGCGTGGGCTTTATGATAGCGATGATAATGTTCGCAGGCGTTCGCGAAAGGCTTGAGGGCAACGATATTCCGAAGTCGCTTCAGGGCTTCCCCTCAACTCTTATCGCCGCTTCGCTCGTTTCTCTCTCATTCCAGGGCTTTTCCGGAATAGTAGAGAATATATTCGCGTGAGGAGGGCTGAAATATGGATTTTAAACTTATATTGACAGCCGTTATCATCCTTTCCGTTACGGGAGCCGCGGCGGCGCTCATCCTCGCGATAGCATCAAAAATATTTTCCGTGCCCGTTGACGAAAAAGCGGCTGCGATCAGAGAATGCCTGCCCGGCGCGAACTGCGGAGCCTGCGGCTTTTCAGGCTGTGACGGCTATGCCGCCGCTCTCTCAAGCGGCGAAGCGACAGACGCCGCTCTCTGCAACCCCGGCGGAAATGACGCCGCCAAAGCGATAAGCGAAATTCTCGGCATAGAGGCTTCTTCCGTTAAGCCCGTCGCCGCAACCGTGCTTTGCAGGGGCTGCGACAGCGCCGCTGTGCAAAAGCTGTCCGCTGAACGAATACTGTACCGCATACAAAAAAGGACTGACGGAACAGCTCCCTGTGCGCGTCAAGAAAATGAAGCGTCGGCGTGCCGATAAATCCGTCTTTTCTATCATCTCCGCGGATGGCAAGATCGCCATCGAAAAGCGCCCCGAAACAGGTTTATTGTCGGGGATGTATCAGCTCCCGAATGTCGAGGGCTTCCATAAGGAGGAAGAGTTGCGGGAAATCCTGCAAGAGTGGGGAGTTGAGCCGATCGACATCATATTCACCAAAGAAGCGAAACACGTTTTCACCCACATCGACTGGGTTATGAAGGCGTATCGCGTCACTGCTAAAGGACAAACCGAACGCTTTCTTTGGGTGACGGCGGAAGAGCTGAAAGACAGCTATCCCCTGCCCACCGCCTTTCAAAAATTGCTGTAAAAAACGCACCCGAGAGGGTGCGTTTTGCAACTTGTCGAAAAAGGTGAATTAGAAAGAGGCAGGGCATTTCCAAGGCTCCCTTGTGTAAAGGGATCTGTCCCCAAACGGGGACTGAGGGATTGCATGAATTGTCCGAGCGAAGCGAGTATCCAATTTTGATACGTGTGCGGTTTCTGCGACGTTTTCTATAAGGTGGTTGCTTCGCAACATTTATACAATCCCTCC
>CAJOLX010000009.1 GCA_905235625.1 uncultured Clostridia bacterium
ATGACGGCTGTTTTTGCTTGTGTTTCGTTAAAAAACGCAATCCTATCTAAAATTTACGCCGAAATCGGCGCATTTTTTACATAGAGTATTGATTTTTTAATCGGCAAATGCTCTGCTCGCGTTTTAATTGCCGCTTCTTTATTTTGCCGTTGTCATAGCCGCCGGGCGGTGGTATAATTGTTTTAACGAAACTAAACTGCCCGCGGCGGGCAAAACGGAGGCAATATGAAAAAAGCGTTATGTCTGTTTCTCTTTTTGCTCACGGCGCTTTCGTTCGCGGCGTGCGGCAGGGAGCAAAACGGAAACGAAACCGAAAAACCGGAGCTTACCGAAACTGAAACCGAAGGAGAAGAAAATATGAGCGGCAATTCAAACAAGCTCCTCTATATGGGGCACGCGAGCATAAGAATAACTGCAAGCGACGGAACCGTTATTTACGTTGACCCATACGCCGGCAGCGGATACGACAAAGCCGCCGACGTAATTCTCGTGACGCACAGTCATTTTGACCATTGCGACCTTGACCTTGTTAAAAACCGAAACGACGGCTGCAGAGTCGTCACGTGGAAAGAGGCTCTCGAAGAAAAGAGCTTTGATTTCGGCGCCGTAAAAGCGGAAGCGGTCGAGGCGGGTTACAACCGCAATCACAGCTCGGACGAATGCGTGGGATATATCCTTTATCTGCCTGACGGCGTGACCGTTTACGTTTCGGGCGACACGAGCAAAACCGAGCAGATGCCCTCGCTCAAAGAGAAAAATATAGATTACGCATTTTTCTGCTGCGACGGAATTTACAACATGGACCTTGACGAAGCGGCGGAATGCGCCTCCCTCGTGGGAGCAAAGCACAATATTCCCTATCACACCGCCCCCGGCAAGCTGTTTGACAGAAGCAGAGCCGAAAATTTCGATGCCGAAAACAGGCTCATAATCGACGCCGGCGAAGAAATCACGCTGTAAAAGGGAAAACGGATTAAAAATTCTACAAGAGGGTGCGTCAGAATGGCAGAATGGTCAAGAGAAGAAGAAATAATCGTTTTCAATCTCTATTGCAAAATACCGTTTAAAAGCTCGTCAAAGAGTCATCCCGACGTAATCAAAATCGCGAATTTAATTGGGAGAACGCCGAGCGCGGTCAATATGAAAATCGGCAATTTCGGCAGCTTTGACGAAAATCTCAAAAAGCAGGGAATAGTCGGGCTCACAAACGCAAGCAAGCTGGACAAAGAAATTTTTGAAGAGTTTAACGGCAAATGGGACGATTTGGCTTACGAAAGCGAAAAGCTGATTGCGGAGCTTGCCGATACTCAGCCCGAAGAACAAATTGGCGGCGATTTATTCATTCCTGCGGGCGACGAACGGGAAGTAACCGCAAAGCAGAGAGTGAACCAATCTTTTTTCAGAAAAGCTCTGATTGCCTCATACGGCGGAGCCTGCTGCATGACGGGAATATCAAACAGCGATTTGCTGATAGCGAGCCACATCAAGCCATACAGAATAAGCGATAAAAACGAAAAAACAGATCCGAAAAACGGTCTTCTTCTCAACGCCCTGCACGACAGAGCGTTTGACAAAGGCTATATAACGGTTAAACCCGATTTCACAATCTGCGTTTCTGACAAAATCAGCGATATTTATTCCGGAGAGTCTGTAAAAAGATATTTCGGAGCGCTGAAAGGCAGTAAAATCACGCTCCCTGAAAAATTTTTACCGCAAAAAAAGTATCTTGAATATCACAATGACTGTGTGTTTTTGAAATGACGAATGAAAACGCAAGCTTGATTGTCACCATAAAATGTCAAATGCAAAGGAGATGCGGTATGAAGAAGATAATTTCTCTGATTTTGTGCGCGGCGGTGCTTTGCTGCGCGGCGGCGCCCGCTTTTGCGGATTATGAGGAATGCGGCTGCGGATTTTCGCCGATAATTTACGTCGGCCCTCTCGGCTGCACGCCGATAGTAAGGGACGCGGGGGAAGAAACCGAGCAGACGTTGTGGAAAATCGACACAAAGTTTCTGCTGTCCAACCTCGGCGGAGTTTTGCCCGAAATCACGAAGGCGCTTCTCATTCACGATTCGGACCTGCTCGGCGACGCGCTCGTTGAGTTTGTGAACGCCTGTTTCGGCGACCTTGCGCTCGACACCGAAGGCAATTCGAAGGCGAACGTCACAACTCCCGAGCTCAACGTTCCCGAAGGAAGCAAGCACGGGCCCGACAGCGATTATTATTTTGACTACGATTTCAGGCTCGACCCTTATTACGCCGCGGACAGGCTGAGTGAATTCATTTCTCAGGTCAAAGCCCTCACCGGCCACAACAGCGTGAAGCTCAAATGCTCGAGCATGGGCGGCGTGGTGCTCTCGGCTTATCTTGAAAAATACGGCAGCGAAGGCATTGACGTTATTATCTGCCGCTGCTGCCCGTTTAAGGGCACGGCTGTCGCGGGCGAGGCGTTCTGCGGCAAAACAGAGCTTAATTCAACCTCTCTTACCCGCTACGGCGAGGACGCGATTCCGTTTCTCGAAGCGGATTTCGCCGACGATTTCATCGAGGGCACGCTTTACGCCCTGCTTGACGCGCTGAAATGCGCGGGCGTTATCGACGGGCTGTGCAAATTCGGCAATAAGGTCGTTGCCGACGTCGGAGAAAAGGTTTACCGCGAGGCGCTCATTCCCGTTTTCGGCTCCATGCCCGGAATATGGGCGTTCGTGCCCGGGGAATATTTTGAGGAGGCGGTCGAATTCATGAGCCTTCCCTCCGAGGGCGGGCTTCACGACAAGGTTTTCGCTTACAGAAATGCTATGGCGGATATCGAGCAAAATCTTAAAAACGCAAAGAACAGCGGAGTAAAGGTCTGCCTGATTTGCGGCTACAACGTGCAGAGAACTCCGCTCGTAACGCTTTGGAAATCGACCTCGGACGGCACAGTGGACACAAAATACGCTTCTCTCGGAGCGACCTGCGGCGACGTTAAGCAGCCGCTCGGCGACGATTATCTTAAAGCCCTTGCCGATAAGAAATATCTCTCGCCCGACAATATGATAGACGCTTCGACCTGCGCTTTGCCCGAATGCACGTGGTTTGTGCGCGACTGGCTTCACTGCAACGGCAACGCCGGCATAGACGAGCTGTTTAACCTCGTTATGACGAGCGATGAGGTGAGCGCTGATTCGTTTGAAAAATTCCCGCAATTCCTCGAGGCGGATGACGACGCGGATACGGTTTATCCCGTAACGGGCGCGCCCGACGAGCTCGCGAGATTTATAAACAGCCCCACTTATCTCAATCTCGTAAGACTTGCCGCTTCAAAAGTGAAATAAATGCGGCAAAATGAATTGCGCCTTCGGCGCGTGAATTGACCTGCGGTCATGAATTGCCATGCGGGGCATAAAGACGCAATTCAATTCATAAAAAACACAAGCTGAGATATACGGCGGTTTACTGCTGTTTTCATCTCGGCTTGTTTGATTTCCGGCGCACATTTATAAGCGCGATAAAAAGCTTCTTTATGACGGTCGGGCATTCGGCGGTGCTCCGTGTTTATTGCCGAAAAGGCATAAAATATTGCAAATAAATGTTGACCGCGGCGGATAAAACAAATATAATAAAATCATAAATTCTCGGAAGGGAGACGCAAGATGAAAAAATATGATTTCATAGTTGTCGGCGCAGGGCTTGCGGGTCTTGCCGCCGCCGCGGAGCTTACTTCGGCGGGTAAAAAGGTGCTTCTTATCGAGCAGCACAATCTGCCCGGCGGATGCTCCACCTCGTTTGTGAGAGGCAGGTTTGAGTTTGACCCGTCGCTTCACGAATTGTGCGGAGTGGGCCCCGAAAACGACCCCGGCGAAGTGAGAAAAATGTTTGACCGCCTCGGCGTAAATATCGGCTGGAAGCGCGTGGACGATTGCTTCAGAATCATCAGCGAATTTTCGGACGGTACCCCGATGGATATCACAATGCCTGCGGGCAAGCGTGAATTTATTGACAAGCTCGATTCCTGCGTGCCCGGATACAGAGATAAAATCGAGAATATGTTCAGGCTTTTTGACGAGGTGAGCGACGGTCTCGATTATCTGAGCCGCCCCAAATACAACATTGTGAAAGCGATGGTCAAATACACCGATTTGCTCAAGGTCGGCGCGAAGTCAACCTCTCAGGTGTTTGACGCGCTTGAAATTCCGCAAAAAATCAGAGACATCCTCTCGGTTTACTGGAGCTATCTCGGAGTTGATATGGATTCGCTCTCGTTCCCTCACTATTCGAGCATGGTTTCAAATTACATCGGCAGAGGCGCTTATATCCCCGCCCACACTTCTCACGAAATCAGCGTTGCCCTTACGGAAAAAATAAGGGAGCTCGGCGGCACGGTGCTGTTTAACTGCCGCGCTGAGGAATTTATCTTTGAGGGCGACAGGTGCAAAGCCGTAAAAACAAATCTCGGCACCTTCGAGTGCGGCTGCGCTCTGGCAAATATAAACCCCGACATCATTTACGGCAGCATGATGGATAAAAAGCTCGTGCCGGAGAGAGAAAAGAAGCTCTCCGCCGCGAGAAACAGAAATTTCGGCGGCAGGATGTTTACCTGCTACCTCGGCCTCAACAAAACCGCGCAGGAGATAGGCATCAAGGATTACAGCATCTTTATGGCGGGCGGTTCCGATTCGGCGAAGGAATATGACTCCATGCGCAGCATAGATACCAATAATTATACGATTTTCCTTTGCTACAACATAGCAAATCCCGATTTTTCACCCGAGGGCACCTGCGCCTGCTCATTCACCAGAATGTATACCTCGCCCGAGGATTGGGAAAATATGACCCCGCAGGAATATTTTGACACTAAAACGCGTATCGCCGACGGCTTTATCTCGCAGCTTAAAGAAAAAGCCGGCATTGACCTCAGACCTTACATCGAAGAGATTTCGGTGGCGGGCCCCTGGACCTTCGCTAGATATCTCAACGCGCCCGAGGGCGGCGTTTACGGCTATGAAACCAGAGATTGGGACGGCATAATGGGCAGAAATATGTCCATGGCAACCGATTATCCCATAAAAGGTCTTATTCCCATCGGCACTTCGGGCCCGAGGGGAGACGGATATTCATCCGCGCTTTACTGCGGCAGTCAGCTCGCCGGAATTGCGCTCTCAAAATACGGTAAAGGAGGAAATGACTGATGCCATACGGAGTTAAATTAAAAGGCCTTAACGGCAATGATATGAAAGAATTCGCGTTTCTTCCCAAAACCCGCGACGCCGTCATAGCCGAAGCCGAGGCAAAGGACGTTGACAGCGTGTTTGCCATAAACGAAAACGCCAAAGCGCTTCACCCCGATTTTCAGGAGCTTGCAGTAAAAGAGATAATTGAGCACACCGATGCCAAGACCTTCATCCTCGGCACCGAGGACGGCTCCCCCGCGGCTTATTTCAAGGCGGGTCAGTATCTCAGCCTTCGCTTCGTCATTGACAATTCCGTTTTGACAAGGCCTTATTCCATAAGCTCATCCCCAAAGTGGAGCGAAGAGGGCAAATACGCGGTGACGATAAGAAGAAATCCGGGAGGATTTGCCGCCGATAAAATCCTCGACACCCTCAAGGCGGGCGATAAGGTGACGGCGAGCGCTCCCGAGGGCAGCTTTTTCTATGATAAAATCAGAGACGGCTCTCAAGTTATCGCTTTAGCCGGCGGCAGCGGCATCACTCCGTTTCTCTCAATGGCTTACGCCGTTCGCGACGGCATCGAAGATTTTGATTTGACAATTCTTTACGGCTCGGCGAAATATGACGGCATTCTGTTCAGGGATGAGCTCGAATCAATCGCTCGCGACTGCCCGAAAGTAAAGGTGGTTAACGTTTTGAGCGATGACAACAGAGAGGGCTGCGAGAGCGGATTTATCACCGCGGATCTTATCAAAAAATATATTCCCGCAAACGGCTCGTTCTCGATATTTATGTGCGGACCCGACGCGATGTACAGATTCGTTCAGGGCGAAATCGAAAAGCTCGGCGTTGAGAAAAAATTCGTTCGCAAAGAGCTTCAAAGCGTTACCAAAAACGTTTCCGCTCTGCCCGGTTATCCCGATATTCAACCCGATTCCGTGTTCAGCGTAAAGCTTGTCAGAGGCGAAGAAACGTATGAATTCCCCGCAAAGGCTGATGAGCCGGTGCTTGCCGCTATTGAACGCGCGGGCATTTCAGCTCCCTCACGCTGCAGATGCGGCGAGTGCGGATGGTGCAGGTCAAAGCTGCTGAAGGGCGAGGTGTTCATCCCCGAAGAAACCGACGGCAGAAGATGGGCGGATAAAGAATTCGGATACATCCACCCGTGCGCGAGCTTCCCCGTTTCCGATATTGAGATAGAAGTGCCCGGAAGCTATGCCTGAAAAGCATAAAACAACCTGATATCTGGCTGTAAAAAAGACTGCATTCTCATTTTTTTCGTGAGTTTGCAGTCTGTTTTTTACGCATGCAAAAGAACCACGCGTTTTGCGTGGTTCTTGCTGCTGATATTTGATTTTATTATCAATCTCTGTCGGCTTCTTCGACTGCTTCGTCGAGCCAGGTCGTGTCTTCGTCTTTTGAGAGCTCGCCGTGCTTTACTCCGGAAATTACGGCAAGACCGATTGCGAACATAACCGCGCAGAAGAGGAACATGTAGTTGTAATCCTCATTAAACAAGCCGATTACGAGGCCGCAAAGGATGGGTCCTGTGACGGAAGCGGACATCGTGGCGGTGTAGTAATAACCGGTGAAGGTGCCGACGTATTCTCTGCCGCCTATCGCGAGCACGAGAGGCAGGGTGTTGATGTTTACGCATCCTACCGCCGCGCCGCCGACTATGAGGGCTATCCAGAGAATTATCCAGGTGAACTTATTGACCGAGCCGTCAGCCGCGGGAGGCAAAATCTGAGAAACGGTAAGATAAACGGCAAACATCGCCACAATGGCGGTAAGGCCTATCATAATGGTCTTTTTTCTGCCGAGCTTTCTGCCCATAACGCCGGCGGGAATGCCGAACGCCGCAAGCGAAACGGCAAAAACAGCCATCATAAGGGTTGAATAAATGGGAGCGACGCGAAGAGTGCCGTTTGCAAAATTCGTGAAGTTCGGCACGATGGCTTCCGTTGCGTTGTTGATAAGGAAGAGGGCTGCGAGCATTACGAGAAGGCTGCGCTTTTCTTCTTTGGTGATGGGAAGATTTTTGATTTTAATCTTCTCTTTTTTCTTTTCGGTGTCGCCGTTTTCAAAGCCGACCTCTGCGCTCAGGTCGTATTTTTTATTCTTCTTATAGAATATGGTGAGCACTACGAGGCAGAGCACGGAAATGCACGCGGTAACAACGAAAACGGGCGTGTAGTTAACGTATTGGGCGTTGCCTGCGGCGTCAAGCACGAGCTCGCCCGCATCGTCAATTATTCTGCCGAAATCGTCGGTGCTTGCCTTGAGCGAATCGCTCAGAGCCGTGAACCCGAGCAGGCCGACGACGGTGGAGGCGATAATGCCCACTACGAAGCCGAGCATCTGACCGATGCCGCCCATAATGTTTATAACGGCGTTAGCGTCGCTCTGAAGATGCGAGGGCGTAAAGTCCGGCATAAGAGAAACAACGGGAGAGCGCCAGATTGACATCATGAAGTTAAAGCAGATGATGACAGACATCATCAGCAGGATGCTCAGACCCGTGGCTTTAACTGTTGCCGCAACGGGAATGAAGCTGAAGGCGAATGCGCAAAGCGGCAGGAAAATGAGGATGTAAGGCATACGCTTGCCCATTTTGGTGTGGGTGTGGTCGCTCTTTTTGCCGAAATAAGGCTGGAAGATAACGCCGAAAATGTTATCAATGGTCATTATGGCGTTAACAACGAGCGCGACCGAAAGCCAGCTCATCCATGAATGAGTGGAAAGGAACTGCATGAAGGCTCCGTCTCCGCGCCAGATTTCGGTGAGCTTGCCTCTTAGAATGACCGGCACGTATGAGTTGTAAACAGACCAAAGAGTCATACAGCCCATAAAGCCGAAGCCGATGAGGAAAGTGCGTTTGTAATTGAGCTTTTCCTCAGGAGCTGCCGAGGCGGTTTTGTCTTTTTTCATGAGAAATCCCCCTGATAAGCATTTTGTGATGCCTGTTAATTATACCACTTGCGGGCGATATTTAACAGATAGTAAAATTAACCAAAAATAACGGAGACGTTTGTAAAATGTGCCACATAAAAGGGCGAAATTAAACCTCTGGCAAAACGATATAGTGATATATCGCGTAAAACTGAACTATGCTGCCGGCAAGCACCAAAACGTGAAAGGGCAGGTGCATAACGGGCTTTTTGATGCCGAGGCGGCAGAAAATCGCGCCGAGAGAATAAAGAACGCAGCCGATAAAGAGCAGCAAAAACGCCGTTTTGTTTATCTGACCGAGCTTCGGCACGGCGCTAAAAAGCATGTAGGCTCCGCCGACAAAATAAATTGTCATGCAAATTGCCTTGAGCTTCTCATTATTAAAGAAAAAGAGCTTTGTCACTATGCCGAATGCGGCGCAGAACCAGCCTGCGCAAAATACGGCTATGCCGTGAGCGGGGCTCAGGCGGTAAAGCGTGATAAGCGCGCAGGGCGTAGCGGTGCCGGCGAGCAAAAGAGGTATCGCCATGTGGTCGAGCCGCCTCGCTGCGGCTTTGGCTTTCCCCGACGGCAAGCCGTGATAAAATGCCGAAATGCCGTAAACCGCCGTGAAGGCGAGGCAATATACCGCGCACGAAAAAATCAAAACGGTATTGCCCGACCCCGCCGTTGTTTTAAGGCATAGGGCGAGAGCGAACGCTCCGAAAACCGCTCCCAAAGCGTGAGAAATGCTGAACGAAATATCGAGCGGCCTCGAATATTCAATTATTTCAACTTTGTTGTTTCCCGGCAATTAAATCACCACCGCAAATTATTACGCACAGCGCATTATATCACCGCGCCGCGAAAAAATAAAGTCAAATTTGCAAAGAGGCTGACGCGCGGTTGACAAAGAGGAATTTTTTATATAAAATTATCGGGCAAAGTCAAGGCATCGGGAGGCAAAACGTCGGTGAAAACGGAGAGAATAAAAAGGTACGCGCTGCTCTTAATCGGGCTGCTTATCGCGGGCACGGGAGTGGGCTTTACGAAGGTCGCCGCGCTCGGAGTGTCGCCAATTTCGTCGGTGCCTAACGTCATGAGCCTTCGCTTTCCCGTGATGACTATCGGCAATTACCTTATTATATGGAACTGCCTGCTAATAGCCGCTCAGGCTGCTGTTCTGCGCAAAAATTTTAAGCCGTTTCAGCTTTTTCAGATAGTAATTTCAATTCTTTTCGGCTATTTCACGGATTTCGGCGTTTTTATAGCGGGCAAAATTCCGGCGGATATTTACCCCGCGCGCCTCGCGATGTCCGTTTGCGGAGTCATTTTGCTCGGCTTCGGCATTACTCTCACCGTTATCGCCGATATCATACTCAATGCCGGCGAGGCGTTCGTCAAGGTTTTGAGCGACACTCTCGGCAAGGATTTCAGCAGCGTTAAAGTGGTTTTTGACGTTTCAAACGTGCTGCTTGCGCTCATTTTGTCGCTCGTGTTTTTCGGCGGCAAAATCGTGGGCATGAGAGAGGGCACCGTTATCGCGGCGGTCGGCACGGGCTTTGTTGTTAAATTTTTCACAAAGCTGCTCAAGGGCAGGCTGAACGCCTTTTTAAGCGGCAAAAGCGAAAGCTGAAAAAAACATCAAAATGCAGGGAGCAGAAAATTAAAAATCGCGCCCTGCATTTGCATTTGCCTTGCCGATGATGTATAATACCAATTAAATAATGTTTTATAATATGAATTTTTGCATACGTTCGAGTTGAAAAAAAGCCGCGCCCGATAGGGCGGCAAGGAGGGCAACATGAGCAAAGAGCTTAAATACTGGGAAAATCCGCGCATTATTATGGAAAACAAGGAGAGCGGCCACAACAACGCTCTGCCGAGAAAAAGCGTGAAGGACGCCGTGGCGGGCGCTCCCGCTCCCGATTATCTCTCACTTAACGGAGAATGGAAATTTTACTGGCAGCAGGGCGTTGACGAGCTGCCAGAGGGTTTTGAAAGCGAGGATTTTGACGACTCGTCGTGGAACGATATCACCGTGCCTTCCGTTTGGCAGATGAAGGGCTACGGCAAGCCGATATATCTGTGCGCATTTTTGCCCGACGCGCTCTCGACCGTCAAAAGGGAGATACCGAAAATCGACCATTCAAAAAACGAGGTGGGCATTTACCGCCGTTCGTTCATTTTGCCCGAAAGCTTTGAGGGCAAAGAGATTTTTATAAATTTCGGAGCCGTCAAGGCGGGATTTTTCCTCTACATTAACGGCAAGAGAGTGGGCTATTCGCAGGGCTCGATGACTCCCGCGGAATTTGACGTGACCGATTACGTAAAGCCCGGCGAAAACAGCGTTGCGGCGGAGGTTTACCGCTACACAGACGGCACTTATCTCGAAGACCAGGATATGTGGTTTTTAAGCGGAATTTACAGAGACGTTTATCTTTACGCCGAGGAAAAAGTGTGCGTTCGCGATTTCTTCGCCGACACGAGCCTTTCGGACGATTACAAAGACGGCACGCTCGAGCTCGAAATAAAGGTGAATAATTACGGCGAAGAAACCGACTGCAGCCTCGAGGTGGCGATAATCGACTCGGGCAAGCCCAAAAAGGTTGCCGCACATTCGTTTAAGGCTCAGAGCGGAGAAAACTTGTTTAAATTCAGTTACGTTGAAGAGAACGCGCGCCTTTGGAGCGCCGAAAAGCCGGAGCTTTATCAGCTCGTTATAGTGCTCAAATCCGGCAAAAAAATACTCTCCGCAAAAGCCGTTAAGATAGGCTTCAGAAAAACGGAGATAAAGGGCAACGTGCTTTATATCAACGGGCAAAAGGTCATCATAAAGGGCGTTAACCGCCACGATTTTGACCCCGACAACGGCTGGGCGGTGCCCGACGAAAGATACGAGCAGGATCTTTACCTTATGAAGAGGGCAAACATAAACGCCATTCGCACGAGCCACTATCCCAACAGGGAAAAGCTTTATGAAATGTGCGACGAGCTCGGCTTTTACGTTATGGACGAGGCGGATATGGAGAGCCACGGCGTGCGCCGCAAAAACTGCCCGGGCGATAATCCCGATTTCACCGAGGCGGTATGCGACAGGGCTCGCAGAATGGTTTTGAGAGACAGAAGCCACGCCTGCGTCTGCTTCTGGTCGCTCGGCAACGAGGCGGGCGACGGCTCCAATTTCATGAGAGAAAAAGAAGCGATTTTAGAGCTCGATTCTTCGAGGCCGATACATTACGAGGGCGATTTTGACTTCACAAAATCCGATTTCATTTCGAGAATGTATCCCGTTGAGGGAATAGTTGAAAAGCTGAAAAATCAGCAGGAAATAAAGACCACTCCTTACGACAACGTAGCGAACGCTCTCGCCGCGGACAATAAGCCCGTGCCTGCCGAGGTTTACAAAGACCACCCCGTTATTTACTGCGAATACGCTCACGCCATGGAAAACAGCCTGGGCAATTTCCGGGAATATATGGACGTGTTTGAGGAATACGACCACATGTGCGGCGGCTTTATCTGGGACTATGTGGACCAGTCCATACGCAGATATGAAGACGGCGTTGAAAAGTGGCTCTACGGCGGAGATTTCGACGAGGGAAACACGAGCTATTATTTCTGCGCAAACGGCATAATCACCGCCGACAGGCAGCCGCAGCCGTCCTATTACGAGGTTAAAAAGGTTTACTCAAACCTTGAGGCGAAGGATTGCGACGCCGCAAACGGAAAAATCATCGTTAAGAACAAAAACTGTTTCATAGATTCGTCCTTCGCGTATATCGACTGGTCGCTGACGGTTGACGGAGCCGAAAAAGCGGCAGGCAGGCTCGACTCTCCCGTGATACCGCCGCTCTCTGAGCAGCTCATTTCCCTGCCCTATGACAAAGCCGATTATCCGCTCGGCGAGCTGATACTCAACGTCTCTTTCGTTCAGAAGGAAGACACCCCCTGGGCTGAGGCGGGCTATGAGATTTCACGCAGCCAGATATTCATAAGAGAAAGACCCTTCGCTTTGAGAAAGCCCTCCGTAGGCAACCTTAAGTTTATGCAGAAGGGCAAAAACGTCAAAATAAAGGGCGAAAGCTTTGAGGCGAGAATAGAATCGGGCTCGCTCGTGTCGCTCGTTTACGGCGGCAGAGAAACGCTCGCCGCGGGATTAAAGCCCGATTTCTTCAGGCCTCTTACCGACAACGACAGGGGCTATCTCAACTTTACTCCCGACGTTTCGGGCATTCACTATCTTTATCAGTGGAAGCGCTCGACCGCTCAAGTCTTCGCTTCCTCCGTCAAATCTTATGCGACCCCGTCGGGCGTTGAAGTGAGAGTCAAGTGGAAAGCGCCGTTTACATCGGGCGTTGAAACGACTTATCTTTTTGCTCCGGACGGCAGCGTAAGCGTAAAGCACACGGCGCAGGGGCTCTTTATCCCGATGCTCAAGGTCGGCGTGCGCATGGCTCTTGAGCCCGAGCTCGAAAACGTTACGTGGTACGGCAGAGGGCCGCAGGAAAATTACGTTGACAGAAAAACGGGAGCCGCGGTCGGCATTTATTCAATGAACGTTGACGCTCTCGAGCACCGTTATATGAGGCCGCAGGAAAACGGCCACCGCTGCGACGTGAGATATTTGAAGGCGCTTGACGAAAACGGCAGCGGCGTTATCTTTGAAGCGCTCGACATACCGTTCGGCTTCAACATGGCGTGGTACACCCCGGAGCAGCTTGACTCCGCGAAGCACCTTTACGAGCTGAGAAAAGATAATTTCATCACTCTTTCGCTTGACGCCGCCATGAGGGGCGTGGGCGGAGATATGCCCGGCTGCGCCTATCTGCACGACCCTTACAAGCTCAAGGCAAACAGAAAAGTCGGGTTTGAATTCAGAATTTCAGAGGCAAAGCGGAATGACTAAAACCAACGTTATGCGAATGCTCGACAAAGAGGGCATTGAATACGAGGTGCTCACTTACGACGTGGACGAAAGCGACCTTTCGGGCGCCTCGGTCGCGAGGAAAACGGGCAGGGATAAAGACACCGTTTTCAAAACCCTCGTGTTTAAGGGCGACAAAAACGGCTACGGCGTTTGCTGCATCCCCGTTTGCGAAGAGCTGGATCTCAAAAAGACCGCCGCCGCTTTCGGAGAGAAAAAGGTGGAAATGCTGCACGTAAAAGACCTGCTCAAGGTAACCGGCTACATAAGAGGCGGCTGCTCGCCCGTGGGCATGAAAAAGCAGTTCCCCACCGTGATAGACGAAACCGCGCAGCTTTTTGATAAAATTTTTCTTTCGGGCGGTCAGAGAGGGCTCATGCTCGGGGTCGACCCGTCCGCTCTCGCCGCCTACATCGGCGCCGAATTTGCCGACGTCACGGCGTAAAACGAGGCAAAAAAGAGGCATTGCACTTTAAACTGCAATGCCTTTTGACTTAAGAAACTCGTTTGCGCTTTTGAGCATGTTGCGGTCGTTTGAAAATTTGAGCCTGTCCATCGCTTTGCGAAAATTCAGCCAGGCGTAATCTTCAATTTCTTCACGCTGTATTTTTGTGTCAACGTCTTCCGTTCTCGCAAGGAAAATGGTGACTGTTTTTTCAACCTTGCCCTGAATCGTGTATTCGGATTTTGAAGCGAAATCGGGCAGAAAGATTGCGTGCACTCCCGTTTCCTCAAGCACCTCGCGCCTTGCGGCGTCTTTGGTGGTTTCGCCTCTCTCAATATGCCCCTTGGGGAAGCCCCAATTTGACGAGCGGTTGTTTTTTATGAGCAAAAAGGTCAGCTCGCCGCCTATGAATCTGTAAACTATCGCGCCGCTTGAGCGTTCGTAAAGGCATTCTATGCGCTTTATTCTGCCCTTTTCGGCAAACTCCACGGCGTCTTCGACCTGGTAGTTTATGAATCTCGTGCTTTTCGGCGCCACCACGTAGGCGGGCGGCGTGCCGTCGTTGTGCCTTATGACGGCTATCACTCTGCCGTCAAAAGTTCTCACGGGGTGGTTTATCCCCATAATGTAAGCTCCTGCTCCGTTAGAGACATAATCATAATGCCTTTTTCCTTCAATTACGCCGTAATTAAGCCCGTAGGTAAAGTCACGCTGTCCGTTTACGGAGTGGATAGGGTTAGTGACCCTGACTCTGACAAACTTGCCGAGCATAGTTCCACACCTTTCAAAATGATCATACGATCACGGAAATTATGGAATAATTATACACACAAGGTAAAAGCAATACAATAGTTTTTGATTATTTTGTAAAAATTAACATATTATACCTATATTATAGCGTTAAAATTTATTACTATATCAACTGTGTGCGGAGCATAAGCAAAATTTTTGCCGGCGCTCTGCAACATTTCCCATTTTTTTAATCACTTATCAATGAAAGCGGGTGGGGGTTTGGACAACAGAATAGCCGGGCTCGTTGACCTTGCCCGCCGCGGCGACGCCGATGCGTTCGGCGAGCTTTATGAAATTTATCGCGGTGAAATGTACGCTTACGCATGCACCATCACGGGTGACAGCTACGCTGCGGAAGACGCCGTGAGCGAGGCTGTGGTTTCGGCTTTCAGGCAGATAAAAAACCTCAGGGACCCGCAGTCATTCAAGGGATGGCTTTTCAGAATTCTTCACGCCGAAAGCTGCAAGCAGTTTAATCAGCGTGTTGCTCACATGACCCTTGACGAAGACGTCGGCCACGAAACCGAGAGCCCGAACGACGGCATAGAAAATCTTGAACTGTCGCTCGAGCTTCAATCCGCTTTAAAGGTGCTTTCGCCGGAAGAGAGAGAAATAGTGATGCTCAAAACGATGGGCGAATACACCTCAAAAGAAATTGCGCAGATAACCGGCATAACACACTCTACCGTAAGGTCAAAACTGTCACGTGCGCTTACAAAGCTCAGAAACGAGCTTCAGAGCGGCGGGGAAGGAGGCGATATCCATGAATAGACAAGACAGAGAAACTCTCGAGCTTCTGCAAAAATCTTTTGCTCAAAGCGCGGAGAAAATAAACGTGCCCGATTCGCTGTCAAAAGAGAATATTTTGTTAAAGCTCAAAGCCGAAGATATCGCGCCCGTCGTTCCGATATCGTCCGCGAAGAAGCGCAGAGCCTACCCCGCTAAAAAAATTGCGGCGGTGGCGGCGTGCTTCGTGCTCGTTATGGTCATAGCGGCCGTTGCGAGAAATATGAAGGGCGGCAGCGACCTCGGCATCAAAAGCGCGTTTGAAGGCCTTAAAATAAGCGAGCTTATCAAGAGCGTGGAATCGAGAGAAGAGCTCGACAGCGCCGTGAGAGACATAGTTGAATCGAGCAGCGAGAGCAAAGACGGCGCCCCGGATGAAACGGGCGGCGTTTACCCAAAGGACTCAAAACCGGGTGAAAAACCCGCGGTCATTTCACAGCTTCCCGAGGTTGCTCCCGAAGAGGCCGACCCCGAAAAGCAGGCGGATATAGTTAAATACAGCCGCGGATGTCTGTTTATTCTCACGTCCGCTCTCAATGAAAAAACCTCTCTCGCAACGCAGGTGATAAGAGTTATCAAAACCTCTCCCGAAGGGGAAATGAGCATTCTTTCGTCAATAGAGCTCGGAGAGATGAGCGACAAAGGATACGCCGACGACTGCTTTGAGCTTCAGATATGCGGCAACACGCTCGTTGCCGTTATCGAACGCAGAGCTTATTCAAATCTCGACAGCTCGTCCGGCTCTAACGTAAGCACCGTTACGATGTTTTACGACATAGCCGACCCGTCCGAGCCGAAGCTCATAAAGACAAACGAGCAGGAAGGCAAATTCGTCTGCTGCGAGCAGGTCGGCAATGAATTCTGCGTTGTCACGACCGACGCTCTTTCGGGCGAAAACCCCGTGGCGGCGTTTTATTCGGACGGCGCAAAAGCTTCGCCGAGCGAAAGCAGGGGCGAAATAACCGTTGCAGAAAACGCAAGAGAAAACGGCTATCTCTTCATAACGGCGGCGCCTCTTTCGGGCGGCGAAAGCGCCTCGATGTTTGAAATAATCGGGTGCGGTCCGAGCGCGATGGTTACGGTAAGCGACAGCGGAGTTTACGTTGCAAGGCAGCTCAGAGCCGTCGGCACGTCCGAAACACGCACCGAAATTTACAGAGTGACCCTCGGCGGCTCCGCCTCTCTCGCAGGCACTTACGGCTTTGACGGCAGCCTTTGCGCGGGCCTTAACGTTGACAACGACTACGGCGTTTATTACGTTTATTCCCTTGACGACGGCGTTTACGCGGGCGCTCTCACATTCGGCCTTAAATCCGAAACAGAAGACGAGCCTCTCGGCATTGCTTCCGCCGATTCCGCCGTGTTCATCGGCTCGTGCGCTTACGTTACGGGCGAAGGCGGCAGCAGAGAAGTGAAATTCTCGGGCGGCGAAATAACCGTTTCGGAGTCTTCGCTTGAGCTCGGAGCGGGCGAAATTTACCCCGTTTCCGACAGCGTTGTAATGGAAATATCGGGCGCAAAAATAATCCGCCGCAGCTTAAAGGACGGCTACGCGTCGGTATATTCCGTGCCGGAGAATACAACTCCGCTTTTAAACGACCCGAGAGCGGTTATAGCGGATGAAGAAAACGGGCTGTTCGGCATACCCGTGATCGTAAGCACCGACGGCGGCGAAAAGAGCGCTTATCTCGTCATTTCCGTTGCGGACGCCGAAACCGCCGACGCCGAAATTTACGTTCATAACGACAATTTTATAGGCGACGCTGCCACAAGGGCTGTCATTTCGGGCAGCGCGCTTTACACGGTTTCCGGGGAGAGCATAACGGCTTTTTCGATTAAAGACGACACCGTTCTCGCGAAATATGAATACTGAAGAGCGCAAAATCAGTCAATTTTTTCTTGACAAACAGCTTAAATGCTATTATATTATAAGTGTATAAAACTTTATTGACAATAATTCATGTCATACAGAAAAGGGATGGTTTCATATGAAAAAAGCAATTTCATTGCTCCTCGCCGTAATTTTCGCGCTTGCCGCAATGTTCACACTGAGCGTTATGGTATTTGCAGATGGCGAGGATGCAGCAGCCGGTGACGGCCAGGCAGCAGCAGCAGCTGACACTCCCGCTCCCGCCGACACCGAAAACACAAGAAAGTCCGACTCCGAGAGAGACAACGTCACTTCAACTAAAAAAGAAGAAGAGAGCTCGTCTTCAGACAGCTCTGCTAACCCCGCGGACGCTCTTCAGTCTATTATCGACAGCCTTGACAGCAAGACTACTCTTCCCAACTCCGCTAAAGACGATGATGCCGAAGTAGTCACCAATCCCGAAGGCGTAACAGCTTTCGTTAACGATGACGAAGCAAAGACCACCACCAAGGCGGCAGCCGTTATAAGCACCTACGTGCCCAACACCGGCAGCACGGCAGTAATCCCCGCAGTTGCTCTGCTTGCTCTGCTTGCAGGCACCGCAGCGGCAGTTACGGTCAAGAAGAAAGACGAAGACTGATTAAAGCCTTAAATGACAGGTTCGCGGTGAAACGCGAACCTGTTTTTGTTTATCCGCATATTAGGCAGACGTTGCGCTGAGAGTCGGCAAAAGTTAAAAATTTGATTTTTGAATCTCCCGAGGGGGACGAAATAAATGAAAACCAAATACCGATTACTTTCCGCAAAAGTATTGGCATCCGTTGCGCTCAGCTTAATAATGATCTTTTCTTCGGCAGGAGGAGTAATTTCCTTCGCTGCCGAGGTTTCGGAAAACACGATATCCGCCGAGCTCCTGCTTTCGGAGTCCGGTCAGAGTTCTTATGTGCTGCCCGACGGCTTTATGGATCTGATTTTTAACGGCCTGTTCAGCGACACCGTTCAGGGCGACGACGATCCCATAAGAATAGACGTTTCAAGCTGCGGCATTCCTGCCGGCAGCATAAGCGAAGTGGGCAAGCTCATCTTTACAAATCCCAGGCTTTTCCCGTCAAAAGAGGGCTTTTCCTACACCACTCAGGGCGGATACGTAAAGAGCATCACCTTCAAAGGGAACCCCGCCGCAAACAAAGCCATGTATGAGGACTGCGAGAAGGAAATAAGCGCATTGCTTTACGGCATAAAAGACGATTCCTCGCTTTCCGACGTTGATAAGGCTCTGCTTGCTCACGACAGGCTCATAGCTCATTGCGAATATGACTATGCGCGCCTGAGCACGGGCCTCCCGATTGAGTCATATATGTCATACGGCGCTCTTGTCAACAGAATATCCGTTTGCGAAGGCTACACCCTCGCCTATATGTGGATGCTTGACGAGCTGGGCATAAGAAACGAATACGTTTCATCCTCTGCCAATAATCACTCGTGGGCAAAGGTATATATCGGTTCCGTTCCTTATTACGCGGACCTCACTTATGACGACCCCGTTTGGGATATTCCCGGCCAGGTTAAGCACGAAAACTTTTTGGTAAGCTACGCCGAATTCAACCTGCATCATAATTACACGACCGTGGATTTTGACACCGGTCTCACTTCAACGGTTTACGATAATTATTTCCCCAAAGCTTCGCGCTCGGAAGTGCTCTACGTAAACGGCAGCTTTTATTACCTCAGACCCGCCGCCTCTCAGTCAAGCAAGTTTGCGCTTGTTAAAAGAACCAAGAGCGGCAGCGAAACCGAGCTGCTTTATTTCAATATGTATTACAGATGGGCAAGCGGTCAGCCCGCTCCCTACGCTCATCCGAGACTGCTCCAAATGGGCGACGAAGTAATTTACAGCGCAAACACCGAGGTGCGTTCTTATAACGTAAAGACCGGCGAAAACAAATCCATCTTCACAGCCACCTCCGCTTCTTTGCCGCAGGCTAATTATTACATCCTCGGCATGAGGCAGATTTCCGGCAGAATATACGTTTACGGCAGCGCTCAGTCCGTATTCGCTTCGCAGCTTGAATATGCCAACACAGAGTCCTTCGTTTACTGCAGCCACCCGAGCAGAGACACTCTCTTTGTCAGAGGAGAGAGCTGCGCCGAAGGAATAGAAGCGGCAAAAATCTGCACCGTTTGCGGAGACGTTATTATGGCTCCGAGCGAAAGCGGCCATTCCTTTGAGTGGATCGTCACCCGTCAGCCCGGCTGCGTAACGAGCGGCGAAGAGCAGCTTGTATGCGCCGTTTGCGGCTTTGTAAGCGACAGCAAAGCGATACCTCCCAAGGACCACAGCTATTCCGCCCCGACCTACACCTGGTCAAGCGGTTACGCATCATGCACCGCTCGCGCGGTTTGCTCCAAAGATTCTTCTCACGTTATCACCGAGACCGCCTCGGCGGCTGCTGCCGTAACGACAGCTCCGACTTGCACGGAAGGCGGCGCGGAAACCGTCACGGCGAGCTTTTCAAACGAAATCTTCGCTTCTCAGACTAAAACCGTGACTTTGCCCGCGGCAGGTCACAGCTATCAATACACCGTCACAAATCCCACCTGCGAGCAGGCGGGCTCGAGAACGGGAGTTTGCTCCGTTTGCTCAGACACCGTCACCGAAACGATTCCGGCAACGGGTCACAGCTACACGAGCTCCGTTTCAAAGGCCGCCACCTGCACGGAAGAGGGCGTAAGAACTTACACCTGCGTCAACGGCGACGACAGCTATACCGAGGTAATCGGCAAGCTGCAGCACACGCCCGGTAAAATAACCGTGCCCGCAACCTGCACGGATAACGGCACCGAGATTACTGTGTGCGGTATTTGCGGCGAAACCTTGAGCGAAAGCGCCGTAATCCCCGCTTTGGGTCACAGCTACACGAGCTCCGTTTCAAAGGCCGCCACCTGCACCGGTGAGGGCATAAGAACCTTCACCTGCGTAAGATGCGGCGACAGCTACACCGAGGTAATCGGCAAGCTGCAGCACGTTCCCGGCGAATGGGTAACCGTTACGGCTCCCACCAAAACGGCTCCCGGCAGAGCGGTTCGCAAATGCGCGGTAGGCGGAGAAATACTTGAAGAAAAAGAGCTTCCGATGACAGAGTCTTATCCCGCCGTTTCAATTCGCAACTATAAGCCCTCACGCACCGAAGATTATCAGGCAACGTTAACCTTTACCGCCGACGTTACGGACGCTCCCGACGGAGCAGCCGTTCACTGGTTTGTAAACGGCAAAGACGTTTATACGGGCGAAAAATACACGGTTGAAAAAGCGGAAAGCGACTATACCGTTCAGGCTAAACTCATAGGCTCCGATAACGGAGTTATTGCTGAAAGCGAAACCGAAACCGTTAAAATCAACAGCGGCTTCTTCGCGAAGCTTGCGTCGTTTTTCAAAAGATTATTCAGCATATTCTCCTTTGCGACACAATCAATTTCTGCAGAATGAACAGAGCATAAAAAATCGGCAGTCTCTCTGAAATGAGGGGCTGCCGATATTTGACAAAGGCATCGGCTTGTGATATACTTCAATTACGACAAGTCAATACAAAATCATATTAAAGGGAGGCAACAAAATGGGCAAATTCGTATTAAAAAAAGCTAAAACAGGCTTTAAATTTGACCTTAAAGCCGCAAACGGGCAGATAATCGCGTCAAGCGAGATTTATTCGTCCGAAAAATCAGCTCTTAACGGAATCGAGAGCGTTCGCGTAAACAGCGCAAGCGCAGTAGAGGATCAAACTGTTGAAGGCTTCGAAAAACTCAAGAATCCCAAGTATGAAGTTTATACCGACAAGGCGGGCGAATACAGATTTCGCTTAAAGGCAAAGAACGGCGAGATAATCGCGACGGGCGAAGGCTACAAAGCCAAAGCAAGCTGCCTTAACGGAATTAAGAGCATCGGCAAAAATGCTCCCGACGCTCCGGTAGTAAAAGAGTAAACGACACACAAAACACCCTCTCACAGGGCTTTGCCTGAAAGGCAGAGCCCTGTCTGTTAAGGGAGAAAATAAAATGCGGCGAAGAACCGCTAAAATTAAAACAGAGGGGATAATCACCATGAAGAAAAACAGCAAATACGCAGGCACTCAAACCGAGAAAAACCTTGAAGCGGCATTCGCCGGCGAATCACAGGCGAGAAACAAATACACCTATTTCGCGTCAAAGGCAAAAAAAGAGGGCTATGAGCAGATAGCGGCTCTGTTTCTCAAAACTGCCGACAACGAAAAAGAGCACGCGAAAATGTGGTTTAAAGAGCTTAACGGCATAGGTGACACCGCCGAAAATCTTGAGGCTGCGGCAGACGGCGAAAACTTTGAGTGGACCGATATGTACGAGGGCTTTGCCCGCACCGCCGAGGAGGAAGGCTTCCCCGAGCTTGCCGAAAAATTCAGAGGCGTAGCCGCCATTGAAAAGCATCACGAAGAAAGATACCGCGCTTTGCTCAAAAACGTTGAGGCTCAGGAAGTGTTCAAAAAGAGCGAGGTCAAGGTTTGGGAATGCCGCAACTGCGGTCACATCGTGGTAGGCACCGAGGCTCCCGAAATTTGCCCCGTTTGCGCTCATCCTCAGAGCTATTTTGAGGTTTCGGCAGAAAATTATTGATTAAAACTCATTAGCGAGGAGAATGCTTCGATGTTTGACCCCGCAATTTTTCCCGAAATAAAGGGAAATCTCGGCTTCGGCTGTATGCGCCTTCCCATGAACGGCGAAGAAGTTGACCTTGAAGAATTTGCAAAAATGACCGATGCGTATATCGGCGCGGGCTTTAACTATTTTGACACCGCTCACGGCTACATTAACGGCAAATCCGAAACTGCAATAAAAAAAGTCGTTTCCGAAAGATATCCGAGAGAGAGCTTTTTGCTCACGAACAAGCTCTCCGATTCTTACTTCGCGAAGAACGAAGACATAAGGCCGTTTTTTGAGAGCCAGCTCGAATACTGCGGCGTTGATTATTTTGATTTTTACCTCATGCACGCGCAGGACAGCCGCAATTATCCGCAGTATCGGCGCTGCAAGGCTTATGAAACCGCTCTTAAGTTTAAGGAAGAGGGCTTGATTAAGCATCTCGGGCTTTCGTTTCACGATAAGGCGGAGGTGCTTGACGGAATTTTGAGCGACCACCCCGAGGTTGAGGTCGTGCAGATTCAGTTTAATTATGCCGATTACGAAGACCCGTCCGTTCAGAGCCGCAAGGTTTATGAGGTGTGCGCGAAGCACGGCAAGCCCGTAATAGTCATGGAGCCCGTCAAGGGCGGCAGCCTTGTGAAACTGCCCGACGACGCCGACAAAATATTCAGGCAGCTCGGCGGCGGCAGCAACGCAAGCTACGCAATGCGCTTTGCGGGCAGCTTCCCCGGCATGAGAGTTGTGCTCAGCGGCATGAGCAATCTTGAGCAGATGAACGACAACATCGCCTCAATGAAGGATTTCAAGCCCCTTGACGAAAAGGAGCTTTGCGCTCTGTCGCAGGTGATGGAGGCTTTCGGCAAGCTGAATCTCATTCCCTGCACCGCCTGCAAATACTGCATTGAGCAAAACGAATGCCCGATGAATATCCGCATACCCGACGTATTCGCCGCTCTGAACGCGCACAACGAGTTTCATAATTGGAACACGGCTTATTATTACAACAACGTTGTTACGGCGGATTCCGGCAAAGCCTCCGACTGCATAGGCTGCGGAATGTGCGAGAGCGTTTGCCCTCAGCACATTGAGATAAGGCGTTTTCTCGAGGAAGCAGCGGCAGCGTTTGAAAAATAAAGAAAATGGAAAATAAAAACGAATTCAGACCGATGAGGCGCTTTAAGCAGGAGCTCGGCAGGGAAGAATGCGAAAAGCTGCTTGCCGAAGCGAAAAGCGGAGTGCTCGCTTTGTCGGGCGATATGGGCTACCCTTACGCCGTGCCCGTAAATCACGTTTACAAAGACGGCAAAATTTATTTTCACTGCGCCGTCAGCGGCCACAAGATTGACGCGATAAAAAGAAACGGCAAGGTTTCTTTTTGCGTTGTTGCGAAGGACGAGGTTTTGCCGAAAGAAAGAGCGACCTCGTATCTCAGCGTTATGGTGTTCGGCAGAGCGAAAATAATCGAGAGCGAAGAAGAGCTCAGGCGCATTTCACGCTTAATAGGCAATAAATTTTCGCCCGATTACTCAGAGGACTGCGAGGAAGAAATCAACGACACCATAGCAAGAGGCACTCTCTGCTGCGTTGAAATAACCGCCGAGCATATCAGCGGAAAATGCTCTCTCGATATCTTAAAAGAGAGAGAAAACAATTAAGTCAAACGGAAGTTATCATAATATGGAAGACAGAAGCAAGGTCATAATACGCACGAGCTTTATCGGCATCGCCGCCAACGTTTTGCTCGGCGCGGTCAAATTCACCGTAGGCATTCTTGCCAACGCTTTTACCGTAACGCTTGACGCCGTTAACAACCTGACCGACGCGCTCTCGAGCGTGATAACGGTCATCGGCACGAAGCTTGCCGGCAAAAAGCCCGATAAAAAGCACCCTCTCGGCCACGGCAGAGCGGAATATATCGGCACAATGGTTATCGCCGCAATCGTGCTTTACGCCGGCATTACCGCAGCGGTGGAGAGCGTTAAAAAGATAATAAACCCCGAGCCCGCCGATTATTCAACGGTGTCGCTCGTGATAATAGCGCTCGCGGTCGTTGTGAAAATAGCGCTCGGAATTTATTTCAAAGCGGTCGGCAAAAAGGTTAATTCCGGCTCGCTCACCGCCTCCGGAGAGGACGCGAGCTTTGACGCCGTGCTCTCGTTTTCGGTGCTCGTGTCGGCAATAATCTATCTCACCCTGCGCGTGAATATTGAGGCTTACGTAGGTATTCTCATCTCCGTTTTCATCATAAAGAGCGGCATAGAGATGCTGCTTGAAGCGGTTGACGAGGTGCTCGGCAAGAGGATGGACAGAGAAACGGTAGAGGCCGTTATCAAAACCGTTTGCGAAGAGCCCGAGGTAAGAGGCGCTTACGACCTCATTCTCCATAATTACGGCCCCGATAGTTTTGTCGGCTCGGTTCACGTGGAAATTCCCGACACCATGAGCGCGAAAGAAATCGACCAGCTGGAACGCAGCATAGCCCGAAGGGTGTATGATAAACACGGCATAATCCTCGCCGGCATAGGCATATATTCTTTCGGCGACAGCGACGACAGCATGCGCGACACCGTTTACCGCATCATCTGCCGCCACGACGGCGTGCTGCAGATACACGGCTATTACGCGGACGAAGAAAACAAGGTCTTGAGCGTGGATATTATTCTGGACTTTGGGCTCGACAGCCGCGAAAGCGTTTATTCCGACATCTGCACGGAGCTCAAAGAAACGTTCCCCGAGTGGAGGGTAAACGTTACCTTAGATATAGACGTTTAACAGAACGGCATTATAAAATTCAAAAAGCATACACCGGAAAGTGTACATAATTAAAGAAGGTTGGCAATTTAGTCAACCTTCTTTATTGTGTTTGTTTCTTATGTTTTGAATATGTTTTTGTTTAATCGAATCGCTTACTTGCGAATATGGATATAACAATTCATATAACCGCATGATTTCTTCGTCTGGAACAGCGTCTTGCGGCATCATATGGATTGCTTCTGTCAAGGCAGAAACAATGTTGTTCCTTTTCACTACTTGGACATCCTTGCTGGAAACTGAAATCTTTTTCAAAGTACAACGTTCTGAAAAAACTATAATTGATTGTATTGCATAATTATCTCCGATGACAGTTTTTAAATACTTAATATGCAAATTGTTTTGCATAATCGGATTGAAAAATTTTTCTTTATGTGCCGCTCTCCCTTTACCTTGAGGCAATGTTTGTGTCCATGTTTTGCTCTTCTCATCCCCAAAAATCCATCCGCTGTAGTTTTTACTCTCAAATACGATAAAGCCCTGCGGAAGTATCAGTATTACATCACATTCTGTTGTTTCACCGTTTTCTTTAGGAAGATACACGTTAAACAAAAACTTTGCCCCTTGCTTCTCAAGGTATTTCAGCTGCTTAAATATTCTGTATTCGCCGTATTTGCCCGTATCGGCAATAGTTGCAAAATACGAATTGCCTGTTGCAGAATGATATGTTGTTTTATTAAAACTGAAAACTTGCAATATTACAATCAGCAGAACGACTATAAACGCAGGAATAATAACTGTTGTCATATAAATCCTCCTAAAGCGCTGTTTTTTAGAAAACTGATTTCTCCGACTCTTTGAGGGCGGCGTTCATGCTGCCTACGGAATAGCCGGCGAGGTCGAGAGCGACGTGGAGAAAGCCGAGCTTTTTGAGCTCTTTATCGACCTGTTCCATAAGAGAGGCGTCAAAAAATTTGCCTATTTCGCTCTTGTCGACCTCTATTCTCGCCACCTTGCCGTGAGTGCGCACTCTCACCTTGACAAATCCGAGCGAGAGAAGGTACTGCTCCGCTTTGTCAATCCTTTCAAGACGTTCGGCGGTTATTTTTTCGCCGTATTCAATTCTCGAGGCAAGGCACGCCGACGAGGGCTTGTTCCAGGTGGGCAGGCCCGCGAGCCTTGAAAGCTCTCTTATATCGGCTTTGCCGAGCCCCGCTTCTCTGAGAGGGCTTTTTATGCCGAGCTCTTTAACCGCTCTGAGCCCCGGGCGGTAGTCGCCGAGGTCGTCAATATTGGAGCCCTCCGCAACGAACGGAAAACCTCTGCGCTCCGCTTCTTCGGAGAATTTCGTGAACATATCCCTCCTGCAATAATAGCATCTGTCGGGCGGATTGCTCACGTATTGCGGCACGGACATTTCGTCGGTGTTCACCATTATCTGTTTGACTTCGAGCTTTGAGCAAAAATCGGAGGATTGACCGCGCTCCCTCTGCGGGAAGGACGGCGACACTCCGGTGAGCGCGATCACGTTTTTGCTGCCGAGCGCGTCGCTTGCGCAATAGAGCAAAAACGCGGAGTCCGCGCCCGCCGAAAACGCAACGGCAACCTTGCCGAGCGATTTAAGATAAGCGTAAAGAGCTTCTTTTTTCTTTTGAAGGTCATCCATCTTTTTATTCTCCGCCGTCAACGAGATTTTTTGCCTCTCTGAGGCTTATGCCTCTTTCGCGGGCTATATTCGCGAGGTCGTCAAATTCATATTTTTCTTTTTGAAATCCGCCGCCGCTCGACTTTTTAATTCTCACTGAGCCGTATTCGGTGTCGGCGATTACCGTTTCTCTTTTGAGTATTTTTCTTTCTTTTTCGCATTCTCTGATGCCTATGGTCGAGGTGTGCTTAAAAATGAGCGCCTCGATTTTTTCTTTGTTTTGCGGCTCGCACAAAACGGTGAACAGCGTGCCGGGCCTGTTTTTCTTCATGCCGGCGGGGGTCGTGAACGCCTCAAGAGCGCCGCCCTCGAGCATCATTTCGAGCGCGAAGCCTATTTCCTCGGCGGTCATGTCGTCTATGTTGCATGAGAGCTCAATAACTCTGTCGCCCGCTTCCTTTTCTTCGCCCGAAATCGCTCTTACGCAGTTTGCGTATTTAAAATCCTTTTTGCCCATGCCGTAGCCGATTTTTTCAACAGTCATAACCGGCATATCGCCGAATTCCTGAACGAAATTTTTTAAAAGCGCCGCTCCGGTGGGAGTGCAAAGCTCGCCGTCGATTTCTCCGCCGTAAATCGGAATTCCGCTCAGAATATAAGCCGTGGCGGGAGCGGGCACGGGCAGAATGCCGTGGGCGCATTTCACTCTGCCGCTGCCCACGTGAACGGGCGAAGCGACAACTCTGTCGGGCGAAAGCTTTCTCATGATGAGGCAGACGGCAGCGATATCCGCAACGGCGTCCATCGCTCCGACCTCGCTGAAATGAACGTTTTGCACGCTTTCGCCGTGCACGAGGCTTTCGGCGCCGGCGATTATGCCGTAAACGGAGAGAATATCCTCTTTAACTTCTTCGGGGGCGTTCATGTGGCCGTTTACAATATGCTCAATTTCGCTCATTCCGCCGCCGTGAGAATGGGAGTGACCGTGTTCGTGTTCGTGCTCGTGAGTGTGCTCGTGGTGATGCTCGTGCTCATGGATTATTTCGTCTTCGCGAACGCCGTTAACGAAAACCTCCATTTGAGAGCCGGTAACGCCGCATTTTTCGGCCTTTTTGAGCCTGTATTCAACGCCCGGTATGCCGAGGGAATTGAGCTCGTCGAGCATCTTTTCGGGCTCGGGCAGCAGATTTATGAGAGCGGCGGAAAGCATATCTCCGGCGGCTCCCATGCCGCAGTCAAGATAAAGAGTTTTCATTTCTTTGCCTCCATGTGGTTTATCATACCGGCAAGATAGCCTGCGCCGAAGCCGTTGTCAATATTGACCACCGACACGCCGCCCGCGCAGGAATTGAGCATCGAGAGCAGGGCGGAGAGCCCGCCGAAGCTCGCGCCGTAGCCAACGCTCGTGGGCACGGCGATAACGGGGCAGTCCGCAAGGCCGCCTATTACGCTTGCGAGAGCGCCCTCCATGCCCGCGACCGCCACGATAACGCTCGCGTTCATTATTTCTTCTTTGTGCGAGAGAAGCCTGTGAAGCCCGGAAACGCCCACGTCATAGAGGCGGGTGACTTCGTTGCCGAAAACCTCCGCCGTTACAGCCGCTTCCTCAGCGACGGGGATGTCGCTCGTGCCGCCCGTCGCAACCACTATTTTGCCTATGCCGTCGGGCTCGGGCTTGCTGCCGATTACGGCAGTGCGCGAGAGCGGGCAGTAATCGAGCTCAAAGCTTTGCTTTAAAATTTCGCATTGCTCGCCGTCAAGCCTCGTTATAAGTATTCTTTCGCATCCGCTTTTGAGCATTTCGGACACTATTGAGCGCATCTGGCCGGCGGTTTTGCCTGCGCCGTAAATCACCTCGGGGTAGCCCTGCACGGTTTCTCTGTGCAAATCCACCTTGGCAAAGCCGAGGTCTTTATAAGGCTCGCTCTTTAGCTTCGTGAGCGCTTCGTCAACCGAAAGCTCGCCGGAGCTCACCTTTTCGAGAATCGTTTTAACTTCCGTTTTCATTTTTATCACCACGCGTTTTACGCCTGTTTTTAAAGCGGCTCCGCCGAAAAAGCGGAACCGCCGGCAGTTATTTTTTGCGCTTTAATATTGCCGCTTTCACTTTTCCCTCGGGGTCCTTTATGAGCAGAGCGACAAGCCATATTATGAGGGCAAGAGCGATTACCGAAAGCCCGAGAAACAGGTCGTTGAGCATTTCGGACGGCTCGGGGGTAAAATATTCGGCTTTAAGCTCCGCGTATTCAAAAACGGCGTCGATAAACCACATTACCGAGGCGCCCCAAAGCATAAAGCAGAGCATGCCGAGATTCATTTTGGTTTCGGGAGCGGTTTTGTACCATATTACTGTTACGGTGACCGCCGCAAACACGGTTACGAGCAGAGTCATTTTTATTCTCCTTTTTCTTAAAAGACGTAAAATCCGCCTTAACGCGGCGCCTTTATTTTATTCTTTATAACGTCGATTGGATTATACTATATGTGACTTTTGATTGTCAAGTAACGAGGGCGCCGGCAAATGCAAAGAAACGAAATTTTTCCGATAAAGCAAAAGATATCGGCGCCGAAATTATTGAAAAGCGCTTAAAACTTTGATAAAATGGATTTTACAAAGAAACACGAAGAAGGAATAAACAAATGAAAAATTATGACGTTGCGGCTTACATCTGGCCGTCCTATACCGGCAAAGAACCCCGCGCCTATCAGTTTTGGGAGCAGCGCAAGGGCGAATGGCAAACAGTGCTGAGCGCCGAAAAGAAAACGGATGAGCACATTCTGCCCCGCGCTCCGCTCTGGGGCCCGCAGGATGAGGCAGACCCCAAGGTGATGGAGTTTCAGATAAAAGAGGCGCTTCGCCACGGGGTGAACGTTTTTATTTACGACTGGTATTGGTATGACCGCCGCCCGTTCCTCGAGCAGTGCCTTGACGAGGGCTTCCTCGGCGCGCCCAACAACGAGGATATGCAGTTTTATCTTATGTGGGCAAATCACCACGCCGATTACCTGTGGGATAAGCGCCTTACCGACAATCGCGAGATAATCTGGCTCGGCACTCAGCCGCGCGAGGAATTTGACAAAATTTGCCGCAGGGTCATTGACATGTATTTTAAGAGGCCCAACTATTACAAGATAGACGGCTGCCCCGTGTTTATGATATTTGAAACCGCGAATTTAGTGAGCGGACTCGGCGGAATTAAAAAAACGCAGGAGGCTCTCGCGCACTTCCGCTCGCTCGTTAAGGAAGCAGGCTTCCCCGATTTGCACCTGCAGTTTATCATGTTCTCGGAACACACCGTGGATGTAAGCAAAATCGACCCGGATTATACGGGCACCACGAGGGCTTTGGTTGAGCTTTTGGGCGCCGATTCGGTCACTCATTATCAGTTCGTTCACATTGCCGACTGCGACAGGGATTATCTTGACGTAATCAAAGACGTTCAAAAAGAATGGGAACGCATTCACAGCGAATACAAGGTGCCTTACTATCCGCAGGTCACCGTCGGGTGGGATAATAATCCCCGATTTAATTATTTAACAAGGCCCATAATGAAAAACAACACGCCCGAAAATTTCAAAAAAGCGCTCGAAATGGCAAAGGATTACGTTGACAAATACAACGACACGCCGCTTATCACCGTCAATTCCTGGAATGAGTGGACCGAAATGAGCTACCTTGAGCCCGACGACGTTTACGGCTACGGCTACCTCGAAGCGGTGCGCGACGTGTTTACCGAAAGCGAAAAATAAAGCGAAAGCCGAATTTCAAACGCTCTGTGCGCCGTCTTGATTTTTTATTGTCGAATTGATATAATAATCTGGTAATCGCGAAAACGAACGGTTTCATGCGGGCAATAAGCCGCAGCCGGCATGAAAAAGCCGCCGCTCTTTTTCGAAAAAATAAAGAAAGGACGAAATACAATGGGCTTGTTTTCAAAAATACTCGGCGAAAACAGCGACGCTGAAAAAGTCGCGAAAGATTTAATCGGCGGAATTATCAAAACCGCTCAGCAGCAGGCGTCTTCAGCCGGCTCGGGCAAAGCCGAAAGCGGCGCTTCTTACGGCGCGCCTGCCGCGGCAAAGCCTTCTCCCTCAGGATTTTCATGGGGAGAGGAAATGCCGAATGAAGAAAATCAGTTTAACTTTAACGGCACCTACACGCAGTATTTCGAGAGCATTTTCCGCGCGGAATTTTCAAATTACCGCATAGAAAAAACTGCGCCGGGCGGCTCGAACAGAACCGTTTACACCTTCTATTCGGGCGACCGCAAGGCTCTCGTTACCGAGATCATGTCGCAAAACTGCTCGGCAAAAAAACTGCGCAGAGACTGCGAGGCGGCGGGAATACCCTATCTGCGCTATTACTATGACCACCACGGCTGGTGGAACACCCGCAACTATGTCGTAACACGCACCCGCGCCGCTCTCGGCGAAAACTAAAATCAGCTAAAAAGGCAGAAAGAGAACGCTTTTGCGCCTGCGGCAGACCCGGCGCCGGCATTTTTAAGGCTTCGCAGGCAGCCGCCGAACGTACGGTCCCGTACATCCCAGAATTATCTGGGATTTAACGATTTCTCTTTCTGCTTTTTTATATTATTGCTTAAAATCAGAGGGAACGGTATGTCTTTACTCGATGCTCTCGGAAGCGAAAATGCGTGGGAAACGTTTTATGAATACAAGCTCGGGCTCGCCTGTCAAAAAAACTTCACCGCCGAGCTCAGAGAATTCATTGACGAAAAGCGCTATTTGCCCGTTTATGAAAAAATAAGCGGCGGCGAAGAAGCATTTCCGCTGCCGAAAAAAACAGTAATCAGCAAGATGGGCAGCGATAAAAAGCGGGTGGTTTACACTTATCCCGACGATGAAAACACCGCGCTCAAGCTGCTCACTTATCTTATGCTGCGAAAATACGACAAAATCTTCGCCGGCAATCTGTATTCTTTTCGCCCCGGCAGAACGGCAAAGGACGCCGTGCGCCGCCTCACGAGGACTAAGGGCATTTCGCAAACGTATTCTTACAAGGTTGACGTGAGCGATTATTTTAACTCCGTGCCTGTCGATTTGCTTTTGCCGCCTCTGAAAAGCGCGCTTGCGGATGACGAAAAGCTTTATGACTTTCTCTCGTCGCTTTTGCTTGAAACAGACGTTATTGAAAACGGTCGGATTCACCCGGAGCGCAAGGGCATTATGGCGGGCACTCCCGTTTCGTCGTTTTTCGCAAATCTTTTTTTGACCGACCTTGACCGTTATTTTGAAGAAAACGGCTTTCTTTACGCAAGATATTCCGACGATATAATTCTCTTTGCCGACACCCGCGGGGAATGCGAACGAAGGGCTGAAATCGCGCTTTCTTTTCTTCATTCTCACGGTCTTTCGGTCAATCCCAAAAAGGAATGCTTCTCTTCTCCCGAAGAGGGCTTCACCTTCCTCGGCTTTTACGTTTGCGGCAAAACGGTCGACATCGCTCCCGTTACCGTGCAAAAGCTAAAGGGCAAAATGCGCCGCAAGCGAGACGCTCTCACGCGGTGGAAAAAGAGAAACGACGTTGACGGCGAAAAAGCGGCGAAGGCTTTTATCAGAGTGTTTAACCGCAAGCTGTTTGAAAATTCGGGCGACAACGAGCTAACGTGGAGCAAGTGGTTTTTCCCGTGCCTTACCCGCGCCGACAGCCTTAAAGAAATTGACCTTTACGCGCAGGACTGCATAAGATATCTCATAAGCGGCAAGCACACCAAAGCCCGCTTTAACGCGCGCTATGAATACATCAAAAAGCTCGGCTACAAAAGCCTCGTTCACGAATATTACAGCTTCAAAAGCGAAAATGAACGGTAATTTTTCGGCAGATTTCGGCCACCGCCCAAAATCTGCCGAAATTTTTTGCGATTTAAGGAACGGTATAAATCCTAAACGCATGCAGCTATTTCCGGTATCGGCAAAGCGGATTATATTGCCAAACTCCATATCTTCCTAAAAAACCGTCGAATTTGCATTTGCCGAAACAGCATTATTTTTAATTGTCTTTTACGCGCGTGCGTGATATAATTATTATATTATGGTGTAATGGCACATTTAGCGCTGATATTCAAAAATACAGCGATATATTCAAATGCAAAATTGCGCCGTGGAACAACTCATCGGGACTAATCAATGCCAAAATACCGCCACTGCTTTGACAATAAGATGAAGAGAATGAACAGGGAGAATAAATATGGCGGCAATCAACAAATTAATTGTTCAGGTGCATAATGAAGTGCTCAAGGCACAAACCGTCGACGAGTTTAACCATATCTTTGACATCATTGGAGCAATTGATGATTGATTGTTTTTTTTGAAAGGATCGCAGTAATGACGAATGAGGAAAAACTTTGGTTTCAAAAGCTGACTGAGGACAGAGAAGACAGCGCAAGGACTCTTGAAAAGCGCTCAATGAAGGGTGTTAGAACAAGCGTTGTTGATAAATATACCGACCAGGCGCACTTTATTTATGAGCTTTTACAGAATGCCGATGATGCTAATGCAACATCGGTAAGATTTGCGCTTTGTAATAAAGGTCTGGTGTTCGCTCATAACGGAACCAGGAGATTCACCGTTACCGACCCTGACAATGAAGATGAAGATTCAATAAACGGAACCCTTGGAGATATCAACTCGATTACATCAATAGCCAACTCAAATAAAAATGATGATAAAAACAAAATAGGAAAATTCGGCGTTGGTTTTAAAGCGGTTTTTCAGTATACGGAAACTCCTAAAATCTATGACCCTGAAATTGCCTTCAGAATTGAAAGGTTCATAGTTCCAAAGCTGATTAAAGAGGACTGTGAAGCAAGAAAAAGCGATGAAACTTTGTTCCTTTTTCCGTTTAATCATCATGAGAAAACAGCAGAGGAAGCTTATGAGGATATTGCATCAAAGCTGAAGTCACTCGTGTTTCCGATACTCTTCCTCCCCAAACTTCAAAAGATTCGCTTTGATATTGACGGATTTAAAGGAACTTACAGCAAGGATATCAAAGAAACCCGTTATTTCAAAGACATAACTGCCGAGAGAATTCACCTTATCCAAAATAGTGGCGAAGAAAAAACAGTTGAGGAGTTGTGGCTCTTTAGCCGCAAGGAAGACGGCAATGTCTATTCTGTAGGTTTTGCCCTGGATAAAAACGGGAAGCTGAAACCGATTGACAAACCCGCATTTTGCTTTTTCCCAACAAAGGAAGACACCAAGCTGCACTTCATAGTTCATGCTCCGTTTTTGCTTAATGACAGCCGTGAAGGTATTCTCGCCGGTGAAGAGCACAATAAAAAGATGATTAATCTGCTGGCAAGGCTTGCCGGCGATGCCCTTGTGTGCCTCAAAGAGATTGCCGTTGAAACAAAAACCATGATTATAAATGATGATATTCTTGATATTGTGCCTTATGATGATGAGATATTCACCGAAATCGGCAACAGGGACAGGATATCTTTCAAACCATTTTATGATGAAATAAAGGAGAGATTTGAAAGCGAAGATATTATCCCGTCCGCCGATGGATATGTTTACGGGAAAGATGCATACTGGCCTTATTTCACCGTTATTTCAGAAATATTTTCTGACGAACAGTTATCCGAATTAACATTCAATCCCGATGCAAGATGGGTTTTCTCTTCCCTTCCCCGTCAAAGCCTGCATAGTGTCAGAGACACAAAAAGTGATTATATCGACGATATTGTAAATGCTTGTATTTACGATGATGATTTGCTGGATGGCAATTATGCTGCCGGCACCAAAAGAATCAATCCTGAGTTTATTGAAAGCCAAAGTATTGAATGGCTCCATAAGTTTTATTCGTGGCTCAACAAAGCAACAGAAAGGTCAGAAAAATCGAAAATATTGCCCGTGTTCCTCAACTCGGACAGTAAAGCAGTTGAGGCATTTGATTCAAACAATATGCCTAAAATATTCATTTCCGCCGAAGCAAGCGATAACTTTTCAACAATTCATCCGGACTTGCTGAAGAATGAGGAAACGGTTGCATTT
This sequence comes from uncultured Clostridia bacterium, assembly GCA_905235625.1. GTDB lineage: Bacteria > Bacillota > Clostridia > Oscillospirales > Acutalibacteraceae > CAG-177. The sequence goes on from CAJOLX010000009.1 coordinate 33,994, forward strand.
TTCAAAAAAATCGGTATTAAAGAGCCGTCTCTTAAAGATGAAATATATAACCACATTCTTCCTAAATATGAATATGATTATGATATTGATGAAGACAACGATTTCATCAAAATGTTTACATACTATAAGCAGTGTCCCAAAGAGGAACTAAAGAGCTACATTAATCTTGTGAAAGATTGTGAGATAATATATTTCAAATGTGCCAACGATGATGAAATCTATCGAGGAATAGCGGAAACTATTTACTTCCCCGAAGAGAACCTATTGAAGTATTTTGAGCCGCAGGAAGAAGCAAGATTCTTAGATTATGATGCTTATAAAGATGTCATAGATGAAAAAGACTGGGATTTGTTCATTGAGTTTTTAGAAGAACTGGGTGTATCAAGAACGGTCAGAATAATTGATGTTGAATACAGCCACACTCAGGCAACAGTTTTGGGCTTGCCAAATGATTATTTCACAGGCGATAAAAAATGGATTGAAAAACAGATTGACGGCTGCGAAGAAATACTTGAAGCTATTGTTAAAGAACAGAGTCTTGAATACTCAATCGCATTATGGAATCAATTGCTTTTTGTGATTGATACTGATACATTACATGTATCATATTCATTCAACACTGCTCTTGACAGAATTCTCAAGGGCAATTACTACAGAAATGATAAAACAAAATCATTCATTGAAATAAAGCATTTGAAATCATTCAAATGGCTTATGGGCAAAGACGGTGAATTTCATTCCGGCGATGAAATGTCAACCGATGAACTAGCGTCTGAATATGAAATCAACTCTGACAACGCTAAAGAACTCATTCGCTTTCTCGGAATACATGAATCGCATGATGATGCCGATATAGAAAGAATCAAAAGAATTTCAGAGTTGACCGATGAAGAAAAGAAGGCGCTGTTTTTTGCAAAGAAACTAAAAGCTCTCGGCTTTGAAAATGAAGAGGATGCTCAGCGCGCTGCTCAGCTGCTTCGGGCAGAAAAGCAAAAGAAAGAAGAAAAGCGCCTTGAAGAAGAAGCTGAAAAAGGTAATAAGCAGCTCGAAAGAATAAACCGGATAACCACCGATGTGTCTAAAAGAGCAAATGAATTTGTCGAGAAAGGTGAAAACGTCGCTCAGAGCGGAAACGAAACCAAAGAAACGGTTAAGAAACCCTTAATAAATACTGATTTTGACGACGAAGCAGATGAGGACGATTACACTCCCAAGATAGAAAAGTTTGAAAAGCGCAAGGAAAAAGCAGAAGAAAAAGCAGCGGCAGAAGTAGGAAAAATAGCTTATGAGGAAGACCTGGAAACAAGAATTTCCGGGGCGGAAAAATATTCTTATGAATGGTTTACTTCTTTGCTGGAACTTGAAGCAATAAGAAGCGGCGAAAATAATATGAACAGCCGTGAGGTTTCCATAAGCTTTGCAAAAGTTGAAAGAGAAGCAGGGACTCAGCGCACTCTTATTTTGAAACACCCCAGCAGACATATTCCGCAGTTTATGGAAGAACTTGCCGATATTCCTCTTGTGCTTCAAACTGAAAATGAAAAGAAAACCGTTGCTATTGAAGTTATCAATATCAAATCTTATACCTTGAGAGTAAAGCTCAAAGCAAACGCCGAACTGGATAATTTTGATCTTTCCGCAGTTAGGGAAGCTACTATCAACGCTCAGAATCCTGCGTTTTTGCTTGAAGCATTGAGAAAAGAATTCAATGCGCTTGATTTTGAGCCGGACTATAATATGAGGGATAACTTGCCTGAAAACATTGAATTTGTTTTCGGGCCTCCGGGGACAGGCAAGACAACTCATTTAGCTAAGAATGTTATCCTTCCGCTTATGAACGGAAAGGAAAAGCCGCGTATTCTTGTGCTTACTCCCACAAATAAAGCATCCGATATTCTGGCTTCAAGAATCATGGAAGTGTCTGAGGACAGTTCATACGAAGAATGGCTCACAAGATTTGGCGGCACCGGTGATGAAGCAATAGAGCAAAGCCCGATATTCAGAGATAAGACTTTTGATATTCAAAGCCTTGAAAAATCCTGCGTCATTACTACAATAGCAAGATTTCCTTACGATTCCTTTATGCCCTTTGGTAAATGGCTTTTTATCAAAGATTTAAAATGGGACTACATCATTATTGATGAAGCCTCAATGGTTCCCATTGCAAATATTGTTTATCCGCTTTACAAAAAAACTCCTAAGAAATTTATTATTGCAGGAGATCCTTTCCAAATCGAACCGATTGTTGCTGTTGATACATGGAAAGATGAAAGCATTTATACTCTCGTTAAACTTAATTCTTTTGTAAACCCAACAACCGTTCCCCACGATTATAAAGTTGAGCTTCTCACAACTCAGTACAGAAGCATACCTGCTGTCGGCACTGTTTTCAGTCAGTTTACTTATGGCGGAATTCTTAAGCACTTCAGAGACGAAGATTCTCAAAGACCGCTTAATATTGACGCGGGATTTGACATTAATACTCTTAACATTATTAAGTTTCCCGTCAGTAAATATGAGAGCATTTATCGCCCGAAGAGATTGCAGGGCAAAACACCGTATCATATTTATTCGGCGTTATTCTCTTGTGAGTTTGCCAACTATCTTGCAAATTTAATAAGCAAATCAAATCCGGAAGAGATTTTCAGAATCGGTATTATTTCAACCTACAGAGCGCAGGCCGACTTGATTGACAAGCTGCTTGCCTCAATGAAATTACCGGAAAAAGTTGATATTCAGGTTGGAACAATTCACGGTTTTCAAGGCGATGAATGCGATATGATTATAGCAGTATTCAATCCTCCGCCGAAGATCGGCGATTCATCTCAAACGTTCCTTAACAAGACAAACATTATCAATGTTTCCATCAGCCGGGCAAAAGACTATATGTTCATCATTATGCCCGATGATGATACTGAAAATATCAATAATCTCCGACTGGTTAAGAGAGTTGAAAAGCTTTTTAAAAACAGCGGCGTTTGTTGTGAAATAGAATCTCACGAGGTTGAAGAGATAATGTTTGGCGATGAAAACTATCTGGAAAACAACTCGTTCTCAACAAGTCATCAGGCAGTTAATGTCTACAGTCTTCCCGAAAAGTATTATGAAATCAGAAGTGAAGATACAGCGGTTGATGTTCAGATACATAAAAGCAATAAGCCGGGCAGCGGCGAAGCAACAGTTGCTCCGGCAAAGAAATATATTTACAGCAGAACTTATGGCAAGGGCGAGGTTGTAATGCGCAGACGGGATGCCGTCGGGCGGGCGCTTGATATTAAGTTTGATTCACTCGATGCCGTAAAAACATTCTATGGGGAAAAGGCATTTTTAAGCGGTGAATTGAGCTGGATTGAATAATAATGACTGTAACTGCTGCTTAAGAGGAAGATGTTGTGAACCAATCAGACAAAGAAAAAGTTGCGGAAAATTGCAAACGCTTTGATTTGCTAAAAGATAAGTATAGGTTTTAATATTGCTCAATTTGAGATATTCGCGAATTTTACGTGCAAAAACCGACCCCGTATTTAACGAGGTCGGGATTTTTATGCAATGTAATTTATTGCAATGTAATTTTTCAATCAAATCACGTCAAAAACTGCCGTGACGAGGGTGATGGGCCACATCACCGCGGAGATGAGCGAATCGAGAGGGTCTTTATAAAACGGACGAAGCTCGCCTTTCACGTCTTCAAAAAGGTTTGCGGGAATGCGCGCCGTGAAGTTTGAGGGGCGCTCAATGCCGAGAGCGTAAAGAGCGACTGCGGCGACGTCTCTGTTGCGGGTGTTGGTATCCAATTTGCCTCCGGCTTTTACGGTTTTGCCCGCAAAGGCGACGGTGGTGTTGGTTTCGCGCATTGAAAATCTTCCGTGACCGCCCTTGATGGTGTGGCCGTGGTCGGAGCAGACGATGAACAAGCCGTTCTCCATGAGGCCGTTGCGCTCGACGGAATCGTAAATTTTTCCGAGATAGCCGTCCGCCTCGTGAATAGCGTCAAAATATTCGTCGGATTCGCTGCCGTGAGCGTGACCCGCGGCGTCAACGCAGTCAATCTGAACGTAGAAAATCGAGGGAGCGTTGCCTTCGTCAAAATAGGCGCAGATTTCATCGGTCAGGTCGCTGTCGTTTGAGACGTTGACTTTATTCACGCCGATGTCATTCTCGATTATGCCGAAATTGACGTTGTTCCAGTTAACAAACGAAGCGAGTTCCGCGTCGGGCATCGCCCTGCGCGCGTAGGTGTAAATCGAAGGGAATTCCGTATCGCTCGAGCGCTCGCTTTCGCCGGAATTGCCGTTGTGAATATAATGCTTGTAATAAGATACGCCGGTGAGAATCGAAGCCCAGTTGGGGCCGCTGTCCGTCGGCACCTCGGTGCGGGCGGTGTAGTCAACGGCGCCGTTAGCGAAAATGCGGTCAAAATTCGGAGTGTCGGCGTCCTTTATGAACCTGCCGGCGCCGTCAATGCCGATGATGAACACGTGCTCGTATGCGCCGTAGGATTCGCTTTTATCCGCCGCGAATGCCATTGAAGAAACGGAAAACATCAAAGCGATTGACAGTAATGCGGAAATAAATTTTTTCATGCTGCGTCCCCTTTAAATCTCAATTTACCAATTTGTTTTTTCTGGTTTTACGATAAATTTCGGCGGCGGCAAAATGAACGCCGCTTTGCGCTTGCCGCTCGCCGAAAGCCCGAAAAAAATCCGTATAATTTCCTTCATTTTAACACAAAAATCGCGTTTTGTCCACGAATAAAATGATTTAAGGCTCATTTTGAAATTACAGCAATTCTTTCGTTTTACAGGCAAGATATAAGGGCAGATTCGTAATATACCCATCCTTCCTGTAACCTCGTTTTGAAAAGCGAATTGCATGCTCGGGCCGATGCTCCGATATATATCTTTTGAAAGAGGGTGCAGACTTATCCTCGCCGCCCTTCGCTTCAACGGGAATTATTTCCGTTCCGTATTGCAAAACAAAATCTATTTCGCTGTTCTTGTCGGAAAAATAACGTGGCTCGGCGTCAAACTGACCGCGAAGCTGCTGCAAAACGTAGTTTTCGGTCAAAGGGCCTTTGAACTGATAATCGCTTTTTAAGAGAATTGCGCTGTTATCAACTTCCGCCATTGCTTTCAAAAGCCCCGTATCAAAGACGAAAAGCTTGAACTGATCCGGCTTATCAAATGCCGCAAGCGGATGCTCCGTTTTGGAAACGTTATAAACGCGGTTCAGCATCCCGGCAGAAACAAGCCACTCGATTGCTTCTTCAAAATCCCTTGCTCTGCCGCCGCTTCTTACGGCGCCGTACATAAACTTCTCGTTCGGCTTGGCAAGCTGTGATACGATGCTGCGGAATACCATAAGAATGCGGCCGCTGTTGACTTTACCGTTATGCTTGGAAAAGTCGTTTTCATAAATCTCTATAAGCTCTTTCTGAATTTTAGAAATGCGAACGGGATCCTTGTGCTTGACCCAGGAGGCAACGCATTCCGGCATTCCGCCTATAATAAGATAATTGTTATAAGCGTCCAGCAGCCGATTGTGAAAGATTTCTTCAATCTGCTGTTCCTTTTGTATGCCGTCGTAATAGGCGAAGAGCGAGGGATCGGTCGCTTCCAGAAATTCATCGAAGCTCAAAGGATAAACGTCAAGCAGATTGACCATGCCCACGGGATAGGATTTGGGCTTTGCAAGAAGTGTGCCTAAAAGACTGCCGGCGGCGATGATGTGGTATTCGTTTGCTTTTTCTTTAAAATATTTCAGAGCGTTTAACGCCTCGGGGCATTCCTGAATTTCGTCAAGGATAATCAGAGTTTTTCCGGGAAGTATCTTTTCGCCGGAAATCATGGATAAGAGCTCAATGATACGCTTGGGATTCTTGTTGGTTTCAAAAACCGATTTGAGCTCATCCTCTTCATCAAAGTTAAAATAGGCAAAGTTATCGTAGCAGCTTTTTCCGAATTCCTTCATAAGCCATGTCTTGCCGACTTGACGCGCGCCTTTTAAGACCAACGGCTTGCGGTCTTCGTCGGATTTCCAGCGAAGCAAGTCCTGAATTGCTTTGCGCCTCAATAAAATCACCGCCTTTCTCATGTTTACAATCACAATTTAACACATTTTTCCGGCTTTTTCAAGACAAAATTGCACGTTTTTCTGAGCTTTTGGGAAGATTTTTGCACATTTTTCTGACTTTTTGAAGAATTTTTTGCACATTTTTCTGACTTTTTTCAATCAAATTTGCACATTTTTCCGAAATTTCGGCTGTAAATGCTCCGCAGATAAAAATTGCGCGGGGCAAGCCGAATGCCTGCTCCGCGCCGGAATTATAAAAATTTTTTGCTTAACGGCAACCTAATCAATCGTCCACAAACAGCTGAACTACGAGGTTGACGAGCTCGTAGGGAGTTTTGAGGATTGTAATCAGCAGCTCCTTGTAGAAGGCGGGGTTTTCCTCGGAGGCGGGAATCTGATCGGCAACTCCGATTTGCTCCGCAATGTAGCGGGCGACGGCTGTGTTTTCAATGGTTTCGCCGTTTTGGAGCATGCCGGTGTCGCCGTAAACGCGAAGAGGCACGTCCGTTCCGGTGTGGAACGTTACGGTAAATCTCCACTTTGAGAGAAGCTTGTCATAAATTATGCCGCCGGTTTCGTGGTCCGCGGTAACGACTACCATGGTGTGGCCGTCCTGCTCGGCGAATTCCAGGGCGTTGGCAATGGCTTTGTCAAATTCCATAAGGCTCTTTATCATGCCTTCGCTGTTGTTGGAATGGCTGTATTTATCAATGTGAGCGCCTTCAACCATGAGGAAAAAGCCGTTTTCGTTATCGAGCTGATCTATTGCAAGCGTTGTGAGCTCGCTCAGAGGAGCGTCTTCGGGTTTGCCGCTGTCGTAGCACACTTTGCCGGTAAACTGCGCCAGAGATTTTGAATTTTCGGGCAGGTCGTAAAGCTCGCTTATGTTGTCAACGTAAGTCCAGCCGGCTTGCTCGGCGGAGCTTTCGGTGATTATTCCGTCCGCCGCGCTCCAAAGCAGGTCGAGCCCGCAGCCCAGCTGCTGAGCGGAAATCGCTTCGCTGTCGCCGCGCCTTGCGACGTGGGCGCTGTAGCAGGCAGGAGTGGCTCCGGTGTTTTTGTCGGAGGTGACAACGCCCGTCTTCATGCCGATTTTTTGCGACGCTTCGCAAAGGTTGGTGTAAGTCTGAATCACTGCGCCCGTAT
>CAJOLX010000010.1 GCA_905235625.1 uncultured Clostridia bacterium
CCCCTTATCTCAAGGTCGCGCATGGCTATCTGGAAGCCAGAGCCGAACTCGGTGAATTCTCTTATCGCCTCGAGCCTCTTTTCGGCAACCTCCGAGAGCTGTTTGCCCATTGTGAAGGTGAAATAGGCGCTCGCTCTTCTTGCCGACCTGCCCACTCTGCCTCTTATCTGGTGAAGCTGGGCAAGGCCGAGCCTGTCGGCGTTTTCAATTATCAGAGTGTTGACGTTGGGCACGTCAACGCCCGTTTCGATTATCGTGGTGCAAACGAGGATGTCGATTTCTCCCTCGAGCAAACGCCTCCAAACGTCGCTGAGCTCCTCCTCGTTCATTTTGCCGTGAGCTATCGCGACGACGGCGTCGGGGATTAAGTCTTTGATTTCGGCGGCTTTTCGGTCGATGGTTTCAACTTTATTATAGAGGTAATAGACCTGGCCGCCTCTGCGAAGCTCCTGCTCCATTGCCTGCACGAGCACGCCCATATCGTATTCGATAACGTAGGTCTGAACGGGCTGCCTGTCGAGCGGAGCCTCTTCCAAAACGGACATATCCCTTATGCCGCTCATCGCCATATTGAGCGTGCGCGGAATGGGGGTCGCCGTGAGGGTGAGCACGTCAACGCTCGGGTAAAGCGTTTTGAGCTTCTCTTTTTGATTAACGCCGAAGCGCTGCTCCTCGTCTATGATTATGAGCCCGAGGTCGCGGAACTTAACGTCTTGCGAAATGAGGCGGTGAGTGCCTACAACGATGTCAACGCTGCCCCGCTTTAAGCCGACGAGGGTTTGCTCTATATCACGCTTTGAGCTGAATCTTGAGAGCATGCCCGTTTCCACCGGGAAGCCGTCAAAACGCTTTAATATCGTTTGATAATGCTGGAGAGCGAGTATGGTGGTCGGCACCATTATCGCCACCTGCTTGCCGTCGGCAACGGCTTTGAAAACGGCTCTTAAAGCGACCTCGGTCTTTCCGAAGCCGACATCGCCGCAAAGCAGACGGTCCATGGGGTAGGGGCGCTCCATATCGCGCTTTATTTCTTTAATGCAGCGCACCTGATCTTCCGTTTCGAGAAACTCAAATTTGCTCTCGAAATCCGCCTGCATATCTATATCGGGCGAAAAGGCGTGACCCTCTATCTTGAGCCTCTTGGAATAAAGCTCTATCAGCTCCTTCGCCATTTCCTTAACGCTCGAACGCACTTTGGAGCGGGTGTTTTTCCACTCTGCGCCGCCGAGCTTGTTGAGCTTAACCGCCCTGCCGCTGTCGGAGCCGCCGATGTATTTGCTCACCTGGTCGAGCTGGGTGACGGGCACGTAGAGAATGTCGCCCTTGTCATATCTTATCTTGATATAGTCCTTGACCGTGCCGGAGGATTCAAGCGTGTTAATGCCTTCAAAAATGCCTATGCCGTGAGCGGCGTGCACAACGTATTCGCCCCTTCGCAGCTCGTTAAGGCTGTTGAAGGCGTTTTTACTGCTTCTCTTTGCTCTGCTCTGCTGCTTTATCGCCGCCGCTCTCGCCCTGTAAGTGAAAACGGTGAAGCCCGCGGAGGGGTATTCCATGCCGTAAGACAGCGAGCCCGGCAAAACGGAAACGGAGTTTTCGGGGAATTTTTCGGGCAGATTTTCGGTGTAGCAGGTGTTGGCGATGCCTTCTTTTCTCAAATCGGCAGAAAGAGTTACTGCGGATTTTTCGGTGCCGGCGAGCACTATGCAGGTGTGCTTTTGCTTTGCCGTTCTGCCATCGATATCCTCTATGAGAGCCGAAAGAGAGCCGTTCCAGGGAGCTATCTGCTTTGCGGAGAACGAAATGAGCTCCTTTACGCCCGTGTCAAAGCTGCCCCTCGGCAGATTGTCGAGATAAACGGCGCCCATGTCGACGTAGGCCTTGTAAAGCTCGTGGTCTTCGAGAGTGTATCTGTCAAGCCCTCTGCAGAGAGTGCCGTCGGAGAGCAGCGCTTTCACCGTTTCGTGCTGAATAGTCGCCGCAGTGTTCCACTTATCCTTCACGGCAAAGCTCTCGCAGACAAAGAGCATAGCGTCTTTTGCATAGTCGAATATGCCTCCCGAATCCTTATAGATGAGGGGCATGAATTTATCCGCGGAGCTTATTCTCACCCCGCTGTTTATGGTTTCTTTTTCTTCCTCAAGCATTTTGAGGCCGGCGCCTCTTATGCGCTTGTCTTTTATGTGCCTGTCAATGAGGGCGGTGAGCAGCTCGGGGGTGGCTATGACCTCTTTTGCCGGGCTTATTCTCACCTCGTCGAGCATTTCGGTGCGCCTTTGAGAGTCCAGGTCAAAGGAAAAAATGCTGTCAACGCTGTCGCCCCAGAATTCAACTCTGCAGGGCTCCGACGCATCGGGAGGGAAAAAGTCGAGTATGCCGCCTCTGACGGCAAACTGCCCGGGGCCGTCGGTCTGATCTGCTCTTGTGTAGCCGCTTTTTGAGAGAGCGGCGGTGATTTCGTCAAGATTATATTGCTCGCCCGCTCTTATGGTAAGGCTCATGCCCATGAGCTCCTCGGGCGGCACGGTAAGCTGCATTGCCGCCTCGGACGAGGCGATGACCACGTCGTATTCGCCCGTGAGCATTTTGTCAAGCACGTTGAGCCTTCTGTGCTCGTATTCCCTTGAGGTGGTTTCTTTCGTTCTGTAAGAAAAATCCCTCGCGGGGAAAACGAAAGCCCTCATGCCGAAGGTTTCGAGGTCGGAGCGCAGCCTTTCAGCCTGAGCCTCGTCCGGCACGAGCGTGAGAGCGCGGCGCTTAAAGCCCGTGCAGAGAGACGATATGACAAACGCCTTGTGAACGTAAGAGAGCCCGGTAACGCCCAGAGGCACCCGCCCCTTATGGACGGCGTTTACCAGGGAACGGAATTCCGGTATTGTTTTTGCGATTTCAGTGTAGCTGTTCATATCTTAACTCCCGCCGCTCTGAGCTTTTCGGCAAGCCCTTCGGCGCCGCCTTTGTGGCAAACGGCTTTCATTCCCGCGTTTTCACTGCCTCTTACGTTTTCGGGGCTGTCGTCTATAAAAACGCATTCCTCTCTGTTAAGACCGAATTTTGTGAAGAGCTTTTCATAAATTTCGGGCTCGGGTTTAAGAAGGTGATAATCCGCCGAAATCAGATAGCCGTCAAAAAGCGCGAGCGCGGGAATGCCGCTTTTGCGCTCGTAAAAATCGCCGGAAGCGTTGCTGAGCAGATAAACTCCGTATCCGTTTCGCTTTAGAGAAAGCACGAGAGGGTACATATTTTCAAACGGCGGCATATAGGGGTAGTAGTTAAAGACCATTTCTTTAATTTTATCATAGGAATCAGCGGGTATTTTATCGCCCGCAATTCTCATTATATCCTCGGGGAAAACGTCGCCTCTGTCTTTAGCCGACCACAGCTTGTTTCTGAAAATCTCACGCAGAGCGGCGTCGGCGGTTTCCCTGTCAAAAATCGAATAGAGAGTTTTTTCGGGGTCGTAGTCTATAAGCACTCCGCCCATATCGAAAATCACGTTTTTAATCATATTGAATGCCCTCTTCATAAACACCCTTATGCCCCAACACGAAAAGGTGAGGGGGCAGGTAAGATTTTTATTATTTACGGTATATAATAATACTATTTTAAAAGCATTTCGTCAATGAAAATGTTAATTTTGCTTGATTACGCAACCCGCTGCTGATATAATATATCTATTACAGAAAGATTTCAAAAGAAAGTCTTCAGAGGAAATATAAAATGGATGAAAAAGGCTCCGTAAGTCCTCTCATAATACTGCCGGGCATAAACCATTCGCCCGTTTATCTTTACGGCGAAAACGGCGAGCCCGTTAAAAATTCGCAAGGCAAAGACGTCGGCGGCACTCTGCTCATACCGGACGTTGACGCTCTTAAAGAGAAGCTGCCCGGGCTCATAAAAGCGATCGCGTTAAGCTCCGTTACGAGAAAGAGCGAAGAGGTTCGCGCGAGGGCTTACGAATGCGGCAAAGCTCTGTGCAGAGCGCAAAAATGCGGCAAAGACGGCAATTTCGTAAATAATCTTAAAGTCAAAAGGTTTGAATATCCCATATCCGAAATGGATGAGGAAACCAAAAAATGGGCTTACGTTATGGTGCCCATACAGGGCTTAACAGAGCAGATAGGGGAGGAAAACGTGTTTTTCTTCACCTTCAATCTCGCGGGCGACCCTATGGAGTCCGCAAAGGAGCTTAAAGACTACGTTGCGCTTGTAAAAGAAAAAACGGGCAGCGAAAAGGTCAGCTTTTTGCCGGTGAGCCTCGGCGGCACGATACTTACCGCCTACGCTTACCTTTACGGGCTTGAAGATATTGACCGCATAGTGAATATCGTAGCGTGCCTTGACGGCACTGATATCGTCGCGGATATTTTCGCGGGCGAATTTGACACCTCCGACCGCTTTTTAAGGCACGAGCTGCTGCCTGCCGTTATCAAAGAAGAAACGGGCAAGGCGCTGCCCGGATACGCCGCTAACATATTGCTTCACGCTCTGCCCGAAAAGGCGTTTACCGGAGCGCTTGACGGCTTTATCGGCGGAATGCTTGACGAGTTCATGCTTTACTGCCCGCAGTTCTGGGCTATGGTGCCGTCTTACAGATATGACGCCCTTGCCGAAAAACGTCTTTCTTCGCCCGAGCTTAAAGAGCTCAAAAGCAAAACGGACGCTTTTCAGAAGGCGAGGCTTTCCCTCGGCGACACTCTGATAAAAGCGCAGAAAGACGGAGTTAAAATTGACTTTATAGCCGCCGGCGGGCTGAGCTTCGGCGATAAAGAATACGGCATTTTATCCGCCGTAAAATCAAAGAACGCTTACAGCACCGACGGAGTGGTAAATCTCTCTTCCGAAACTCTCGGAGCTTACGGCGCCCCCAAAGGGCAAAAGCTGCCGAAAGGATACAGGCAGGTCAGAGAATGCGCAGAAGAGCCCGGCTACAGCTACATTTCGCCCGACGGCTCAATTGACGCCTCGCGCGCCGCATTGCCCGACAACGTGTGGATTTTCTGCGGCCAGCATCACGAGGTGGGCAAAAACAGCGCCGTTTTAAACCTCGCCGCAGACATTTATTTAGGCAAGGTTAAAAACGTTCACTCGGACCCGCAGGGGCATCCGCAGTTTAACAATCCCGAAAACACCTATCATCTCAGGCGCTGGAGGCTTGCCGACGCAAAGCGCGCGCTCGAGGACGTATATTCGGGCAAAATCAAGACTGCGCCGAGCGTGAAGGCGAGGCTTGAGCAATCGATCAAAGACGCCGAGAAGGTGCTCGAATCGAGAATAGCGGATGAATTTGAAGCGGAAAAGGTAAAAAGAGAAATTGACGACATACTTATCCGCCTCGGCAGAGCCGAAGCTCCCGCGAAAGAAAGCAAAGTAAAAAAGGCGATAGAAAAAGCCGCGGAAAAAATAAGCGAGGCAACGGTTTGAGAATTTAAAGGCGATTTTTTATAAAAATCACAGAAAGGAAGAGTAAAAAATGAAAAAGATTATTTCAATGCTTCTCGCGCTTTGTCTTGCGTTTGGCGCTTGCGTAATGGCGTTCGGAGCGGAGAGCGGGGTCAAAACGACCTGCGGCGGCGAAGGCGAGTGCGATTTCGTGCCCACCATCGTCATTCCGGGCATAGGCCAGAGCAGAGTGTATCTCGTTGATGACAACGACGAATTCGTGCTCAACGACGGCAAAAAAATCAACTGCTTCCCTGCTTACGCAGATATCGGCAGCATAATCAAAAAGGCGCTTCTGCCCGCAATGTTTACGCTGCTGACTCAGCATGACGTCGGCCTTTCCAAAACGGCTTGCAGCATTCTTGACGATTGCTTCTACATGAACGTTTGCGACAATGAAGGCAATCCCTCAAAATACGGCAAGCTCGAGGAGTATCCTTATTCGCTCGCAGAGTGCAGCGAAGAGGAGAAAGACGTTATCTACGGCAATATTCCTCTCAGAAATTACGGTGAAATAGTGGGAGAGGATCATCTTTATTATTTTGCTTACAATTCCTTCGGCAACAACATTCAGATAGTTGACAGGCTTTATGAATACATCGAGATGGTAAAAGCCGAAACGGGTCACGATAAGGTCAACATCGCGCCCATCAGCCTCGGCGGCACCATCGCAAACGGCCTGCTTGAGTATTACAGCGGCCGCTACGAAGGCAGACCCTGCGTTTACGAAAGCCTTAACAAGATAATATACATCGTGCCTGCGGTTGACGGCTCGTCAATAGTGGGCGACATCGCCACCGGCGACCTTGCTTTCCTTGACAGGGAATATCTCTACAACGGCTTCCTTGAGGGCCTCATGGACGAAAAAGAGGCAAGGCAGATCGAAATTCTTCTGCGCATTCTGCCCGACGAGGTGCTCATGAAGGTGCTTAACGCCGCCGTTGACCACCTTATTGAAACGGTTATCGCTCACTCCACCTGCATGTGGTCGCTCATACCGGGTGAAAATTATGAAGAGGCTACAGAAAAGTGGCTTTCAACGCCCGAAATGGCGAATTTAAAAGAGCAGGCGGATATGTACTATGCGGCTCAGACAAATCGCTTTGACAACCTTGCCGCCGCTCAGGCTGCGGGAGTTAAGGCATTCAACATAGTTGACTACGGCGTTGCTCTTTACAACGTGGGCAGCTCGTGGAACAAGGAAAACGCGGACGGCGTTATAGACCTTGACTCCACCTCCATGGGCGCTTATTCGGCAAACGTGGGCGAAACTCTCCCCGAGGGCTACACTCAGGCAGGCACTAACTGCTCCGACCCCAATCACAATCACGTTTCCCCCGACAATGTTGTTGACGCTTCCACGTGCTTCATGCCCGATCACACCTTCTTCTTCGCAAATCAGGGCCACGAGCAGACCGCGAGAAACGACATCATAATGTCCCTCGCGACCGAGCTGCTCGCTTATGATAACATTACGGACGTTTATTCGGATGAGAACTATCCTCAGTTTAACGAAGGCAGAGACGCAAAAACTCTGCGCGGCTTGCTTGACACGGCGGCAGAGGTGGACAGAGCCTCCATTTCGGCAGAGCAGGCGGCAAAGCTTGACGCCGCGGTTGAAAACGCCGAAGACCTGCTCTCCACCACTATCGGCAACACCGCCGCAACAAAGCAGGCTGAGAAGGATTTAAGAGCGGCGCTCGTTGAGCTCGGTTACGCAAGCCCCAAATCGGAGCCTCAGGACCCCGGATTCGCCGGCACGTTCAGCCTCTGGCTGCTTAAGAATTTCGGCACAAACGGCTTCTCGGAATATCCCGTTGTCGCCGTTAAAAACGTTTTCGCTTTCCTTCTTTCTCCCTTCAAAAAAGGGAACTGAGAACGCTTTGAATTTCCGATAATAAGATAAAAAGACCCGCCGGTTTTATGAGAAAGCCTCATTGACCGGCGGGTTAATTATTCGCTTTTCGGTTTCAAACCGTTAAAAGGTTTTTACAAGCTCCTTGAGATATTCCCTGAAGCTGTCGCCTATTTCGGGGTGGTCGAGCGCAACCTCGCAGTTTGCCTTCATAATGCCGAGCTTGTTGCCCATGTCGTAGCGCCTTCCGTCAAAGTCGTAAGCGAGCAAATTGCCCGCCTTGCCGAGCCGGGTGAAAACGTCGGTTAAGTAAAATTCCTTATCGTCCGGCGTTGCGGCAATGCCCTCTTCAATAAGGTCAAATGCCTCGGGCGTGAGCACGACTCTGCCGAGAATGGCAAAAAGCGAAAGGATTTCGTCATCTGTGGGTTTTTCGTTGATTTGCCAACAATTCATCAGCCTGTCTTCGCCCTCGATCGGGGTAACGCCGAGCGAGCAGTAAAGGTGAATTAGCTCTCTCGGCACGCTCTGAACGCCCACTATCGACTTGCCGTATTTTTCAAAGCAGCGGCACATCTGAGCGGTGACGGGGTTTTCGTTGTTTATCACCACGTCGTCGCCGTAAAGCACGGCGAAGGGCTCGTTGCCGATGAAGGATTTGCCGGCGAGAATCGCGTGAGCGAGACCCTTGGTTTCCTTCTGACGGATGAAATAAATATTCGCAAGCTCGGAGCATTTTTTGACGCTCTCGTAAATATCCGCTTTTGAGGGATTGTTTTTGAGCTGGCTTTCAAGCTCAAACGAGTGGTCAAAATGGTCTTCTATAACGCCCTTGCCGCGGTTTGTGATTATGAGGATATCCTCAATACCGCTTGCGGCAGCTTCTTCAACGATATACTGAACAGCGGGCTTATCGACTATATTCAGCATTTCTTTAGGCACCGATTTTGACGCCGGAAGCACCCTTGTGCCGAGCCCGGCGGCGGGAATTATGGCTTTTTTTATTTTCATGGCGCAAATCCTTTCAACGCAGATTATATTTTATCGGCTATCGCCTGAGCGACGGAAAAGAGAATGCTGCTGATTATGTAATAGGTCAGCACTCCGCTGAACGCGGAAAGGAAAGACAGACCGCCGCGCCTGTAAACGAGCATCGCCTGCAGGTTTTTGTCGGGCGTTTGCTTAACGGCGTTGTCAAGCTCCCTTTGCGTTTTATTGTAATAAAACCTGTCACCCGCGAAGCCGCAGAAAATTCTGATAATCAAAATCGCGGCGGCGGCAATGAGAAACGGCGTTTTGGCAAGCTCCCACATCTGGGAGTAAACCGCCTGAAGCTCTTCGGCGGGTATTTCGGTCGCTCCGCTTTCAACGTAAGGATACATCAGCTCCGCCGCCTTCTGAAAACCGGAGGCGGAGGAAGCGGCGAGATACACCGTTGAAACGAGCAATATAATGACAAGCCCCTGCTTGTAAAGCTTTCTCGCGAAAAGCCACACGTAGCCGAAGAAAAATGCCGCCCAGTTGAACGAAACCTTCTGACCGTTTTCAATTCTTTTGAATTTTTCGAGATATTTTCTCACGGAGGACCTCACGAAGGTGGCAATTTCGCCGGCGGTGTGCTTGCCGATGATTTCATTTTCGTTTATGCCCGCCGCGGCAACATAAGGATTTTCACGAGGCCTGACGTATGGCGTGAGAGGCGCTCCGCAGTTTTTGCAGTGAGAATTCTCCGCCGGATTTTCACTGCCGCAGTAAATGCACTTGGTGGTGACGGGCTCGTCCGAATTCGGCATGAGAAGCGCTCCGCAGCGGCCGCAGTGAGCGAAGTCGGCGGGGTTTTCGCTGCCGCAGACGTGGCACCGCCTTATGTCGGCGCTTTCGGCGTGCGTTTCGGGCTGCTCGTCATGAGAACCGCCCGCGCTTTCGCGCGACCACCTGTAGCCCGAGGCGTGAAGAGCGTCGTTTGCGCACTTGCCGTTTTCGACCCAGCAGGAGCGGTGCTGAGGCGTGCCGCAAACGGGGCACACCACAACGTCGTCACCGTCGTGAAGGTGAGAGCCACACGCAGGGCAGGGATAATTTTCATAGTCCATGATATTTCTCCGAGTTTTTTCAGCCGTTTGCAGTAACTACTCTCGCGGCGATAATATCGGCTGCGCGATCCGCGGCATTGTCTTTGGCGTTCCTTGCCGCCTTGAGCAGCAGCTTGCCCGCTCCGGAAAACGCATCCCAAAAATCCTGTTTTATCTGAGGGTCAATTTCTTTGTAAGCCGACACGGCTCCTCCCACGGCTGATTTAAGATGCTTTGAAAACTCCGTAAGAGTGAGCACTCCGGTTGCCTGAGTAACGGCGGATACCACCGAGCCAACGGCAGCTATGTTGGACTGAGAGAGGCTGTCCACAAGGGAAGCGAGCCATTCGTCGGTAAGCTTTGCCATGAAGTTAGTGTCATCCTTAACGACGAACTCTCCGTCTTTTATCTGCCAGGTGCCCAGGTCATGCTGGAAAGCGCCCGTGAGCCTGCTGCTTTTGACCGCTTTATAGTCATAGTCGTGGCAGAGCATCATGCCCACCATTGACGATGAGGGAACGTAATGCCTGTAGCCGGGCAGAAGCTCCGTGTAAGCGGGGGTGTTGAAAAGATGATAATTGCTGTAGCCGGGGCCGTCGTAGTTATAGACGGAAACTATTCTGCCGCGGGTTTCTTCACTGCACTTTATTGCGGTGCGAAGAGCGATGTTGCCGCCCTTTGAGTGGCCCGCGATATAGATTTTTCCGCTGTATTTCGCCGCGGCGCTTTCAAGATGATTAAGAGCGAGGTCGTAGGCGGGGGTGCCTTCGTTGACTATGAGGTCAAGGTCTTCGACCCAGCCTGCTATTGAATCGTCTGTGCCTCTGAAAATGACGGCTATGTCGCCCGTGGGCAAAACGAACGTGCCTGCGCAGTATTGCAGGGCGGGCTCGGTGCTGAAAACTTCCTCAACTGCGGCAATTTTCATCTCGCCGAATCTTTTTGTTTCCGCCATTGCCATGAGCACTTCGCTGGTCTTTTTGGAAATCATAAGCCCGAGCGGCTTATGCTCGTTTCCCCTCAAATCAAAAAGCTCGTTGCACGCATACGAAAAATCGGTTTCTTCATCTTCAAAAGAGGATGAAACCACCTTCTCCAGAGGCATGTAGATGACCTCGCAAAGAGCGAGAGCGTCCGCATCGCCGAACGGCCTTTCCTTAAATGAAACGTCTGCGAATTCTTTAATGTAATCTTTTGATGACGGCATTGCGATAACCTCCTCGTAATTTGAAAAATATTTTTACGCGCCTTAAGCGGCGGTCAGTTTTTGATTTTGAATATATCTCTGTCGGAAAGGTCGGAGCCTGCGGCGTAGTGCCCTATGATTTTTATCGTTTCGCACTGCTGAGAAAGCTCGCCGAGCATTTTAACGCCGTTTTCGCTCGTTTCGTCGCCCTCAAGCTCCGCGTAAAAATAATATTGCCACGCTTTCTGCTTAACCGAGCGGGAACGGAGCGCCAGCATATTAAATCCGTTTTCGCCTATGATATTTATCGCTTTTGCGAGAGCGCCCGCAACGTTGTTCACCGTGAACATCATGATGAACCTGCCGTCCTTCGAGCCTTTTGAAATATAATCCGCTCTCGAGAAAACTCCGAATTTGGTTGTGTTGCTGCCGCTTTCGTTAATGTCGTGGTCAAGCACCTCGAGCCCGAAGGTTTTGGCGGCTTCGTCGCTCGCTATGGCGGCAACGTTCTTTTCCGCGCTTTCGGCAACGAGCTGAGCGGCGTAAGAAGTGCTTGAAACGGCTCTGACGGACCAGCCGCGGCTGTTTACGTATTTTTCGCACTGAGCGAGCGCCTGAGAATGGCTGAGCACGAGCTCGATATCCTCAACCGAAGCGCCGGGCTTCGCGAGCAGATTGTGAACGACTGGCAGGGTGAAAGCTCCGGTGAGCTTGAGCGAGCCGTCAAACATAAGGTCCATGACCGCGCCCACTTCGCCCGCGTAGCTGTTTTCGACCGGTATCACGGCGCAGTCGCATTCTCCGCTTTCGACCGAGGCGTAAGCGTCGCTGAAAGAGGGGTAAGCCTTATGCACGGCGCCCGGGAAAATGGTTTTTGCGGCGATGTGCGCAAAAGCCCCTTCCTCGCCGTTGTAAGCGACCTTCATGCCCTCGTTGAGCCTGTTTTGATACCTGTTTGAAAGGTTCATCAAGTTCTCCATAAAATCAACGTAATACGGAGCGAACTTTTGATTTTGAAGCTTCGAGAGATTATCGCTTAAAATGGCGCTTTCCGCGTCCCTGTCGAGAATGGGCAGACCGTGCGTCTTTTTATATTCCGCGAGAAGAGCGGACTGCGACATCCTTTTTTCAAAAAGGGCGAGCATTTCACCGTCCGTTTTGCTTATTTCTTCTCTGATTTTTTCTATTTCGTTCATATTTTTCCTTCCCCGTGAAGAAACGGCGGATTATTCCGCGGCCTCTTCCTCGGCATTTGAGGCGGTTTTTCTTTGCGCCTCAAGGTCATTGCGCATTATTTCAAGATTTTGTTTATTGAATTTGTAGAAGAAGCCGAGCAGCGCAAACATTACGGCGAGCACGATTGCAGGCACGAGAGTGGAGGCGTCGTAAAGCCTTGTGAGCACGCCTTCGCCCTGATTGCCTATGGAGTTTACGTTGTAGCCGATAATGCCGAGCAGAGCGGCTGAGCCAGAGCCCGCGAGAGTCTGACCGAGCTTTCTCATGAATGAGAATATCGAGTAGCAGGAGCCTTCTTCCTGCCTGCCGGTGCGAAGCTCGTGATAGTCGATAACGTCCATAACGAGCGCCCAAACTTCAAGCACAAGGAAGGTCTGACCTGCTCCGCTCAGAAGGCAGAGAGCGAGGAACACGTAAGGATTTTCGCAAAGAGGGGTAAATCTGAGCAGGTACATGATAACGTTTATCACGCTCGAAAAAGCGAGGCCCGCGGCGCAGATTTCCTTTTTGCCGTATTTTCTTATGAGCTTGCCCATGAAGGGTATGAACACCGCCATGGGGAGGTAGGTGCATATCGTTACGAGAGAGAAAAGACCCGGCTTTTCAAAATAATCCTTGAAAAGATAGTTGTAATAGGTCTGAGTGTACTGCTGAAACGCGATAAGAAGCATGGAGGCTATGCCGACCACCATGAATTCCTTGTTGGTGATAAGGTTGCCGACGGTTTTGAAGATGTTGTATTTTTCGCCGGACTTTTTCTTCGTTACCACAACGCGCTCTTTCGTCATCTTGAAGTGGGCGAAATAAACGACTATCGAGAGAGCGGCGACCGCGGCGACGGCGATGAAAAACTTGCGGGAATCAAGCACCTTGTTGCCTGCGTCATTTATCGAATAAACGAAAAGGGGCATGAGAATCTGAGCGGGCAGACCGCCGAGACCCGCGCCTATCGAGCGCCACATTGAGAGAGAGGCGCGCTCAATCTCATCGTCCGTTATAACGCTTGCGAGCGAGCCGAAGGGGATGTTTACGCAGGTGTACATCATGCCGTAAAAAATGTAGGTGACGTAGGCGTAAACGAGATATTGAGCGGCTGTGAGACCGGGCATCTTCGTAAACATCAAAACGCCCGCTATCGCAAGAGGAATTGAGAAGCCGAGGATGTAGGGGCGAAATCTGCCGTATTTGGTAGGCTTTCTCGAATCTATGAACGCTCCCCACATCGGGTCGTTGACAGCGTCCCAAATTCTCGCAACAAGCAGCAGCAGAGACGCCTGACCGGGGTTTATGCCGAGAACGTCGGTGTAAAACATCAGCTGAAACGGCGTGATGATGCCGAAGGTGAGAAGACCCGCGGTGTCGCCGAGAGCGTAGCCGATCTTATCCTTCATTTTAATGCCGTGAGTAGAATTGTTTTCCTGCATTGAAACCTCTCCAGATTGTTATTTTGCCAAAAGAGATATTCCGCTTATAAGCATAAGCACATAAGTGAGTATTAAAAATACCTCTTTGTTTAATTTTTTGTAAATTATTTTGCCTATCAGCAGCGCCGCGGCAAGCACGGCGATTGATATAAGAGTGAGCCTTACGGTGGGCGGAGTAAAGTAGCCGGCGCGGTAATCCCACAAAGCTATGAGGCCGTTCAGCAGTATCCACGACGCCGAAACGGTTGAGCGAAATTCGTCCTTATCGGTCATTTTGCTCGATGCGTAGGTTACGAGCAATGGCCCGCCGCAAACGAAAATGCCGTGCACCGTGCCCGCGGAAACAAGCACGAACAAATTAACGACAGCAGGCAGCTTTTTGTCGTCCGTTTTGCGAAAATGTCTGACCGCGTTGTAAATCGCAAACAGTATGACCAAAACGCCGAGAATTCTGCATATGAGCGCCTCGTCATCGGAAAGGCTGAAATGCCTGTTTATCAAAACGCCGATTACCATGCCCGCGAGCATTCCGCCGAGCATTTTGGCAAGCTCTTTGTAATTAACTTGTTTGTAATTGGGCACCGCTATCGCGAAAGAAGCGGCAAGCCCTAAAACGTTCAGTATCGGCTTCGCTACGGCATATCCTACCGCCATTATGGAAAACGGCATGGCAAGCACCGTGCCCGCAAAGCCCGTGATGCACTGAACGACGTTTGACAGTAAAACTATTATCAGAAAGATGACCTGTCGATGCATCAGAATTCACATACCTCAATTCCGAGCATATTTGCGAAGCATTCGAGCTCCTTTGAAATATCGCCCATCGCAACGGCGAAGTGGGGCTCCCAGCCGTCTTTGACCGCCGAGGTGACAACGTCGTAGGCGCTCCTTTCGGTTTTTACCACCATTGAAGCGCCGTAAAACTGCTTTGGCTTGTCGAGCGCCTCGCCCTTTGCGATAAAGAGCCTGAACGAGCCGTCGCTTTCGCGGCCTATGCGCAAAACGGTGACCGCGGGCTCGGCTTTGCAGCCGAACTCAAGGGTGGGGCCTATCTTTCTGTTGCAGTGCACGCCTGCGCAGGCGCCGGTATCCTCTCTCGCAAGGGAGCAGGGCGCCATGCCGCAGTGCCAGAAGGTCACCGTGTTTTCGCTTTCATCGAGCGAAACGGGGTCGCCGAAGAACGCGCTCTTGCCCGTGAGAGAAGAGGCGATATACATTGACAGCGCGCCGTATGAATCCGCCTCGCACGCGGCGGGAATGCCCAGGTCGTTGAGTATGCCGAGCACGGAGCAGACGGGCGTGCCGAAGGAAGTGAAGAAATCGGGCCAGCAGCGGCTCGCGAGAGCGCCTATGCCGTTGTCTTTAACGTATTCGTCATAAGCTCTGTAAAGCCTCGCGAAGTCAAGCACGTTTTTGCCGTCAATCGAGTCAAGCCCGGTTATTCTTTCTTTTGCGTCTTTGAGATATTCGGCGGCTTCTTCGTCGGAATAAGCCTTTGCTTTTTCTATCAGCTCTCTCGCCTCAATGCTCGTGAGGGTTACTCCGAAGGTTTTGAGCATATCCGCGTCAAGCGCTCTGCCGAAGCCGAAGCCCTGAGGGGTGTGACCCACTTGAAGGAGCTTTAAGCTCTTCATGCTCTTAATGAGCCTTGCGGAGCTTACGGCTGCCGAAATTTCTTTTATGACCCGCTCTTCGTCGGGCGAGCCGAAAACGTATTCAAAGCTTCTGCCGCAGCTTCTCATGGCGTTCGCGGCGGAGAAAGCTCCCGTAAGGGAATTGAGGCGAAGCCTCGTGCCGTCGATGACGGGCTCTCTGAGAGTCCAGAGAATTACGGGGCAGTCAAAGCGCTTTATCACCTCAAAGACGTAGGCGGAGTTAGCGAAAGTGAGATTTTGCACTATCACCGCGTCGGGCGAAACGACGTCGAGATAATCCGACAGGCTGTCGACCGTTAAGAGCATATCGTCGGGCGCGGCAAAGCCGCCGTCAATATCTTTGAGCATTTTCACGCTCTCGTCAAAAAGCCTGCGGGCGCTTTCAAGGTGGAAGGTTCCCACACCTATGGGTACGTATACGGGGGTAAAGCTCATCTTATTATTCCTCTGTTCCGTTTACTAACATGTAAGTTGCGCGATAATCCATTTTGCCCATGCCGAGCTCCATGCCCTTGTCAAAAATCCTCTTCACGTTGTTGAGGCCGGGCATATCGAAGCCCTGCTGCTCGCTGAGCTTTTTGGCGATGGTGACGTCTTTGTGCTCGTTTTCGAGCGAAAACGCCGTGGTCCAGTTTTTATTTTTGAGATTTTCTTTTTGCGATTCAAGATAGAAGTTGCCCGCTCCGCCGTAGGAAACGGCAGTGGCGAAATCATCGACTGAAATGCCGAGACGGGTCGCGAGACCGAGCGTTTCGTTAACGGCGTTTTGAATTTCGGCAACGAGAGCGTTGTGGCAGATTTTCATCGTGATGCCCGTGCCGTTTTCGCCCATTCTTATCACGTTGCAGCCCATGTATCTCACTATGGGCTCAATAACGGGGAAGAGCTCCTCGTCGCAGCCTACGAGAATGCCGAGAGTGCCGTCAATAGCGGCGGGCTTTGATTTAACGACGGGAGCGTCGGCAAACTGAGCGCCCTTCGCCTTTATCATCTGAGCCACCTCGAGCGAAACCGACGGGTCTATCGTGCTCATATCTATGCAAATCTTGCTGCTGTCAATGTAAGGCAAAAGCTCGGTGTAAACGCCCTTCACGTGCTCCGATTTCGGCACCATGGTGATTATGACGTCCGCGTTCTTTGCCACTTCAACGTTGTTTTCGCAGGGCACGGCGCCGAGCTGCGCAAGCTTCTCGACCTGAGCCTTGTTAAGGTCGGAAACGTAAACCTTGTCGTCATGCTTCTTAACGATGTTTGCGCTCATGCTCTCGCCCATTATGCCGAGGCCTATAAATCCTATTTTCATATTCCGCTTCTCCTTACTCGGTTATCGTGTTGTCCCACGCTTTTGAAAATCTCTCGATGCCGTAATCCGTGAACGGATGATAGAAGCTGTCTTTAAACACCTGAAGACCGGCGGTCACGATGTCAGCTCCGGCAACGGCGCAGTCAACTATCTGTTTGCCGTTTCTGACGGCGGCGCAGATTATCTGAGTTTCGCCGAGATAGCCGTAATTCGCGTAAATCTCAACTATATCGTTGATGTACTGCGCGCAGTCCTCGCCGCTGTTCTCTTTCCAGCCGATGAAGGGAGAAACGAAGAGAGAGCCGTTTTTGGCGGCTATGAGAGCCTGAGAAGCGGAAAAGACGAGGGTGAGATTCGTTCTTATGCCCTCTTGCTCAAGCCTGCGGGCGGCGGTAATGCCCGCCTCGGTGCAGGGGATTTTTATGACGAAGTTTTTGCACATTGCGGATATTTTTTCAGCCATGGCGACCATTTCGTCGGGGTCGTCAAGGTGAGGATTTATCTCAACCGAAATCGGGAATACGTCCCAGCCCTCGATGCCTTTTTCTTTAACAAAATCCGCAAGCTCGCCGATTACGGTGTAAAACGGCTTGCCGCTGTTCATTATATGATTGGGGTTTGTGGTGACGCCGTCGATGCCGAAGGTGTCATACGCTTCCCTTATCTCATCGATTTTTGCGCTGTCAAGAAAGTATTTCATTATAAAATTCCTCCGTTTTCTTAATTGTATCCAAAGCCTTTTTATCGGCGTTTTTCCTGTAAAATACCGGTATCGTGCCGAGCGGAGCGGAAACCTCGTATTCGCCGCCCGTATATTCTTCGCCCGTGCCGAGCCTTATCCACTCGTCCCCGGGCAGATAAACCTTTCGGCTTTTCGCGTTTCTTTCAAGCACGGGAGCTACGAGAATATCTCTGCCCAGAAGGTATTCGCTGCTCTCGGTGTAAGCTCTTTCTTCATCGTAATAGAAGAAGAGCGGTCTTACCATGCCCACGCCCGTTTCGGAATTTTGAGCGGACAGGTCTTTGAGGTAAGGGGCGAGAGAAGCGTGAATGCGGCTCATCTTTGCCTGATGGAGCAGCGTTTTTTCGCTCGCGTCAAACTGAGCGTTCAAATCGGGATTGTTGCCCTCGTGGCTTCTCATAAGCGGGCTGAAGGCGTTCATTTCGCCCCAGCGCATAAAGAGCTCCTCGCTGCGGCGCAGTTTTTTGAAGGTGGTGTAGCCTCCCGTGTCGGAGTGGCTCACTCCGAAGCCGCTGCACGTGAGCGACAGCATGGCGGGTATTACCGAAGGCATGCCGTAATCTATCGAAAAGTCAACGTGATTGTCGCCGTTCCACATCAAGGTGGAATAAGCCGTAGTGCCGGTGAAGCCCGCTCTCGTGAAGAAGGTCACGTCGTTTAAAACGCCCGCTTCCTCGAGCGCCTCGCGGTTGAGCAGAGCCCAGCGCGCGGGCCAGGTGTTATGGGCAAGCTCAGCGCTTTCGCCCGAATACAGCACGGCGTCGGTAGGCAGATATTCGCCGAAATCAGCCATCCAGCCCGAAAAGCCGAAATCAATCATATTCTTTTTGATAATGCCCTTGAGCCATTCGCGCGCCTCGGGGTTGGTTAAATCCACTATCGCGGCGGGGAAGGTGGTAATCGTTACCATATAGTCTTCGCCGTCTTTGTTTTTAACGCAGTAGCCCTTTTCTTTGGCAATTTGGTAGAGCGGTTTTTCTATGGCGAGGAAGGTGTTGCAGTAGCCCATTACCCTTATGTTGCTTTGCCTTAAGCGTTTTATGCTCTCGTCAAGCCCGGGGTAAAGCTCGCTGTCCCACTCCCAGTTCCATTGAAGCTGTTTGCCGAACGAGGTTATTCTGCGGCCCTCCCAGTCCTGTATCCAGGCTCCGGCAACCTTTGTGCCGCAGTCAAGGCAGCGGTTTATTTTGCTCTCCATTATTTCGGTGCCGCCCTGTATGCCGAGAATAACTCCGCCGTAAACCCAATCGGGCAGGGGAGGCTGTCTGCCGATAAGCCCGGTGAGCCCCGAAAGCACCTGCTCAAAAGTATCGCCGAAGCCGACGTAGAAATCGGACACGCTGTCAAATTTAAGCGTGTGCCTGTCGCCGGCGGTAAAGTCAAACTCGCTCCTCGCCGTCGTTTCGGAATGGAACCAGTATTTGCGGCTCGAAATGAAGGTCGGCTGAGCGTAGTAGGTTTCGTATTTTGAGTATTTTTCTTTCCTTTTCCCGTCTTTTATGCCGAGAGAGGTTTTTCTGATTTTTCTCGCGATGCAGCGCTCGTTTTCGTGCTCCGCGACCCAGTTGTCGGTTTTAACTCCTCTCAGGTCAAACTCACTGAAGGTTTCGCCCGTGCCGTAAACGTGCTCATCGGGCAGAGCGGGCAGAGTGACGATGAGCCTGTTGTATTCGTCAAGCTCTTCAAAATGAACCTTGAGCGTGTCGTCCGAAAGAGTGAGCACTGCTCTGCCCTTATCAAAAAGCAGAAGAGCGCCTTTATCGTAAACGGAAATCCGCTTTATTCTGAAGCAGTCCTCCGAGAAGGTTTTTTCCTTTATTTTGAAGCTCCCCTTGCGCATCTCATAGCTGTTTTCCGCCTTCCTGACGGTCACGGGATGCTCGCCGGGAGATATTGTGTGAATTACTTTTCCGTTTCTTACAAGCTTCAGCCTGTCATCTGTCATTTTAAAGGACAGCAAACTATCCGCCCCTTTTCTGATTTAATCGCTCAATATAATAACAAAAATTTTTAAAAATATCAACCCGCGCGCGGATTTATTTTTATATTACTTTGCAATAAGCGCCCGCGCGGAAGCTTTGCGCGGCGTTTCGGATCGGGTTCTGCTTGCAAATTTGCCGCCGAATCGGCATAAACAGCCGAAAAAGCCGCCTGCCCCCGGCGGTAAAGCCGAGGACAGGCGACTCACAAACAAGTATATCAAAATCAAAGGTAAGGTCTGAATAAATCAGCAGATGCCCTGAGCGGTCATTGCGTTGAGAACCTTCTCAAAGCCTGCGATGTTTGCGCCGGCGACATAGTTTTTATCCATGCCGTATTTCTTCGCGGCGTCATCCATGTTGTGGAAGATGTTTACCATTATGCCTTTCAGCTTGGAGTCAACCTCTTCGAAGGTCCAGTTGAGTCTTTCGCTGTTTTGAGACATTTCGAGAGCGGACGTTGCAACGCCGCCTGCGTTTGCCGCTTTTGCGGGAGCAAGAAGCACGCCGTTATCCTGAAGATACTTGACCGCGTCGGCGGTGGTGGGCATATTAGCGCCCTCGGCTACTGCAAGGCAGCCGTTTGCGACGAGAAGCTTCGCGTCGTCAATGTTGAGCTCGTTCTGAGTGGCGCAGGGAAGAGCGATGTCGGCTTTGATCTGCCAAACGCCTCTGCCCTCGTGATACTCTGAGTTCGGGCGATACTTTTTGTATTCGGTAAGTCTCTTGCGCTCAACCTCTTTGATCTGCTTGAGAGTCGCAACGTCGATTCCGTCGGGATCGTAAACCCAACCGGTGGAGTCGGAGCAGGTAAGCACTTTGATGCCGAGCTGAGTGGCTTTTTCAATAGCGTAAATGGCAACGTTGCCGGAGCCCGAAACGAGAGCGGTTTTGCCCGCAACCTCTATGCCGTTGCACTTGAGCATCTCTTCGGTGAGGTAAAGAAGACCGTAGCCGGTAGCTTCGGTTCTCGCAAGCGAGCCGCCGTAGGAAAGGCCCTTGCCGGTGAGAACGCCTTCGTGAAGGCTCTTAATGCGCTTGTATTCGCCGAACATGTAGCCGATTTCTCTCGCTCCGGTGCCTATATCGCCGGCGGGAACGTCGGTGTCGGCGCCGATGTACTTGTAGAGCTCAAGCATAAAGTTCTGGCAGAAGGACATTATCTCTCTGTCGGTTTTACCCTTGGGGTCAAAGTCGGAGCCGCCCTTTGCGCCGCCTATCGGCAGACCGGTAAGGGAGTTTTTGAAAATCTGCTCAAATCCGAGGAATTTGATGATGCTGATGTTTACCGAGGGGTGAAGTCTGAGTCCGCCCTTGTAAGGACCTATCGCATTGTTGAACTGTACGCGGTAGCCGGTGTTAACTCTTGCATTGCCGTCTCTGTCAATCCAGGGCACGCGGAAGATTATCTGCCTGTCGGGCTCGGTGAGTCTTTCGAGCAGAGCGTCACGCTTGTATTCCGCTTCATTTTCCTCGATAACGGGGCGAATTGAATCGAGAACTTCGGTGACAGCTTGTAAAAACTCGGGCTGATTTTCGTACTTCTTTGCGAGGGTTTCAAGGGTTTCGTCTACGTAACTCATTTTGGGTTCCTCCAGTTGTTTGTGTATTTTTTGTTTGTGTATTTTTGACTTCGTTTGTGAAGCGGTTGAAAAAATAAGTTAACCGCGGATTTAATCTCCGTCGATAATTTCCTGAGCGACGAGAGCCTTTGAACGTCTTGAGTCCATGGCCTCTTTCTCAATGTATCTGTGAGCCTCCGGCTCGCTCATTCCCTTCTTTTCAACGAGAACGAATTTCGCCTTGCTCACGAGCTTTGTTTCGGCGAGCTTGTCCTGCAGCTTAGCAAGGCGCTTCTCTTCGTTAAGAAGCCTTGAGCTTGCGGCGCAGGCGAGCTTAACCGCTTTGTAGAGCTCGTCTTTGGTTATGGGCTTTGACACGGTCAAAACGCCGAAATCCTCAACCTTTTCGCACATCCTGTCATACATGTCGCTTTTGACCATGAGTATCACCGCTGTGTGCGAATTCTGAGTGGAATCGATTGCAAAGTCGGTTCCGAATTCATCCGGCAGGGGAGTGTCCACAAGTATCACGTCGTAAACGCATTGAAGCAGCTTTCGCTTTGCCTCGCCCGCGCTTAACGCGGAGTCCACCTGACCGAGGGAAAAAGAGCCGAGCATCGCCGTGAGAAGCCCTGAGCTTTGCTGCTTGCCGCTCACGACAAGCAAGCTGAAGCTTCGTTTTCGGCTTGGCATATATTTTCCTCCCTTCGGCTGTTACGCCTTACAGGAAGCGTATATGTCGATAACTCTCTTCGGGATAACGCTTTTAACAAATTCGCTGCCGCCCGCGTTTTTCATCGCTTCGCCGAGCGAAAGCGGAAGAGTTTTGATGCCGTCAAAATCTTTGGGAACGGCTCTGAAGAGATTTGCGTTTGTCGGCGGGGGAGGGGTCATGCCCTTCTCTATGCCTTCTATGCCGGCGTAAATGAGCAGTGCGCAGGCGAGATAGGGGTTCGCCGTCGCGTCGGGGGAGCGCAGCTCCATCCTTCTGCTGCCTGCCGGTATTCTGATAAGCTGAGAGCGGTTTTGCTCCGACCAGGTGATGAACTTGGGCGCTTTTTTGGAGCCGAGCCTGCGGTAGGATTCTTCGGTGGGGTTGAGAAACGCGGTTATTTCCGCAATCCTGTTAAGAATGCCCGCCATGAAAGGATCGAGGCAATCCTCGCCGCTTTTGCTCTCAACGGAAATATTCATGTGAAGCCCGCTTCCGCTTTCTTCGGGCAGGGGCTTGGGCGAAAAGTCCGCGTAAAGGCCGTATTGCTCCGCCATTGCGGACACGACCGACCTGAAGGTTACGGAATTGTCCGCCGCGCTCAAGGGGTCGCTGTATTTGAAATCTATCTCGTGCTGACCGGGGCCTTCCTCGTGATGCGAAGCTTCCGGCAGAATGCCCATTTCGCTCAGCGACAGGCAAATCTCTCTGCGAACGTTTACGCCTCTGTCATCGGGAGCGATGTCCATATATCCGGCTCTGTCGTGAGGAATTTTGGTGGGGTAGCCCTCGTCGTCCGTTCTGAAAAGATAAAATTCGTGCTCCGGGCCGAAGCTTACGCTATAGCCTTTTTCGTCTGCGTAAGCGACCGCGTCCTTGAGAATTTTGCGGCAGTCGGCTTCAAACGGCGTGCCGTCGGGATAGCGTATGTCGCAATACATTCTCACCACCTTGCCCTGAGAAGGTCTCCAGGGAAGAACCGCGAGAGTGGAGGGGTCGGGGAAAAGGAAAAGATCGCTTTTTTCTTCGCTGCCGAAGCCTTTTATCGCGGAAGCGTCAAACGCTATACCGCTCTCGAAGGCTCTGTCAAGCTCGGAAATCATGATGGACACGTTTTTCTGCCTGCCGTAAACGTCGCAAAAGGCAAGCCTGATAAAGGAAACGTCCTCTTGCTCGAGGCAGTCCTTCACTTCGGACACTGTGTAATTCATAGCACTCAAGCTCCTTAAAAGATAAAAAGCACCCATTGAGTGCCGTAATTTCGCAGCCAATGAACGCCTTTGTTCTTTAGAATTATATTATCTGCATTGAATTATGTCAACTGTTTTTGCCTTCCTTTCGGGATATTCTGTCATTTGCACAAAAAACGGTTTATATTGCAGCGGGGGGTTGTAAAAATTGCAAAAATATGCCGAAAGCGGCGGGAATTGTTATTGACAATGCATTATCGCTGTGCTAAAATTGCACGAGTAAAGGCAAGGGCGCCGGTTAACGGCTCCCTTGCCCTCTTTTTTGCCGAAAGGAGGCATAATCGTGTGCAGTTTGATAGGAACGCTGTCGGCTCCCGTCGATCTTGACAAATTCAAAGAAGCATTCAACAAAACCAAATCGAGAGGCCCCGACGACACCCGCGTGATAAGCGCAGGCACGGGTCTGCTCGGCTTTCATCGCCTCGCCATAATGGATCTTAATGATTCCGGAATGCAGCCTTTTGAGCTTGGTAAAAACAAGCTGGTTTGCAACGGCGAAATATACGGCTTCCGAAATTTGAAGAAGGAGCTCGAGAAGGAATATGAATTCACAAGCGATTCCGACTGCGAGATTCTGCTTCCCATGTATGAAAAATACGGCGTTGATATGTTTGCAAAGCTTGACGCCGAATACGCTCTCGTTATTTACGACGGCGAAAAGCAAAAGCTCATAGCCGCGAGAGACCCCATAGGCATAAGACCTCTGTTTTACGGCTACGACGAAAACGGCGGGATTATATTCGCGAGCGAAGCGAAAAACCTCGTGGGCCTTTGCAAAAAGGTAATTCCTTTTCCGCCCGGGCATTACTATGACGGCGAAAAATTCGTTTGTTACAGGGATATGACCGCAACCGACACCGTCGTTTCCGGCTCGCTTGACGAAATATGCAAAAACATTCATGACAAGCTGACCGCGGGCATCGAAAAGAGGCTCGACGCGGACGCTCCGCTCGGCTTTCTGCTCAGCGGCGGGCTTGACAGCTCCCTTGTGTGCGCCGTGTCGGCAAAGCTGCTCGGCAAGCCCATAAAGACCTTCGCGATAGGCATGGACGAAGACGCCATTGACCTTAAATACGCAAGGCAGGTGGCGGATTACATAGGCAGCGAACACCGCGAAATCATAATCACCGGTCAGGACGCGATAAACGCCGTTGAAGAGGTCATAGCCGCTCTCGGCACGTTTGACATCACAACGGTCAGAGCGAGCATAGGCATGTATCTCATCTGCAAAGCAATTCACGAAACCACCGACGTTCGCGTGCTTTTGACGGGCGAAATTTCCGACGAGCTTTTCGGCTACAAATACACCGATTTCGCGCCCGACGCCGAGAGCTTTCAGCAGGAGGCGTGCAAGAGAGTCAGAGAGCTCTATATGTACGACGTGCTCAGAGCCGACCGCTGCATTTCCGTAAATTCCATGGAGGCGAGAGTTCCGTTCGGCGACCTCGATTTTGTGCAGTACGTCATGTCGATAGACCCCGAGCTCAAGATGAACAAATACGGCAAGGGCAAATATCTGCTCAGGCGCGCCTTTGAGGGCGACTATCTGCCCGAGAGCATTCTCATGAGAGAAAAAGCGGCGTTTTCCGACGCCGTGGGCCATTCGATGGTCGATTACGTCAAGGAATTCGCCGAGAGCGTTTACACCGATGAGGAGTTTGCCGAAAAGAAGGCAAAATACACTCACGCGGCGCCGTTCACAAAGGAATCTCTGCTCTACAGGGAAATATTCGAAAAATATTATCCGGGGCAGGGAGAGATGATAAAAGATTTCTGGATGCCAAACAAGGATTGGGAGGGGTGCAACGTAAACGACCCCTCCGCGAGGGTATTGTCAAACTACGGAGACAGCGGAAAATAAAAGCCGAATCGGAGGAGAAATTTTATGGCAAAATACATTTTCGTTACCGGAGGCGTTGTGTCGGGGCTCGGCAAGGGCATTACCGCCGCGTCGCTCGGCAGGCTTCTCAAAGCCCGCGGCCTTAAGGTGGCGGCGCAGAAGCTCGACCCGTACATAAACGTGGACCCGGGCACGATGAGCCCGTTTCAGCACGGCGAGGTTTACGTGACTCAGGACGGAGCGGAAACGGATCTTGACCTCGGGCACTACGAAAGATTCATCGACGAAAATCTCAACAAGTATTCAAATCTCACGACCGGCAGAGTTTACAGCAACGTGCTGGCTAAAGAGAGAAGGGGCGAGTATCTCGGCTCCACCGTGCAGGTAATTCCGCACGTCACAAACGAGATAAAAGAATTCATTTACAGCGTAGGCAGGCACACCGACGCCGACATAGTCATCACCGAAATCGGCGGCACGATAGGCGATATCGAGGGTCAGCCGTTCATAGAGGCGGCGCGCCAGATTTCGCTTGAGGTGGGCAGGGAAAACAGCCTGTTCATCCACGTTTGCCTCGTTCCGTTTCTCAGCGGCTCGGATGAGCACAAGTCAAAGCCCACTCAGCACTCCGTTAAAGAGCTCAGAGGCATGGGCATAAACCCCGACGTTATAGTTCTTCGCTGCGACGAGCCTCTCGAAAAGTCGATTTTTGACAAAATAGCGCTTTTCTGCAACGTTAAGAAAGACTGCGTTATAGAAAACATCACTCTGCCCTGCCTTTACGAGGCTCCGCTTATGCTCGAAAAATCGGGCTTCTCGTCGGTCGTTTGCCGCGAGCTTAACATCAACGCGCCCGAGGCGGATCTAACCGAGTGGGAAAATCTCGTTGACCGCATAAAGAAGTGCGACAAACCGGTCAAAATAGGGCTTGTCGGCAAATACGTTCAGCTTCACGACGCATATCTTTCCGTTGCGGAGGCTCTGCGCCACGCGGGCTATGAGCTCGGCGCGAAGGTCGAGATAAACTGGATCGATTCCGAAACGATAACGGACGAAAACGCCGCCGAAATCCTCGGCGATTCTGACGGCATCATAGTGCCGGGAGGCTTCGGCGACAGAGGAATAGAGGGAATGATATTCTCCGCAAAATACGCGAGAGAAAACGACGTGCCTTATTTCGGCATTTGCCTGGGCATGCAGGTGGCTGTTATAGAGTTTGCGAGAAACGCCGCCGGCATTGCGGACGCGAACTCGGGCGAGTTTGACGACAAATGCGCTCACAAGGTCATTGACTTTATGCCCGGTCAGAGCGACAGCATAGACAAGGGCGGCACGCTGCGTCTCGGCTCCTATCCCTGCGTTGCGGGCGAAGGCACCGTTATTGAAAAGTGCTATGGCACGAGAAACATAAGCGAGCGCCACCGCCACAGATATGAATTCAACAACGATTACAGGCAGGCGCTTACGGACGCGGGCCTTACGCTCAGCGGACTTTCACCCTCCGGCGACCTCGTTGAAACGGTAGAGCTCGGCGACCGTCCGTTCTTTGTGGGAGTGCAGTTCCACCCCGAATTCACCTCACGCCCCGACAGAGCTCATCCTCTTTTCAGAGGCTTCGTAAAGGCCGCGATGGAAAACGGCAAAAAGGATTAATCGGCAATTATCTTTGTTTCTTCAATCAATTTATCAATTACGGCAAATCTCCTCTCTTTCTTTTCGACAGGGGGGAGATTTGTTTTTCGGCTTGACACGGCAGGCGGGCGAGTATAAAATTGAAGCATAAAAGCAAAGGATGTGAGAGGATGAAAAGGCTCGACAAGCTCATAGCTCTGAACTGCAACGTTTCGAGAAGAGACGCAAGGCAGCTCATAAAAGACGGCGAAGTGACCGTTAACGGCGCGCCCGCTCTGAGAGCGGAGGAGCTTGTGAACGAGGAGTCGGACGTCATATCCGTAAAGGGAAAAACCTTTACATCAAAAGACCACATCTATCTTATGATGAATAAGCCCGAAGGGGTGGTTTCCGCAACCGATGACAAGACCCATAAAACGGCCGTTGACCTTATACCCGACGAGCTTTCGCGCAAGTCGCTCTTCCTTTGCGGCAGGCTCGACAAAGACACCACCGGCCTTTTGATTATAACGGATGACGGCGCTTTCTGCCACGAGATAATGAGCCCTAATCACAAGGTTTACAAAACTTATATCGCCACTCTCGCCTATCCGCTCGATAACGAAGCGATAAGCGCGCTCGAGAGCGGAGTTGAGCTTTCGGACGGCACGAAATGCCTGCCTGCAAAGGTAAAATACTTTACAGATAACGGCGAATATAAATGTGAGCTGAAAATAAGGGAAGGCAAGTATCATCAGGTCAAAAGAATGCTTTATGCCGTGGGCAACAGAGTTGACGCTCTCGAGAGGGTCGCGATAGGCGGGCTGGAGCTCGACCGCGCTCTGCCGGCAGGCTCGTGCAGGGAGCTTACAGAGGATGAAAAAGCGGCGATTTTTGCCGAAAACGAAGGCTGATATTTTCCGAGGGGCTGTTTCGCTTGAGGGGCGACGCAGCCCCGTTTTTTGCGCCAATTTTTATTCGGACAGCTTTGGCCGATTGTTACAATGATGTAATAATTCTTGACTTTTACGGCGTCGATAACTATAATTAAGAGACCAAAACGCATATTTTAATTTAAAAACTATTAATATAAAAGGAGATGCGGTTATGGCAAAGCAGATAACCCAAACTGAATTTGACAAGAAGCAGAAAGAGCTTGCTTATCTCAAAAAAGAGGGCAGAGAAGAAATAGCGCTCAAGCTGCAGGAGGCGCGTTCACACGGCGACCTTTCCGAAAACGCGGAGTATGATGAAGCGAGAAACGACCAGGCAAGGCTTGAAGAAAAAATAGCTCAGCTCGAGCAGGAAATCGACACCGTTGAGGTTGTCAGCGACGATTTCTTTGAGCATGGCGTCGTGCACGTCGGCTCGGTAGTTGAGGTTGACGACAACGGCGAGGTCGTCAAGGTCATAATCGGCAGCACTTCCGAAGACGACGACATCATTTCCATTACCGACGATTCACCCGTCGGCGCCGCTCTCATAGGCAAGAGAGCGGGCGATAAGATCAAAGTTAACCTTCCCTCCGGCGAAGTAACCACTATGAAGGTTCTTTCCACGGAGTATAAAGCGTAAGACAGGAGGCGGCAAAATGGCGGAAGAAAACACCATGATCCCCGAAAACGCCGAGGCGGAAGCGCAAGACGTCAATTCGCTCAGGCAGATAAGAGTTGAAAAGCTTGAGGCTCTGCAGGCCGCGGGCAAAGATCCCTTCAAAATCACCACTGCGGATTGCAATATACACACCGATGAAATCGTTGCCCGCTTTGACGAGCTCGAAAACACGGACGTGTGCATTTGCGGCAGAATGATGAGCCGCCGCGATATGGGCAAGGCGAATTTCATTGATATAAGAGACCGCAACGGCAGAATTCAGTGCTACGTTCGCATTGACGACGTGGGTGAAGAATCGTTTGCGGATTTCAAAAAATGGGATATAGGCGACATTATTGAGGTTAAGGGTTTCGTTTTCAGAACGAGACGCGGCGAAATTTCCGTGCACGCAAAGCAGATTCGCCTGCTTTCAAAATCCCTTCTGCCCCTTCCCGAAAAATTCCACGGCCTTACCGACGTTGACACGAGATACCGCAGGCGCTATCTTGACCTTATCATGAACCCCGAGGTCAAAGACACCTTCTACAAGCGCTCCGCGATAATCAAGGAGATAAGAAACTTCCTTGACGCTCAGGGCTTTATTGAGGTTGAAACCCCCGTGCTCGTTCCCAACGCGGGCGGCGCGAGCGCAAGGCCGTTTGAAACGCACTTCAACGCTCTGGACGAAGACGTTAAGCTGCGCATTTCGCTTGAGCTCTACCTCAAGAGGCTCATAGTCGGCGGCATGGAAAAGGTTTACGAAATAGGCAGAGTGTTCAGAAATGAGGGCGTTGACACAAGGCACAACCCCGAGTTCACTCTCATGGAGCTCTATCAGGCCTACACCGACTATCACGGAATGATGGACCTTACGGAAAATCTTTACCGCCACCTTGCCGAAACGGTTGTCGGCTCAACGCTCATTTCCTACAACGGAGTTGAGATGGATCTCGGCAAGCCCTTCGAGCGCATTACCATGGTGGACGCCGTTAAGAAATACGCGGGCGTTGATTGGAAAGAGGTCAAAACTCTCGAGCAGGCGCGCGCTCTCGCCGACGAGCATCACGTTGAATACGAGCAGCGCCACGGCAAGGGCGACATTCTCAACCTCTTCTTTGAAGAATTTGTTGAGGAGCATCTCATTCAGCCCACTTTCGTAATGGACCACCCGATAGAAATTTCTCCGCTCACCAAGAAAAAGCCGGACGATCCGGAATACGTTGAGCGTTTTGAATTCTTCATGAACGGCTGGGAAATGGCAAACGCTTATTCCGAGCTCAACGACCCCATAGACCAGAGAGAGCGCTTCAAGGCGCAGGAAATACAGCTCGCTCAGGGCGACGAGGAAGCTTCCACCACAGACGAAGACTTCCTTACGGCGCTTGAATACGGCATGCCCCCGACAGGCGGCATAGGCTACGGCATTGACAGAATGTGCATGCTGCTCACCGACTCTCAGGCAATCAGGGACGTTATCCTCTTCCCCACCATGAAGAGCCTGGACTGATATGAAAATATCCGTAGCTTTGGCTGCATATAACGGCGAAAAATATATTCGCCCGCAGCTTGAATCCGTTTTGTGTCAGCTCGGCGCCGACGATGAAATAATCGTTTCGGACGACAATCCGTCGGGCGGCACGAAAGAGGCGGTTTTATCCGTCGGAGACGGCAGGATAAAATACGTTGAGGGCGAGGGAAAAGGCGCTCAAAAGAATTTTGAAAACGCACTGAAGCTCACCTCGGGCGATATAATATTCCTTTGCGACCAGGACGACGTGTGGCTGCCCGGCAAGGTTGAAGCAGTCGTTAAAGAGACAGAGTCCGGCGCGTCGCTCGTGCTTCACGACGCGAGCGTAACCGACGCCGAGCTTAACGTAACGCAAAGCTCGTATTTCGCCCTTCACAAGCCTTCGGATTCATTAGCCGCAAACCTTATTAAAAATTCCTTTGTCGGATGCTGCATGGCATTTACAAGGCCCGTTTTGCAAAACGCGCTTCCGTTCCCCGACGACGTGCCGATGCACGACTGGTGGATAGCGCTCACCGCGATAAAGAGCGGCTTTAAGGTCGCTTTCATAAACGAGCCTTACATATTGTGGCGCCGTCACGGCGACAATGTGACCGGCGGGAAAACAGATCTTTCGCAAAAGCTCAAATGGCGAGAGAGCATTATCCGCTCGCTCTCCGGGAGCCGCGGAAAGGATAAGTGACCCATGGACAGAAAAATCACGGGCTGTATTGTCACCTATAACAATATCAGGACCATTGACAAAGCCGTGCGCACCGTGCTTAACTGCACAAAATGCGATTTTAAGCTTTATGCGGTTGACAACGGCTCAACGGACGGCACTCCCGAATATATCGAAGAGCGCTTCCCCGAGGTCACCGTTTTGAGAACGGGCGAAAACATCGGCTTCGGCGCGGGCCACAATTTCATAATCGACAGGCTCGATTCCGATTATCACGCCGTTATAAATCCGGACGTTATCCTCAAAGACGACATTATCTCAAACATGGCGGATTATCTGGATTCTCACCCGGAATGCGGCATGCTCTCGCCGAAAATTCTCTTTCCGGACGGAAGAGACCAGATTCTCGGCAAAAGGGTTCCTCTGCCGCAATATCTCGTTGCGAGCAGGCTCAGAGGCAAGGAGCCCGGCAAAACGCTTTCAAAATACGCCATGCTGGACTGTGACCTTTCCGAGCCCACTCAAATTCAGAACGCGACGGGCTGCTTTATGTTCATACGCACTTCGCTCTTTAAAGAGCTCGGCGGATTTGACGAAAGATACTTTATGTATTTTGAAGACTGCGACCTTACCCGCAAGGTAAACAGCGTGAGCAAGGTGCTGTTTTATCCCTACGCCGTGGTATATCACGAATGGGGCAGGGAATCAAAAAAGAATTTTAAGCTTAAAATGGTGCAGGTAAGCTCCATGCTTAAATATTACGCAAAGTGGGGCCTTTCTTCCGATTAAAGCCCCGATGCGGAGGATTTTAATGAAATATCTCAAAAACTTCTACAAGTACAGAAACCTGATGTATGAGATAATCCGCAAAAACGTCAAGCTTCAGTACCGCGACTCCGTGCTGGGCATGTTCTGGACCTTCCTCCAGCCCCTGCTCACCACGATTATTCTCGTTGTTATTTTCGGCAACGTTTTCGGCAGGTCAAGCGACGGCATAGTAAACTATCCCATATATCTTTTGTGCGGCAGGCTGCTTTATGAATTCTATTCGCAGTCCACTAAAAGGGCGATGCGCTCCATAAGAAACAGCGCTTCGGTCATCAAAAAGGTTTACGTGCCGAAATACATTTATCCCGTGGCGAACGTGCTGTCAAATTTCGTGACGTTTTGCATTTCGCTGTCGGTGCTGGTTTGCTTCATTATCTTCTTTGTGGCAACGGGCAAAAACCCGCCGCACATAACGGGATATATTCTGCTTTTCCCCGTGCCGATACTCATCCTTCTTACCCTTTCGATAGGAGTGGGGCTGATACTCAGCACGCTTGACGTTTTCTTTAAAGATATAGATTATCTCTACGAGGTTTTCTGCCTGCTGCTGTTTTACCTCACCCCCATATTCTATAAAATTTCGTCGCTCGGCATGACAAACAAGTTTTTCCTCATGTTCATCAAGGCAAATCCGCTTTATTCGATAACGGAGATGTTCAGGTGCTGCGTGCTTTACGGCAGGATGTTCTCGCTGAGCCACTTCATTTATTCCCTGTCGTTTGCGCTCGCGACCGTTTTGATAGGATTGCTTGTTTTCTACAAAAAGCAGGATAAATTCATCCTTCATCTTTAAGCTTCAAGGCGAAAGGAAAGCAAATACATGGGCGAACCGGCAATTGTCATAGAAAATATGAGCATGATGTTCAACCTCAACAAAGAGAAGGTTGACAATCTCAAAGAATATTTCATAAAGCTTGTCACTCACAAGCTGCATTTCACGGAATTCTGGGCTTTGCGCAACATCAACCTGACCGTTGAAAAAGGCGACAGAGTCGGAATTCTCGGCCTTAACGGCGCGGGAAAATCCACCTTGCTCAAGGTGATAGCGGGCGTTATGAAGCCAACGGAAGGCACGGTTAAAACGAAGGGCGTCATCGCCCCCATGCTCGAGCTCGGCGCAGGCTTTGACCTTAATTATTCGGGCAAAGAAAACATCTATCTTTACGGCGCCACAATGGGCTACTCGCGCAAATACATTGACGAAAAATACGATGAAATAGTGGAATTTTCGGAGCTTAAGGATTTTATTGACGTTCCCGTCAAGAATTATTCCTCCGGCATGAAAGCCCGTCTCGGCTTCGCCATAGCTTCCGCGGTCGACCCCGACATTCTCATTCTTGACGAGGTGCTTTCGGTAGGCGACGCAAAATTCCGCAAAAAGAGCGAAAACAAAATACGCTCCATGTTTGACAAGGGCATAACGGTGCTGTTTGTTTCTCACTCCACCTCCCAGGTGCTCAACATTTGCAACAAGGCGATAATTCTCGAACACGGCGAGATAATCGCTCAGGGCTCCGCGGAGGAAATATGCAGGCAATATGATGAAATCGTAAACTCCGGAAAGGGGAAATGACATATGGTATTCGCAGCTGTACTCGCAGGCGGCATAGGCTCCCGCATGGGCAACATCGACACGCCGAAGCAGTATCTTGAGCTCGGCGGCAAGCCCGTCATAGTTCACACTGTCGAAAAGCTGTTTGTTAACGACAGAATTGACGAAATAATAGTGCTTTGCCCGAAATCATGGGTAGCTCACACCAAGGCGCTCGTTGAGGCAAACCTGCCCGCGGGCAAAAAGGTGAGCGTTATTGAGGGCGGCGAAACGAGAAACGGCACCCTCGAAAACGCGATAAAATTCATCGAGCAAAATTACGACGTTGACGACGACACCGTTATTCTCACTCACGACGCCGTCAGACCTTTTCTAACTCACAGAATTATCGGCGACAATATCGACGCCGCTCTCGAATACGGCGCCGCCGACACCGTTATACCCGCGACCGACACCATAGTTGAAAGCGGCGACGGCAAAATAATTTCTTCAATACCCAACAGAAACAGCATGTATCAGGGTCAGACCCCTCAGACCTTCCGCTTAAAGCTGCTCGAGCAGGTGCTCGGCGAGCTTACGGAGGAAGAGAAAGGCACTCTCACCGACGCCTGCAAAATCTTCACCATAAAGAACAGGCCCGTTTACATGGTTGAGGGTGAGCTTTTCAACATCAAGATAACCTACCCCTACGATATGAAGGTAGCAGCTACTCTTCTGAAAGGCAAAGACAGCGATGATTAATCAGGTTTACAGGCTGACAAGCCCCGGAGTGATAGACGTGGCGTGCACAACGCCGGATATAACCGGCAGCGTGCTTCTTCGCCCGCTCTATATGTCCATCTGCAAGGCGGACCAGCGCTACTACCAGGGCAACAGAAGCAAGCAGGCGCTCAAATCCAAGCTCCCCATGGCGCTCATTCACGAGTGCGTGGCGAAGGTTGAATTTGACCCGACCGGCACGTTCAAGCCCGGCGAAATTGTCGTGCCCGTGCCGAACACTCCCACCGAGGATGACGACGTTATAGCCGAAAACTACCGCCTTTCGAGCTATTTCTGCTCGAGCGGTCACGACGGATTTTTGAGGGATTACGTAGACATCTCTCCCGACAGGCTCGTAAGAGTGCCCGAAAACACCGACCTTAAAATAGCCGCGTTTGCGGAGCTTATCAGCGTTGCGGTTCACGCCGTTTCGCGCTTTGACGCTTTTTCGCATTCGCGCCGCGACGTTATAGGCGTTTGGGGCGACGGCAACGTCGGCTTCATAACCTCGCTCGTTTTAAAAATGCTCTATCCGCAAAGCAAGGTTTACGTTTTCGGCACGGTTTATCAGAAGCTCTCCTGCTTCTCGTTTGCCGACGGCACTTTCCACGTTGACCGCGTGCCGGATGACCTCTACATCGACCACGCTTTCGAATGCGTCGGCGGCGAAGCCTCCCGCTACGCCATTTCTCAGATAATCGACCGCATTTCTCCCGAGGGCTCCATAGGCCTTATGGGCGTTTCCGAAAGCCCGGTGAGCATAAACACGAGAATGGTGCTCGAAAAGGGCCTTCGGCTCTACGGCTCGTCCAGGAGCGGCGTTAAGGATTTTGAAAAGACGATGGAAATTCTGTCGCAAAATCCGCAGGCGATAAACTATCTTGAAACCCTTGTGGGCGACGTTGTGACGGTGCGCACCGTTGCCGATATTCACAAGGCGTTCGCTTCCGACATCAGCAGAAGCTTCGGCAAAACGATAATAAAATGGGAGAAATAACCATGGAATATAAAATTTCCGTTATTGTTCCCGCATATAACTGTGAAAAAACTCTGCCCGAGACGCTTGATTCCCTTCTCGGGCAGACTGTTCATAATGAAACTCAGATAATCGCCGTTAACGACGGCTCGACCGACGGCACAGCCGAAATCATAAAATCCTACGCCGCGAAATACGACAACGTAGTGTTTTGCGACAAGGAAAACGGCGGCGTTTCGGACGCGAGAAACGTCGGCTTAAAAGCGGCGAGCGGCAAATACGTCATTTTTCTTGACGCCGACGATTTGCTGACCCCTTCTTCGTGCGAGCAGGCGTATATTGCTCTCGAAAAAACGGGAGCCGAGTGCGGAGTGTTCAGGCTTTCGCGTTTCGGCTTCGGCGGCGAGCAGTATAACCCCGTCACGGAGGAAATCACCTCAAACGAAACTCTTGAATATAACGACAAAAGGCTTATCTGGACTTTTCTCATAGGCAACAAATGCTTCCTGAGGCAGGCGGTTATTGACAGCGGAGTGCTCTTTCCGCCTACCGCATACTGCGAAGACGGCGTTTTCTGGATGAGCTTTCTCATGAAAAGGCGCTGCAAGGTGGCGGGCGTGAGGCTTGCCGAGTGCAGATACCGCCGCCTTGACCCGATCGAAGGCAGAAGCGTAACGCAGACGATGAAAATTTCTCTCGTTCGGGATTTTTTCACCTCTTCCGAAATGATACTTTCGTTGCTCGAAAGCGAAGAGATTAAAACGGAAATGAAGGTAAAAATCTGCCGCACCGTTACCAATGAATTTTACAGACGGCTTTGGCAGACGGACGACGAAATTTTAGCTTTGCTTAAAAGCGGCTATGAAAAATATTATAACGAATTGCCGTCCGAGCTTAAAGGCAGGGTGCTGTCGCTCGACCCCGACATCGGAGAGCCTGTTTTTTCAAAGCAGCTTGCGGCAAAAAGCCCGAAGGTGACGGTGAAGGCAAAAGCTCCGTCGGCGGAGTTTCTCTCATCGCTTTATTCTCAGACCATGCCGCTCTTCGAGCTCGTAACGCCCGACGCGGGAGAATATGAAAAATGCGAAAACGCCGTGAAGACCGCTTCCGGCGCTCCCGTAACGCTTAAATTTTCGGGCAAACGCCCTCTGAAACCGGGATTTTTGAGGATAGTCGTTTTGCTTAAAGGCAAAAAGCCGTTTTCGCTTTTGCCAGATTTTATTCTCAAGCATGCGGCTCTCATATACACGAAAGCAAAGGGATAATCTCAATGAAAAAGCTCCTTTATCGCGTTTTTGCCCTTATTTTTAACATAGCGGGCTCGGCGCGCTTAAAAGAAAACAGAGTGGTTTTTCTCGCGCCTCACAAGGGCGGCGGGAACGACTCGCTGAGCGTTATGCAGAGATATACCGAGAGCCTCAAAAAATACGAGGTGATAAGAATTTCATCCTCGCCCTCGTCCGTTGCGGAGGCTCTGCGCTTTTTATTCGTTTCGCCCGTAAAGCTCGCCCGCGCAAAATATATTTTTCTAAACGATAATTTTATGCCCATGGCGTATCTCCGGTTTTCGCCCGATGCCGTTATAACTCAGCTTTGGCACGGCGAGGGAGCGTTCAAAAAATTCGGTCTTATGACCGACCTCAAGCCCGACGTTGCCGAAATTGAAAAGAAAGCGGGCGAAAAGCTGACCTTCGTTATCTGCACGAGCGAAAACGTGAAGAGCGTTTACGCCCGGGCGTTCGGCTGCGGCGAAGAGAAGGTGCTGCCCCTCGGCAGCCCGAGAGCCGATTATCTGCTTGCGGAGCATGACAAAGCCGAAATCTCAGAGCGGTTTTACGCGAAATTTCCCGAATGCAGGGGCAAAAAAGCCGTGCTTTACGCTCCGACATTCAGGGACGACCCGGAAGACGACAGAGCCATTCTCTCTCACGTGGACGCGGAAAAATTCCGCTCCGAGCTCGGGGATGAATATTGCCTGCTCGTAAAGCTTCATCCGCAGGTGCGCTCGAGCGGCGCTTTAAGCGGAGCTGCGGACGTTACCGATTACGACATAGGCGAGCTTTCGCTAATCTGCGACACGCTCGTGACGGATTATTCCTCCGTTTGCATGGACTTTGCGCTGCTTAACAAAAAATGCGTTTTTTACGCTTACGACCTCGAAAAATATGACGCGTCAAGGTCGTTTTGCTTCGGCTATGAGGGCTATGTGCCGGGCGAAATCGCAAAGGATTTTGACACCGTTTTAAACGCGATAAAAAATCCCCGAAGCGACGAACGTCTCGAACGCTTCAGGAACTTTAATTTTGATTATTTTGATACCGATAACGCCCGCAGGATCGCCGACAG
This sequence comes from uncultured Clostridia bacterium, assembly GCA_905235625.1. Taxonomy (GTDB): domain Bacteria; phylum Bacillota; class Clostridia; order Oscillospirales; family Acutalibacteraceae; genus CAG-177. The sequence continues at coordinate 36,113 of CAJOLX010000010.1, forward strand.
GGTGTTCGGTTAAGACTGTTTTAAATATCCGTATATCAAATCCGCTGTTCTTTGAGCCGCTTTGCCGTCGCAGGCGCCGAGCTGATTTTCCTTGAATCGCTCGATTTTTTCAAAGGGCGGATTTTCGTTTGCCTTCCTCACCTCTTCGAGAAGTGAGCCGGGATTTTTTATCATCTCGCCGGGCAGGTCGTCGGGGAATTTCAGATAAAAGCCCCGTTCGTATTCGTCCGCGTCGGGGCAGTAAAACACCATGGGCTTTTTAAACAGAGCCGCGTCGTGGCATACGGAGGAATAATCCGTTATTACAACGCTTGCGGCGGAAACGAGCGACAGAGTGGATTCGCTCGTCATGTCGATCACGTTTTTATAATTGCCCTTTATGAGGTCATAGTCCGCCATGGGATGCCTTGAAACGATGAAAATTTCATCATCCGCAAGGCTTTCGCTCAAAGCTCCGAAATCAATGCCGCAGTCAAATTCAATTCTTTTGCCGTCTTTTTCGCGAAAAGTCGGGCAGTAGAGATAAATCTTTTTGCCTTTAAGGTCGGGGTGAGCGGAGAAAAACCCGTCTCTTATTTTATCCGGGCTGTTTATAATAACGTCCGTTTTGGGTATTCCGAGCGCAAGGCACACGCTTTCGTCTATGCCGAAGGCGTTTGCGAAAACCTGCCTGCTTTTTTCGCTCGTTACCGCCACCGCGGTATATTGGGAATGAGTGGCTCTTTCTTCCTCTTTGGTAAGGTCGGTGTCGGCGTCAAGAGCGAATTTTTTGAAATAACCGCAGCCGTGCCAAATCTGCAAAAGAGCCTGACCGGGCCTTAACTTGATAACCCGCATATATCTGCAATAGTCGTCGGTTACTATGACTTTTGAGGTGAGCAGCAGGCGGTAGGCTTTGGCTTTTTCAAAATTGCCGTGAGGCAGCTTTGAGGCAAATATCACCTTTTTGCAGTCGAGCGTGTCGTAAAGAATACCGGCATTGTCAAGCAGAACGCCGTTGCTTCTTATCGTGTAAAAGCACACCCTGTTTTTTAAGGGCAAACGGGAGCAGAAAGCGACCCACGTTCTGTTTAAAAATTCCAGTATTTTGCGGCGCGCGCGGAGAGGAATAATTTTTTTGATAAGCTCTTTCATTCTATCACCGAGTCTATTTTATATCATTTGAGCGCCTTATACAACACTTTTATTTTTGTGCAAAATCAAAAATTGTCTGATTTCATATTTGTTACATCTTATTGAATTTAAATTATATTTGTGATAATATTGCTTCACTTTATTAAGAGGTATTGCGAAATGGATAAGAAAAAAATACTGCTTATTGTAAATCCCTGCGCGGGAAGAAATAAAACGAGAACCGGCACTTTTGACATAGTGGATAAATTTTCCGCCGCCGATTATGACTTTGACGTAAAGACTACGACAGGGCCGGGCGACGCGACCGGCATAGTTGAAAAATATATCGGCGACAACGATATGGTGGTTTGCTGCGGCGGCGACGGCACCTTCAACGAAACCATTAACGGCGTTATGAGGCTGCCCAGAAGAGTGCCCATAGGCTATATACCCGCAGGCTCAACCAACGACCTTGCAAACACCATAGGCCTTCCGACGGACATAAGCCTTGCCACCGACACCATTATCGAAGGCCACAAAAACGCTTACGACATCGGGCTTTTCAACAACAGGTTTTTTGCCTACATCGCGTCCTTCGGCGCCGCTACTTCTCTGTCATACACCACACCGCAGTGGCTTAAGAATTCTCTCGGCCACGCCGCTTATATGATAAACGGCTTTGTTTTCAACATAATCCCCATTTTAAGAAGCCTTAAGCCCATTCACGCCCGCATTGAATACGACGGCAAAGAGCTTGAAGACGATTTTTATTTCGGCTCCATATCAAACTCCACGTCGGTTGCCGGCCTGTTTAAGTTTGACAGAAACGACGTTAAGCTGGACGACGGCAAGTTTGAGGTGCTGCTTGTAAGAAATCTTTCGAGCCCGCTCGAAAGCTTCGGTCTTTTGGGCAAAATCCGCCGCAAGGATTATGACGGCGACAAGATAATCTATTTCAAAACCTCAAACCTTAAAATCACTTTTGATAAAGAGGTGCCCTGGACTCTGGACGGCGAATACGGCGGAGACAACCGCGAGGTGTATTTCTCGGTGCTCAACCGCGCAATCGACGTTGTGTCGGGAGTTAACCCGATGTTCCTCGGCAACAAGATAGATATTCCCGTGTTTGACGTTGCGGACGCAAACAGCGAGGAAGCCAAAAAAGAAGAGCCTCAGGTTCGCTTCAACCGCTTCAGGCGCAAGAAGAAGGCGGAGGAAGAGCCCGCGGAGGAAAATAAAGAAGCCGAAGAAACCGAGCTCGCAAACGCGGAAAGCGGCGAAGAACAGCCCGCCGAAGAGCCGAAAGAAACGGAAGAAAAGGCTGAAGAAAACGAGAAGAGCAAAGGCGAAGAAGCCGCCGCTCCCGAAGAAGATAAATAAAGTTTTAAACAAAAATCAAGCTGAGATAATGCGGCAAACACCGCTCATCTCAGCTTGTATTTTTTATGCTCTTATGTCAACCAAATCAATGGCTCCTACGGGGCACTGACTGTGGCAGGCGCCGCAGCCGGTGCATTTTTCATAATCGACCTCGGCGCAGAAATTGTTGATGGTGATTGCGCCCTGCGGGCAGGTTTTCACGCATTTCATGCAGCCTATGCAGCCTGCCGAGCATTCCTTGCGGGTCTGAGCGCCCTTGTCGTGATTTTTGCAAAGCACGGCGGCTTTGACTTCCTCAAGAGGCATCATCTCAATGAGCCCCTTCGGGCAGGTCTTTAGGCATTTTTTGCAGGCTCTGCACGCCGAAGGATTTATTCTTGCAACGCCTTCGCAAATTGAAATCGCGCCGTATTCGCACGCCTTTGCGCAGTCGCCGTAGCCGAGGCAGCCGTAAATGCACTCTTTCGGC
>CAJOLX010000011.1:0-37004 GCA_905235625.1 uncultured Clostridia bacterium
ACGGGGTGATGTCTTTTGCTTAAGCTTTAATCTCACCCGCATAGCGGGCGGTTGTTGAACGACACCCTTGCGGCTGTCGTTCTATCGCTAAAGCATAATATAACTGAAAAAAGCACTTGCAAATGCAAGTGCTTTTTTCTGGTGCGGATAACAGGACTTGAACCGCGTCGTCGCAAGCTGCGTATCGCTCGTTTACGCGCCTATCAAAAGCTTGTTTGCGCGAAAACTCACTCGCTCCGCTGCTCCTCCTTTTCCCAAAAAGTCTGCGACTTTTCGGGGACCCCGTTTTATTAAGTTCGTGCATGAACGAAATCCTGTTTTTCGTAAAAGCGAACGGAGCACGCTCTGCGTACTCCGTTCGCTTTGGTGCGGATAACAGGACTTGAACCTGCACGAACTTGCATTCATTAGAACCTGAAAATGCAAATTTGGAAAATAAAACGGTTTAAAATGTCCCGCTTTATCCCGCAAATCCCTTATGTATCAAGGGTTTCGGCAAACGCCTTGGAAAAGGTCGGAAAACTTTAAAACAAAGCAAAACAGACCGGTTGTTGCACGTTTTTCGTAAAAATGTTGCACAATTGTTGCACAAAATTCAACCCAAAAATCAATAAAAACAAACGCTGCATCGGTGCATAACAGTCGTCCGATTTTACTCCAAGATAATCAAAATTAAAAACCGATTTTTCACTGACAGGAGGCTGCAATATGAAACTGAATTACGTTCAAAACGGTGACTGTCTCATTCCCGATCTGATTCTCAAAGAAGCGGATGTTTCGCCGCTCGGCAAATACGGCCGCATGCGAAAGGCATATATCAAAGAGCATCAAAAAGCGCTGTATGCCGCGCTCAGCATCAAGGGCGAACTTTTCCGTCACTGCGCCGATAACGAAGCGCAGGCGCGCGCCCGGCTGGCGGAAATCATCAAGTCGCAGATGAATACAGCCGGCGTTACAGAGGCGCTCAAAACGTCCGATCCCCTTCGCTGGGCAGGATTGATGCAAACGATTCGCGCGCAGGCGGAAGAAGTCATTCTACAAGAAATCATTTTCAAATAACGTTAAGGAGCCGCTGCAAATCGCAGCGGCTCCGAACAATTTCAGTTTTCTTCGATATTCTCAAGAAATTCCGCCGCGTTCAGATAGTGAATGCCCCATTCCGTAAGCTGCGCTTCTCCGCGATAGATGACGGACTTTTCGGCGATCTCGCCGTAGATCTGCCGGATCTTATCGCACTCCCGATCATTCAGCAAGTGGCGGCATTGTTCCTTTACCGGAACGGTGCCGTGTTTGATTTCATACAGACGGCAGGCATTGTTCTTTTTATCATAGACAATCATATCAATCTCGCCGCCGATGAACTGATATTTGAACACGTCGTATCTGCGGCTGTTCAAAGCGTGTTTCGTTTCCGTCAGCACAATCTCCTCAAGCATTCTGCCTTTTACTTCATCGAGGATTTTGCCGATAACATAATCTTTTTCCGCTTCGGACAGCTCCGCAAACAACTCGTCCTTTCTCAGCGACCATACAAGCGCCTCCGCCTGGCAATAACGCATGCCCGGCTGAGTGATAACGATGTTTTCCGTGTCGGATTCGTCCTTTGCGCCGTACGCATACCTCACCGGAATATCGTCAATCAAATCCAATGCTTCAAGATACGCTCTGATTTCTTCAACATGCACCGATTTGAGTTCCACTGCCGTATCGGATGCATTTTGGATGTCAAGGATCTGCATCAGCCGGTTCGTGATCTTTTCTCGGTCAACTTTCTGCAGGATATTTGTGCGTAAAGCAGCGTTTCTTTCTCGAACAAGATTTTTCTCGGCAAGAGAGAAATCGCTCGATCTGAAATCATCTTTCAGAACAGACAGGACAAACCGGTGGTTCATATCCTCTATGATCCGATTGATCGCATTTGTCAGTTCCCCTGCGTCGTACAGTTCTTTCAGATGCATAAAACGGGTGCCGTTCTCATAGCATTTCAGACTGTGCTGAATGTTGCGGCAGATTGCGGAGTCGATATACCTGCGCGTGCTCTCATCGTTGCGGAAGGAGACCGATTCATCTCGCAGCTCGGTATCGTCGAAATCGTATTCGCCGGCTCTCAGCGTGCCGCCGTAACGGATATAGTCGTCAACGTCGTCCGTGTGCAGCAGGCGCGCGTGCTCTGCAAAGGAAATCCGGGTCGTGTGGATCGTGAAGGTTCTGTCGTAAAGCTCGTTGCGTTCTGCAAGCCAGAAGCCCAGAGAATCCGTGCCGGAAATGACGATCTTCATACCGCTGGCAGCGTAAATATCCGAAAGCACCGCCGCCGTGTCGATGAAATCTTCGATAAAGGTAATCTCATCAATAAATGCGTATACATAGCCGGCTTTGAACAGTCGGTCAATCGCATCGTATAATTCGGACATCGTCTGCCCCTTTTGCGCTTTGATATAAAACGCTTTTTTGCGGGCGTCGTCATCCATTTTGCCGATTGCCTGAAAAAGAAGGGTGGTCTTTCCGGTGCGGCGCAGGCCGTAAACAACCATAATTCTCGGAGACCACGGGCCGTACAGATATTCTTCAATATCGGAAAAGCAGGTTCTCGTATCGAGCTTGACGGATTCGGCAACGAGTCGATCAAGCTGCGCGCCGGTGATTGCATTGATGCTGCCGGCAACGGTCGACCGTTTGGGCGTCGGTTCCGGCTTTTCGAGCGTCTTTAATAAGGCGGTAAGTTCTTTACGCCGCTCGATTTTCGCTTTGATTTCCTCATACTCGTCATCTTTGATATATTTGCTCTTGATTTTTCCGTTTTCGTTCCATTGCAGATAATGACGAACTTTTCCGCCGATATTCTTGTTGGAAATATAACCCTTCGGTAAATCTTCCAGCTCCTTTTTGATTTGCTCAATTCTGTCCATGCACTCACCTCCGTTTCAGATTCACCGTTATTATAACCTATTTTATCTCGCTTGTAAATAGGTTATAGGTTAAATTTTTGCGAATTCTGCTCTGTCCCACATTCAACTGCTTCTGTTTCTTTTTTTGCAGCGAAAACCCGACGTGTATAAGTACTATATGCGATATGCTGAAAACGCCAAGAAGCCGCTGCGAATCGCAGCGGCTCCAAATTCATCATCACGCTTCACGCAAACCGGTCTGATATAACGCATCAAACCAAGATTCCGCCTCCCGCAACGCCTTTTTCAAGGAATCAATGCGGATCTGAAAACCGACCTCATAGCGGCTCCCGGCTTCCCAGCCGGTGAGCACAAGACTGTTCTCTCTAATATAGGTCGGCACATTCAAATCAATCCCAAGTGATTCTGCATAAAGAATCAGCTTTTCCAGATTGTGCGTAAACATGGATGCGTTGTCGTATGCCGCACCGCTCGCATAGATCTGGATTTTGATCAGTTTCTCTGCCGCCTGCTGAATATGATACGCGTCAATGTTTTTGATATCTCTGATTCCATGTGCGTCAAAATACTCGATTGCCTGGCGCGCGGCGATGAGGTCCGCTTCGATCAGCGCCATTTTCATTTTCATGATGCAGACCTCCTGTAAATCTCTGTGCCTTTCAGGATATCGCCCATAATTGCGCTGTGATTATCAGTTGAATCACAAAAATACAGAATATCATAATCCTGTGCAAAAGAGAACGCGAATAAACGACGCTGAAATTCCTTGAATTCACGCGAACGAAGGTATTCGGTTTGCGGGCGCTTTCCAAAAACGGCAATATCAATATCCGACTGCTCTGTGCAGCGTGTCTCGAGTGCGGAGCCGAAAAGTACAACACGGGAAATATTATCGCAGCGCTTTGCCTGCTCGGCAATATTCAGAATATAGCTTTTTTTAATATCGGCCACAAGACGACCGTCTCCGATATCTGCCATTTGACACATGCTGCTTACCTCCTGTTTGTTGTATTTGCTTTTATTATGTCCGATTGTTACAAAAAAAGCAAGGCTTGATCATCACTCGCATACGTCCGCTTGTGCATATCATCCGGCATCTCTTTGGCCTGCGTCAGCGTTCCCCCGTCCATGTTCTCCCAGACTTCATTGTCACCGAAATGGTCGAATAGACCTACACCGATTACTATATTGCCTTCAAGCGTCAAGCGTTTTTGTGCTTCCATAAAAGCATCTTTAAAGCGTGTACTGCCGCAGAGAGTGATGACTTTAAATTGTTCAACCATGCCTGTTCTTCTTTACCTATTGATAAAATCTATATACGATATTTATGTTTGCGTAAATCAAAGGCAGATTGTCCGCCTTCAAGAATATCGCAGATTTGTTGCTGTATACCTTGTTTCCCTAAAGTATCAATTCGGTCAGCTTCTTCCGGCATATCATCTTCGATTGATCCAGATCTGTATTCAAATCGATATTCTCTATTAGGTGAATTCTTTCCATTTTGATTTGCTACAATGATCTCATCTGCATCAGCACCTAACACAACATTAGCATTGTGAGTTACTACGATTACCTGCCTCATTGTTTTTTTCTTTTTAAGGAAAGGAATCAATTCATCAAAAATCGAACGATTATCCAAATCATCTTCCGGTTGATCTACCAAAATGGGACAGGTACTTTCTGCCAGACTTATTAGCATTTTAAGTAAGACCAGGGCCTTTTTGCCAGGGGACATTTCGTCGATTAAGTCCCCATCCATACTTACTCTGTAAGCGGAGTTATACCAATCCCCTAATAATTCACGCAACACATTCTCTGGGGTTTTATTCCGTGTTAAATGTATTGTGCCATTAACTATCGAATCGATCAGTTTCGTTACGTTTTTTTGTGATACCCATTCTTCGGTACAATTATCAACATCTATAACTGCTTTAAATGATGTTCTTCGATCAAAACTAGACTGAATTACCTGTATAAATGCCTCTCTTCTAAAAGGAGTCTCGACGGAAAACTCCAGATCTTCCGCTGCTAATGAAGGGTTGTTATTTATTGAATCAGCGTATACTTGATGAAGATCACGATACTTAATGAAGCATAATGCAAGTTGGCTTAGCAGAGCATCATACTTTTCCTTGCTTTTATTTGCCTGTCCCTCAATCTCGTTAAACTTTACGAGCTTTGTTTCCTCCCCATGCAAAGCATCTGTTAATTTCTTTATTGCTTCATTTTCAGAAATCTTTACCGCCAAAGGTTCTGCAATCGCAGACTTCTGCTCAAGTTCGGCCTGTAAAGTTTTTAATTTTTCTCGTAAATCATCCAACAATGCAGCTTGATCAGTCCGCCATATACGATCCGCTGCTTCAATAGCTTTTTCTCCCGATATTTTAATTGATTCCAACAAATCAGTAGACAAGTCAAAATCCGAATCTAACAGGGCCACCAATGTCTGGATGCCTTGTATAATATCTATATACTTTTCTACTGATGAGATTTCTCCCTTCAAGGTCGTAATATCTTTTGTTGTTTCATCATAAGTAGTAATTTCCTCTTCTGACAATGACAGTTCTTTTGAGAGCTTTTCCTTTTCGCCTTCTAACTTCTTGATTTCCTTTTTAATGCCAGAGCGAGTCCCGATTTCTGCAAGCGTTTTTATCTTGTCTTGCCAATCTGCATACTGCTGTATTAGGGTATATATCGCTCTGTCTATTTCTACTTTGAGTAAAGCAAGGCTCTCATTCATATCATCGTATGATTTTTTAGCATCTGCGTTGATCATTACGATGTCATGAATTATCTCATCGATCTCAGTTAATTCTTCATGTTCATCTGAAAGCCGGTTCAAGTATGTTTGAGGGATATAAACTATTTTATGATCTTGAGAATTCTTCCCAGCCTGACTGACCGCCCCATCTCTCCAATATACTTTTACATCATTTATTACTTTACTTTTGTTACCAGTAACATCCGCTTTTTCTTTAACCTGTTGCGGGTCTATAGCTAACGCCATATTATGCAACAAAATGGATTTCCCTGTAGATTTTCCGCCAATAATACAGGTCAATTTGTCGTTGAAAAAAATAGGCGTTTGCGAAAATTCCTCATTATAAACTTCAACTCTATCTATAACTTGGTAATCTGGCTTTGTTTCGGGTTTGATTGGAGATATTCTTACCCTATCTTTAGGCTCATACAAAACCTGTCTAAATCCGTTAAACGTCGGATCTGCCTTTATCCAACAATACCGTTTATCATGGGGTTCAAACAACTTCTCGCACGAATGAGCATCAGAGCCATGTATACATGGCTTTAAGGAACCACACTTATTCTTCACCGTGTTTTCATCATCTGTAGAATCCCCAGTGAAATATTTGATATCAGATTCTTTCGCGGAGAAAACCATATCGGCAAACTGATATATTTTCCGCCTGGTTGCATCCATTTGTGATTCATTGCCAAGGAAATAAGTAGAATGTTCCACTATCCCTGATGCTCCATCTCCGCTACTATTTGAAACAACGATGATGCAATGATCTCGGAGGTCTTGATCCGCATCAAAAACGCTTTTCAATGCTGAAAACTCCAAAACAAATTGAGAGATTCCTGTAACATATGCCTTATCTTTCGGGAGATTTTGATCACCCTTATAATCTCTTCCAAGGCGAATCAACTCATCACGAGATGCGCTGTATGAACTCCCTTTATAATCAAATGTAAGCTTACTAAAAAATCGTCCTTCCAGTCCATCAACAGTATTGGGATCAAAAATACAATGAATATTTACAGGAGAGTTCTTTGCAAGTGGCACCATTCGCAATTCGACATTTTGAAGAATAAGACTAACGCTTTCCGGGATTCTTTTATCTGCGATCACCTTAAGATAGTTATCAATTGATAGATAATCTGTAATGCCAATTACCTTAATCGCCTTCAGTGGGTCTGATCCATCACCAATATAAGAAGAGATGGAAGTATAAAAGTTTTCCCATTTCTCTTCGCTCGTAGATCCAATAAACTGATCATACTTTATAGTACCCGGGGTATGAATGTGTAAGTCCCATCTTCGCCATTCAGATCCTCGTTCGAAATGTCGCATTGAAATACCTCCTATCACTCCACTCCCAGTGTCTTATATACTGTATATTTTGCTATGCCATAAAAATCAGATTAAAACCTACGAGCTCTAAAAGTATTGATATATTACACAATTACGCCACGTTGTTATCTGCCCAAAGTTCACACTGAGTCATAACAGTCTGAATTGCATCTTCTCTGTCCTTTGGCGGGTAATCATATTCTTTCAGCAAACGCTTTATCATTTTTCGCATTTTAGCTCTTGCCGATTCTTTTTTAGTCCAGTCGACTGTTCTGTTTTGGCGAAGCTTTTCCGTCAGTTCTTTTGTCATTGCAATCAGAACATCATTTTCATAGAAATCTTTTATTGCTTGGGGCTTCGTCAAGGCGTCGTAAAAAGCCAGTTCGTCTTCATTCAGCCCTAAATTTTCGCCTTCATTTTTAGCGGTTTCGATTTGTTTTGCAAGCTTGAGCAATTCAGCAATAACTTCTTCGTTTGTAAGCATTCCGTTCAAATAACGATTCATGGACTCCTGCAAGATGTCGCTGAATTTCTCACTTTTTACAACATTGGTGCGTTTGTAGATATGAACCTGTTCTGCAATCAACTTTTTAAGGAGCTCTATTGCAAGATTTTTCTCTTTCATGTTTGCAATTTCGTTGAGAAACTTTTCATCAAAGAGATTGAATTCATTGCCTACATTTGAAAACAGATTTATGACGCCTTCGCTTTTTACACTTTGCTTAAGAAGCTCATTTATGCGGTCATTCACTTCTTTAAGCGAAAGTTTTTTGCCTCCGCCTTGATTCATAAGACGGCTCAGCATTACTCTTACCGCTTCGAAGAAAGACGCTTCGTAGCGCATTTCTTCGCTGACAAGAGAAGCGCAGAGCGAAAGCGATTGTTTCAACAGAAGCGATTCTTTTGCAAAGCTTTCTTTTTGCTTTGATCTTGACGGTTCAACAAGGAAGTTAACTGCTCCGCTGATCGCCTTTGCTCTTTCAAGATCTGTGCCGGTTGTGAACTTGCCGTAATCGTAGCCGTGCATAAGGTCACGGCATACTTCGAGCTTTTCGATGAATTTCGGATAAGCAATCTTGGCAACATCGGTGTCGCCGTAGTTCTTCTTATCCCTTACGGTATAATCATTCATCGCCTGCTTCAGAGCAGATGCAATGCCTACATAGTCAACTACGAGGCCGCCTTCTTTGTCACGAAACACTCTGTTTACTCTCGCTATTGCCTGCATCAGATTATATCCTGCCATGGGCTTGTACACATACATGGTTGCAAGCGACGGCACATCAAAGCCGGTGAGCCACATATCAACAACTATCGCTATTTTCAGCGGGCTGTCATTATCTTTGAATTTGGCTGCCAATTCATCTTTATGGCGTTTGTTTCCGATTATATCGTGCCACTCTTCCGGATCTTGATTACCGGATGTCATTACAACGGCGACTTTCTCCGTCCAATCGGGGCGCAATTCAAGAATCCGCTTATAAATCTTCATGGCAATCGGTCTTGAATATGCAACTATCATCGCCTTGCCGGTAAGCAGATTTTCTCTGTAATTTTCGTAATGATCGAGAATATCAAATACAAGAGAATCAATTGTTTTATCGTTGCCGAGTATGGCGTCCATTTTCCCAAGCTCTTTTTTGCTTTTTTCGATTACGCCCGGTTCGGTCTGCTCAGCCATAATGTCATATTCATCGTCAATGAGCCTGAGCGTTGCCTCGTCGAGCTTGAGCTTAATTACACGGCTTTCATAATAAACGGGTCTGGTCGCACCGTCTTCCACAGCCTGGGTCATATCATAAATATCAATATATTCTCCGAACACCTCGCGCGTATTGCGATCATTTTGCGAAACGGGCGTGCCGGTAAAGCCGATGTATGTTGCATTAGGAAGGCTGTTTCGAATAATTCTTGCGGATCCGATAACCCGTTTTGCTACTTCTTCGCCTTCCTCATTTGTCGTTATCTTGATTTTTTCGGTCAAGCCGTATTGACCCCTGTGCGCTTCATCCGCCATAACAATAATATTGCGGCGCTCGGATAAGCACTCAAAGGATTCTTCAAATTTTTGCATTGTGGTGAAGATAATTCCGTTTGCCTTCCTTCCCTCAAGCAAAGAGCGCAAATTTTCTCTGCTCTGTGCCTGCACGGGACTTTGACGCAGGAAGTTTTTACATTTCGCAAACTGACCGAACAGTTGATTGTCAAGGTCGTTTCTGTCGGTTATAACAACAATTGTTGGGCTGTTAAGCGCCTCTTGCAGCAAATGAGCATAAAACACCATAGACAGTGATTTCCCGCTGCCCTGTGTGTGCCAGAAGACGCCGCCTTTGCCGTCGCCGCCTTCACCTGCCGCTCTTTTTGTTGAAACTATCGCTTTGTTTACTGCAAAATATTGATGATAACCGGCTAATATTTTGAATTGCTTTATTCCTTCGTCCGAAAAACAGATAAAATTCTTTATAATATCGAGAAAGCGATTCTTTTCAAATATGCCTTCAAAGAATGTATCAAACTGCGCATACTGCGTGTTTTCATAGCTGCCATCGGTTGTTTTCCACTCCATGAAGCGGTCTTCACCTGAAGTGATGGTGCCCGCTTTTGATGTGAACTGATCGCTCATAACACAGATGCAGTTATAAATAAACATGGATGGGATTTCTTTCATGTAATTGCGAAGCTGCAAATATGCGTCGGATGCATCCGTTTCTTCTCTTGATGGGGATTTCAGCTCAACAATCACAACAGGCAAACCGTTTAGAAAAATTACAATATCCGGTCGCTTTTCGCTGTTTTCTTCATACGTCCACTGGTTTGCGACTATAAATGAATTGTTATCAAGGTTTTTGTAGTCTACAAGATAGCAAAGAGCCGAACGTTCTTCGCCATTCTCAAAATAACGAACCGGGACACCGTTTTGAATGTAGTCTGTAAACACGGCGTTTTTCTGCACAAGTTCGCCGTTTTCAAAATTTTTGAGTTTATACAGAGCGTCATTTATGCCGTCTTCGGGCAATGAGGGATTAAGACGGTGTATTGAATCAATCAATATATCATCGTAGACAGGGCTTTTGAAATTTCTTTCAACATCAGGCCCGTAAACATATTCATAACCCATGTTGCGAAAAAGCTCTAAAACCGAGTTTTCATAATCGGCTTCGGTAAATCCGGGCATATTATCTATCTCCTTTTGTGAGAAGTGATTTTTTGTTCAGCAATATTGAAATTATTGCTTGTGCCTCTTTGGGTTATCCTCTAAGTTCCCAAATGCTGTTGGTATCTGACAATTTACAGCCATCACATGCAGCGGCTACAATTCCCTGATCTATCAATTCTGATAACAGTTTTATAATGTCTTCTTTCGATTTATTTAGCTTCTTTGCCAATATCTCCGTACTTGCAACAATATTTTCTTCTAAATAAGATTTTATAGCTTCGAGATCCTGATTGTGTGCTTCTTCTTTTTCCTTTTTCTTTTTTTGTATGACCTGCTTTATGCATTTAGGGATAATCTTAAAAACCGCTGGAAATATAACAATAAGGATTGCAATAGCAGCAAGCACTCCTTGATTATCATTACACCATTTTAATATTTCTAACATTTATGTCCTCCCATAAACAATAATTTAGCGGCTTAGAGTTCTATGTCGGATACATCCAGCTCGCCTGAGATCAATCTTGGTAAAAGAGAATCTCTTAGCTGAGATAATCTTAGTGATTCGATGCTATTTTGTACTTCTGCATCGTACATTGGCTGTAATACCTTTGATAATTCTCTTGCAGACTCTTCTTCAAAAGAAACCTCCAGTTTAAGAGTCTCAACCGGACTAAGGTTTTGCTGAGCGGTGCCTTTCGCTATGGTTTCAAGTGAGGTTTTCATCGAAGGCAAGCGGAAGTAGTAATACAACCACGGTAATAGCTCATTTCTGTTTGGAACAAACTTGGCAACACGTTGATTCAAAAGGAGGTTGTTTTCATAAACAATGCCGACCCTTCCAACGTTACCAGTTAGAGATAGCAGAGAATCGCCTATCGATAAGAAACAACCTGCTTTCATATTTTGTGGCACATCATCAATGAAAGCTGCACCTTGAGAATCAATCTTTCCATCTTGAACATTTTTGATGGTGATGATTCGATATTTCCCGATAGGCAAATAGCTTTTACTTTGAAAGGCATACCCGTTTTCAAAACGCATTATTTGTCCTAATTCGGTGGTAAATGACATAGAGGCACAATAGTTAGTCATTAAAGCCGTTGCTTGCTGCTCTAAATTATTGTTTATCTGATTGTTTAAGGCAATCTTATCGTCAAGGGCTTTTAGCAGGCTACCAATTTTCCGTTGTTCCTCAAGCGAGGGGACAGATATCATCAAGTTCTCAACTACAGAGGTTTGAACACGCTGCCTACCTGATGAACCTACCATTGATTTGATTGCCGGCTCCCGAACAATTGGACTACAAATCAAATAATATAGGAAATCGGGATCGACATTTTCCTTCGCTCTAAAAACAATGTACTCTGTAGAGCCGAATCCAATCTCATTTTCGTCAAGTATGCTAACCTTTGCTACCTTTCCATTCTCTAAACAAGGGGTAATTCGAGCCATGATCGTATCGCCATTTCGAAACTTCGTGCCGCCCGAAAAGGCTTTCCACTCATAAGAGGGAATTTCTCTACAAAACGGTTGCAATTTATCCATTGCAACTTTTTTAGCCAATGTACCCTTTGATAATTTTTCTGTGGGATTAAAATAGGCTATATCCGAGAGCTTTACATTGTATCGTTCAGATTTCATACCCAATCGCCCCCAGCTTCTTGCGGATTTCTTCTTCCAGTTCGTGGGATTTGGCAAACATATCGGAAAGCTCGGATGTAAGACGGGTCATTTTCTGCTCAAAGGGTTCGCCGTCATCTTCCTGCTCTTCAATACCTACATATCTGCCGGGCGTGAGAATATAATCCTGCTTTTCAATGTCCTGAAGCGTGGCAACCGCACAGAATCCCTTTACATCTTCCAGCGTTCCGTTCTGGAAAGCTTCAAATGTATCTGCTATTTTGGAAATGTCAGCATCCGTGAAGTCTCTGTGTTTACGGTCTACCATATAGCCCATCTTGCGAGCGTCAATAAAAACAGTTTTGCCTTTCTGCTTTTTATTTCGGCTGATAAACCACAGTGTAACGGGAATTGTTACAGAGTAGAAGAGCTGGGTTGGCAAGGCAACAATGCCCTCAATAAGATCAGCATTGATTATATTCTTTCTGATTTCTCCCTCGCCGCTTGACTGAGTGGAGAGCGCTCCGTTTGCGAGCACCAAACCGATTTTTCCATTTGGCGCAAGGTGATGAATCATGTGCTGAATCCATGCATAGTTGGCATTGCCGGCAGGAGGCAAGCCGTATTTCCAGCGGACATCGTCAACCAGATCTTCCTGATGCCAGGGGTGATAGTTAAACGGAGGATTGGCGAGAATGAAATCGGCTTTCATCTGCGGATGCAGATCATTTGTAAAAGTATCCGCCTGATAAGGCCCGAAATCAGCTTCAATGCCGCGAATCGCCATATTGATTTTTGCCATTTTCCAAGTGTCTGCGTTTGCTTCCTGACCGTAAACGGAGATATTCCCTCTGTTGCCGGAATGCGCTTCAATAAACTTTGCGCTCTGCACAAACATGCCGCCCGAACCGCAGCAAGGGTCATAAACACGGCAGTTATCAAACGGTTTTAATATTTCAACAAGTGTTTTAACCACGCTTGACGGCGTGTAAAACTCACCGCCTCCGACTCCTTCTTTTTCGGCAAATTGAGCTATACAGTATTCATAGGTGCGCCCCAAAAGGTCTTCGCTTGCCTCAGAATCGCTCATGTCAATGTTATTGGTGAAAATATCGACAACATCACCGAGAACTCGCTTATCAAGATCCGGATTTGCATAATTTTTGGGCAAAACATTTTTCAACGATTTGTTTTCATCTTCAATTGCTCTCATTGCGTTATCAATCACCGAGCCGATCTCAGGAGTGTGCGCCGCCGAAGCTATGACCGACCAGCGCGCCTCTTCAGGCACGAAAAATATGTTTTCGGAGGTATACTCATCGCGGTCATTTTCGAAGCCGTCGCCCTCTTCAACAAGTTCATTGTATTTCTTATCAAAAGCTGATGAAATATAACGCAGGAAAATGAGTCCAACAATAACTTTTCTGTATTCAGCTGCAGGGATGTGACCCCATAAAACGCAGGCGGCATCCCATATCTGTTTTTCAAATCCAAGATTAGCATTCGTTTTTTCAGCCATATTCATTACCCCATTTATTTCATAAGTCAAGAAAAATCTTTTAAATAAAGTTATTATATCAATATTTGCCCTGAATTTCTACTGTTTTGCCAAATATTTTGCCGAAAAATATAGCTACGGAATCAGTATTTCAGCCGCTCGACGGGGATGCAATAAAGGCTTTTTGTTTCGGCGGATTCTTTGACGCACCAATCGCTGAAACGGTGAAAACCGAACAGGAGCAGGCGGGTATCAAATGGCGGAGCATAGCGGCGCATAACTCTGTAATACCGTTCAACGTCCTCCTTGGTGAAACGCTGCTCAGCGTTGCGCGGGAAAACGGCAAAATAGGTAACGCCCCGATATTTGCAGATAAAATCAATCTTCACCTTGCAGCCGTCCTTGAATGTGAACGAAACAGGCTGAAACGCCTGCGGGAAGCGGGTTGCTGCCCAACGAATGTCGGCAGATTCTTCCATGCGATTCTGATAGGAAAACTGCTGCAGATAGCGTTTGCAGGCGCCATGCACGCAGGGCAGCATCAACGTTTTGTCAATGGTTTGCAAAACTGTTTGCATCACATCCTCCGGATTTGCAATCAGCCGCTCGCGGTTCGGATAAATGTAAAGCATCCAGAATTTGAAATAGCTGTTTGTCAGGTGATAGGCGGCGCTGCGCTCGTTTTCCGCTTTGCGCACCTCCACGATGTGACGCTCAATCAGCGCTTTTAGGTAAGTGTCGGTTTTGTTATTCGGATAGCCGGCGGCTTTCGCAATCTCCGAGATTCTGTGTTTCCCTTGCGCAAGCGCCGAAAGAATCGGATAGTAGGATTCCGGCGCACGGATCGACCGATGCAAAAGCGAAGGAAAGAAGGTAACAAGTGAAGAATCAAAATGCAGCATTCGCCGCAAATTTTCTTCCAATGAAAGCGCGGCGTCGACTTCTTTGCATGCCGCAGGCAGTCCGCCGGTGATCGCCCACAAACGCGCAGCATCGGCGGCTTCGGCATCCGGCAGCGCTTTTGCAAAATGCCAAATCGCGCGCGGCAGAATTTCTACGGATTCTTTCCGAAAACTCTTTTCCGCATTTTCTTCCTCTATGTAGATGACAACGAATCTTGCATTCTGTAATTTTTTCAATCCGCAGGAAAAGGCTTCGTCTGCGCAGAAATCAAAATCATCCACAAACAGAACAGGTACTCTTGCAAATTTTTCGGCAAGCAGCCTGTCGAAAACCTCGTCCCATTGATCCGGCGCTTCCTCCTGCGGCAGAAACAAATGCAGAAACGTTTCTTTTGCGTCGGGCGCCGTCAGATGCCGGCAGGAGAAATACCGCGCTGCCGACAAATGGTTTTGCGCATAGCTTGCGGCAAGCTCTGTTTTGCCCGCACCCGGCAGTCCGGACAGCGTGCAGCGTTTCCGTTCCTTCCCGTGATAAACACGATCCAGCGCATCGGCAATGAGGGCATTCAGCTTATCTTTTTCAGTATGACTGTCAAACGAAAGCATAAACATCTATCCAATCTTGTTATGATACAATTCTTATCATCGCATATTTTTCGGCAGGAATCAAGAAATTTCAACCGTTTTTCAAAAATTTTTTCGAAGCGCCAATCCCAATGTCAGCAAAGGGATACGGCGCTTTTTTGTTTATAAGTTCAAAAACAAAGGGTATTCAATTGCAACGTATGGGAGGCTATACAATGAAGGGCAAAAACGGGGGTGATTAAAAAATAAAAGAATGAACACACGATAAATTCTTTCGGTCACAAAAAGGCCGAAAGCGCACTTCTATATCATATTCCAAAATATGATATCCGTGCGGTTCGGAGCAAATTTGCATCCGAACAAAACTCGCCTGCGGCTCAGAAGGGCTCTGCCCTTCGATGCTGCGCATCTACCTTTTTGAGAATGGCTTTGCAAATCCGAAAATCAAAATTTCGGAAAAATCGGTTTTGCCCTTCACAAATACAAAAGGGAAGGAGCGGATTTTATAGAATCCTGTTTCACATCGGAAGAACTGAAAACTGCACTTATTGAAAACGGCTTTATGGATCTGACCGATGCGGAAACCAAATCCATCATAAAATGTCTGAAATAGAACGCAAAGGAAGAAGCGCATTTGCACCGTGCCGTGCGCGCAGCCAACCGCGCAAAAACGACTGCTCGGAAAAAACGCGACGCCCGCACTCATCAGCTCTGCAACATCGGCGGCGCAGTTTTGAAATTCTATCCCGATCTGCAATTTCTCTATCCCAATGAATTGGAAGCATTGTTTGAATCGGTTTTTTCGTTCGATCCTGCAATTGATAACCTTGTGCAAAATGCAATTGCAAATCGAAAAAACAATGTTGACGGGAGGAATGCGTAACGGCCTGCTTCCATTTTCACGTTACGCAGGTCAAGCGTTCCGCCGGACAATCCGTCACACAAATGGCGGCGTACCGCGCGTGTGACAAGCTGCATTCTGCATATTATCACGAAACCTACAACTATTCTTCAAAGCCCGGTTTGATACATTCTGAAATTTTGCTGCCGCCGCACGCGCCGGCAAGATTTGCGGATCGGGAAACACTTTGGGACGAGGTAGAAGCTGCGGAAAAGCGTCCGGATGCGCAGCTGGCATTCAACTTTGATTTCAGCTTGCAGTCGGAATTCACAAACGCAGAGAATATTGAACTTGTGCGAAACTTCCTTTTGAATCATTTTGTTTCGCGCGGCATGATCTGCGATTGGGCGTTTCATTATCCCACAGAAAACGACGAGAACCCGAATCCACACGTGCATTTGCTCTGCCCGATGCGGCCGCTCAATCCGGACGGATCATGGGGCAACAAGCAAAAAGCGGTTCCCGTGTTTGACGAAAGCGGAAATCCTGTGATCGGAAAAAACGGGCGGCAAAAAACAAACGCCGTGAAAACGACAGACTGGTCCGACCCGGAAACTCTGACCGAGTGGCGGGAAGCATGGGCGCAGCTCAACAATGAGCTTTTTGAAAAGAAAGGACTGCCGGTGCGGGTCTCCGCCGACACGCTGGAGGCGCATGGCATCGACCGCCTGCCGACGATTCACGAAGGGCCGAACGTCCGCGCGATGGAAGCGCAGGGGCTGAACACCGAACGCGGCGAATACAACCGCTGGGTGCGCAAGATCAATCAATCGTTCGTTTTGATAAAATCGCATCTGGAACGTCTGGTGCAATGGGCGCGCAATCTGCGTGAACATCCGCCGAAAGAAGAGAATCTGATCGACCTGCTGGACGATTACATGACCGGGCGCAATTTCGGCGCATATTCGCAAAAGGCGAAAGCGGATAATCTGAAACAATTCAACGCTGCCGTGAACTATTTGCAAAAGCACGCTCTGAAAACGCCGGCAGATCTGGAATATCACACGCAATCCGTGCAGGGTGAATTTGACGCTGCAAGGGCGCAGAAGTCAAAAATCAAAAATCAAGCGGATGCACTGAATGCCGATCTGAAAGCGATTCACCGCTGGGAGGCCGTGAAGCCAATCGGGAAAGAATATGAAAAGAAAAAGTTTGGCAGAGATAAATATTACAGCGCGCACGAAAAAGAAATCAAGGCCTACTACTATCTCAAGAAAAACAAGCCGGCGCTGATTTCGGAAAATGCGGAAGCAAAAATCAAAGCCGAACTGCAAACGCTGAATGCAGACCGGAAATCGCTGAACGAATCGCTTGATCTTATTGAGAAAAAGCTCAAATTTCTTCACGCCGTTCAGCACAGCATCGACGTTGCCCTCGGCAAAGCCGACAACACCGAGCCTGTTGAAATCGGCGGTAAAACCGTGTTTGTTGAAAGCAATGGATCAGTTCTCTCAAAACTTGAACGGGCGAATCGGCAAATCACGGAACAATCCAAAACGGAATCACCTGTCGAGAAAAATTTGCGGCAGGAGACGAAAGATTAAAACAAAATTTTTATTGCCGCAAGCGGCAGAAAGGAGCGGATAGTATACTGGAATCTTACAATGAATTACTCAGCGTTGCAGAAATGAAAGAAGCGCTCGGAATCGGGCGCAACGCGGCGTATCAGCTGATCAGCGACGGAAAAATGAAGCACATCATAATCGGAAACAAAATTTACATTCCGAAATGGTGCATTCTTGAGTTTTTGAAGGATGTGGTCCGTTGACAAACGCCGTCAATCAAGCTACAATGAATACGATGTTATGCACCGATGCGGTCAAAGGAGGCAAGAAGATGACCGCAAAGGAGCCGCGCGGCACATTGTCCGAATTCAGAGGAAAATATCGTTTGATCGTTTCCTACTATGATTTTGACGGTAACCGCCGGCAGAAAACCAAAACTACGGATTTGCCGATCCGAGGCAACAAAAAGAAAGCGGAAGAGCTGCTCGATGAATTTGTTCAAGCCGTGGAAAAGGAACTGAAAGAAGAGTTTTATAAACGTTCCGTCGGCACGGATGAACGGGAATTCACCGCCTATCTCAAACATTGGCTTTCAGTCAAAAGAGATATCGGCACTTTAGCGGAAAACACCTATCACAACTATCATGCGACGATTTACGGAAAGATCTGCCCGTATTTTGATGAACGCTATCCGCATCTGGCACTGCGCGAAGTGACTGCGCCGATGCTGGAGGAATATTATCATTACCGCATGAAGCATGACGGTGTGAGCGCAAACACGATCAAGCACGAGCATTCCTATATTTCCGGCGCTATGCGCAAAGCATATCGGCAGGATCTGATTGAACGGCCGATCGTGGATAAGGTGGAATTACCCAAGCGGGAACGATTTCGCGGCTCTTTCTACAGCAGAGCGGAAATGCAGAAATTCCTCGCCGCAGTGGAAGGAGACGAACTGGAGCTTCCGATCAAGCTCGCCGCATACCTCGGCCTGAGAAAAAGCGAGGCGCTCGGTCTGAAATGGAGCGCTGTTGATTTTCAGGCAAACACCATCACAATCGAGCGCGCCGTTGTTGCCTATTACGATTCCGAGCTGAAAGCCGAAGTGGAACTGGTAAAGGAAAAGACAAAAACCGAATCCAGCACCCGCACATTGACCATGCCGACGCCGCTTGTGCAGCTGCTCAAGCATGCGCGCGCAACTCAGCTTCAAAACATGATGCATCACAGGGCAGAATACAACACGGGGCAAAGCGATTTTGTTTGTGTTGACGCCTATGGCAACCGCATTCGTTCCGACCGCTGCTCACGCAGCATGAAAGTGTTTGCGGAAAAAGCCGGTGTCAAAAAGATTCGCTTTCACGATCTGCGTCATTCCTGCGCAACGCTTCTGCTGAGCAGCGGCGTGCCGCTGAAAGAGATCCAGGCCTGGCTCGGGCATGCGGATTTTCAAACGACGGCAGATATTTATGCGCATGTTTGCGAAGACTCTATGGATCGGCAAGCAAGGGTACTTTCGGAAATTTTTTCGTTCACCGCATGAGAAAAAAAGGCGCTTGCAATTTTTTCTGAAAAAGAGCAAAAAAATTGCGCGGCAAAACCCTTGACAGGCTTGGCCGCGCGCACAAAATTGCTGCAAATTGTTGCACAATTGTTGCACAATTCTAATTTGGAAAAATAATTGCAATGGAAAAAGCCTTGATTACAAGGTGACTCAAAGCTCGAAATCCCTTATATATCAAGGCTTTTGCCTGTGGTGCGGATAACAGGACTTGAACCTGCACGAACTTGCATTCATTAGAACCTGAATCTAACGCGTCTGCCAATTCCGCCATATCCGCATTTATTGCATTGCTGCGTTTAAAAAATTGAGGGGACTCCGATGGAATCCCCTCTCATGGTGCGAGAGACGGGACTTGAACCCGTACGTCGTAAACACACGCCCCTCAAACGTGCGCGTCTGCCTATTCCGCCACTCTCGCATATCGTCCTTTTTCGGAACGCTCGTAATTATATCAAATGGCAAAGCAAATGTCAAGCCTTTTTGAGATAAATTTTTGCCTTGTGTTTTTTAGGCAAATTCGCGCTCGCCCGCGCGATAAAATAATGCTTGTAAATATAATTTCTTTATAGTATAATCTCGGTATACGGGGTTCGGCGTGAGGCTTTGCCCCATACTGTTAAGGAGATAATGTGATGGATCCAATCAAGGTTGATTTTTCAAAGAAAGAAAGCGGCAGGCAGAGCGAAATAGTTATACCGCCCGAAAAGGCAGGGCTCAAAATCGCAATCTGCCTTATTCTGACCGTTATTACGGGCGCCGTTGCTTATTACGTGATGCTGCCCGCGATTAACTTTAAGTCATACGACCTTTACCTTTTCATCGGAATCACGGCTCTGTCGTATATCGTATGGAATGCTCTGATAACGAAAGCGATCGCAAAGCCCGAATACATGCCCTACGTTAAGAAGAGAGCCATCGTGCCGGGAATAATCATCGGCGTGCTCGTTCTCGCTCTCGTTGTGGGCTACGTCGTTTCTTCTCAGTTTTTCAGGGCGAAGAGCTACAGCAGAATCATCGACGTTGAAACCGACACAAGCTTTTCCGATGACCTTAACGAAGAGGATGCGGAATCCTTCTCTTCAATCCCCCGTCTTGACGCGGAGTCGGCTTATCAGGTCGCTTCAAGAGCTATCGGCTCGCTCGGCGAAATGGGCTACGTTTCTCAGTTCACCGTCGCCGCCGAAAACACTCAGATAAACTACCGCGAAACTCCCGTTAGAGTCGCTCCCCTTCAGTACGCAAGCATAATCAAGTGGCTTTACAACACGAGAGAGGGCTTCCCCGGCTACGTTATAATCGACATGGCCAACGAAAACGCGGAATTTGTTGAGCTTGAGGGCGGCAATATCAGATATTCGCCCTATGAGCATTTTAACAAGCTGCTCCAGCGCAAGCTCCGTTTTGAATATCCCACCTATCTTTTCGCGGAAGCCACTTTTGAAATTGACGACGAAGGCAATCCTTACTGGATTTGCGCCCGCCTTGACAAGACCATAGGCCTCTTCGGCGGCACGGACGTTATCGGCGCTGTGGTCGTTAAAGCGAATTCCGCCGACTTTGAAAGCAGCTATTACACCATTGAGCAGATAAACAACGACGCAGAGCTTCAGTGGATAGACAGAATTTATTCAGCCGACCTGCTCGTTGAGCAATACAATTACTACGGCAAGTATTCCGGCGGATTCTGGAATTCAATTCTCGGCCAGAAGAACGTTGTAAGAACCACCTCCGGCTACAATTACATCGCGAAAGACGACGACGTGTGGATGTACACCGGCATCACCTCCGTTACCTCCGACCAGTCAATCACCGGCTTTGCGCTTGTAAATCAGAGAACCAAGGAAGCTAAATTCTACTCCGTAACGGGCGGCACGGAAAATTCCGCTCAGCTTGCCGCGGAAGGCAGAGTTAAAGACCTCGGCTACACCGCCACCTTCCCCCTGCTGCTCAACATCGGCGGAGAGCCCACTTATTTCCTCTCGCTTAAAGACGTTTCGAGCGGCAGCAACATCGTGCAGCAATACGCTCTCATAAACGTTAAGCAATACAATAACAACAAGATGGGCGCTAACGGCAACGACCTTGCGAAGTGCCTTGCCGCTTACATAGAAGCCCTCAGCTCCTCCGGCATAAAGGTTGATATAGACCCCGAAGAGGTTGCAAGGCAGATAAGCGAAAATGAAAACGGAAACGGCGAAAATTCCGGTGAAACCGAAAATCAGCCTGCCGTTCAGCCCGAGCCCGTAAGCTCCGACACCGTTACGGGCAAAATCGCCGATATACGCTCAGCGGTTATCGGCGGAGAAAGCGTTTACTACGTGAAGCTTGACTCCGGCAGCGCTTATTACAGCATAAAAGCTTCCGATAATCAGGCGGTAGTAATTCTCAACGTCGGCGACACGGTAACGATTAAATTTGAGGGCAGCGGAAGCATACTCACCGCAAAGTCGATAACCAAAAATTAAAATCAACAAAAGCTTTAAGTCGGATGCCGCAGCTATCAGCCCGGCATCCGACGCGGATTATTAAGATGGAATTATACGAAAACAAAACCGAGCCCGAAAAAGCGGTGCTTGTTGCCGTTGACACGGGCGAATATGACTGCGACTCATCCCTTGCGGAGCTTGAGGAGCTTGCCGATACCGCCGGAGCTCAGGTCGTGGGCTTTATCACTCAAAAGCGCGACAAGCCCGATAACGCCTCTTTTCTCGGCAGCGGCAGGCTTGAGGAGCTCGCCGAATATTGCGAAAACAACGAGATAGACCTTGTTATAGTTGATAACGAGCTCTCCCCCGTTCAGCTCAGAAACATGGAAAGAGCGGTCGACACGAGAGTGATCGACAGAACGACGCTTATTCTTGACATTTTCGCGGGCAGAGCTGTCAGCAACGAGGGCAAGCTGCAGGTTGAGCTCGCTCAGCTCAAATATTCTTTGCCGAGGCTCACCGGTCAGGGCTCCCGCCTTTCGAGGCAGGGCGCGGGAATAGGCACGAGAGGCCCCGGCGAAACGAAGCTTGAAACGGACAAAAGGCACATTCGCCGCCGCATATCTTCGCTCGAAAGCAAGCTCGACGAGCTTGAAAAGCGTCGCAATCTCACGAGGGCGAGGCGTGAAAAAACGGGCGTTGAAACCGTGGCGATAGTCGGCTACACAAACGCCGGCAAATCCACCCTGCTCAACACTTTGACGGATGCGGGCGTGCTCGCGCAGGATAAGCTCTTCGCGACTCTCGACCCAACGGCGCGTTCGCTCACCCTGCCCGACGGCAGAAACGTTGTGCTCATAGACACGGTAGGATTTATCCGCCGCCTGCCTCACGAGCTCGTGGAAGCGTTTAAATCAACCCTTGAAGAAGCGGCGAGCGCCTCGGTGATAATAAACGTTTGCGACTGCTCAAACCCCGAGTGCCGCGAGCATATTGAAGTGACTCAAAAGTTGCTTACGGAGCTCGGCTGCGAAGATATACCCGTGGTAACGGCTCTTAACAAATGCGACCTGCCGGGCGTTTGCGAGGATATTCCCCCGGTTTCGGGCGAAACGGTGAGGATATCCGCCAAAACCGGCGAAGGGCTCGACGAGCTGCTTCTCGCCGTTCAAAAGGCTTTGCCGCCCACGAGAATGCGAGTTAAAATGCTCATTCCTTATTCCGACGGAGCGGCTGCCGCGGCTCTCAGGCGTGACGGCGCGGTGCACGAGGAGAGCTTCACTCCCGAGGGAGTCCGGTTTGATGTAACTGCGCCCGCAGCGCTTCTCGATAAATACAAAGATTATATAACCGCATAAAAGTTTACATTTAACGGCTTGACAAAGCCGCGCCGAAAATATATAATCAACACATAGTAAAGTCGATTGACTGAATTTTTATTAAGGAGGCTTTTTCATGGGTGACTTTTTCCAGGATCTCGGTTATGAGATCAACGCTGCCGCTCTTGAGAATTTCATCGTTTATTTCTTTGAGTGGATTACCAAGTTCGACGTAAGAACGATCAACGTTGATTATCTTTCTCAGCTTCTTACAACCTTCAGCCCCATATGGAATCCGATCTGGGCAGCGATAAATCAGTTCCTTGGCGAACATTTCGGCTTCTGATAACAGCCGATCATGCCGGTTGGCTTTGCCTGCCGGCTTTTTTCTTGTAAAGAGGTGATTTTTTTGTTTTCGCAGTTTGTAGATTTTATAGACAGCCACTCCGTGCTGATACTCGGCTTCGGCAGGGAGGGCCGCTCAACCTATGACATTATCCGCCGCCACCTGCCCGATAAGGAAATCGGCATCAGCGACATAAGAGAAATAGATATATCCGACCCTCACGTTAAAACCTACAGCGGCAAAAATTACCTTGAGTGCATGAAAAACTATGAGGTGGTCATAAAAACTCCCGGCGTTTCGTTCAGCGACTTCATAGTGCCTAAAAATATTATTCTGACCTCTCAGACCGATTTGTTTCTGCATTATTCCGACTGCCTCTGCGTGGGCGTTACGGGCACAAAAGGCAAAACGATAGTGTCGTCGCTCATTTACGATATGCTCAAAAGGGACGGCAAAAGCGCCTGCCTTATAGGCAACATCGGTCTGCCCGTTCTTGACACTCTTGAGGACGGCGAGCCCGACATAGCGGTAATAGAAATGTCGTCGCACCAGCTTGAATTCACAACGGCGTCGCCTCACATCGCCGTGCTCACTAATATCTTCCCCGAGCATCTCGAGCATCACAGCGGCTACAACGGATACGTTGCGAGCAAAATGAACATAGTGCGCCATCAGGCGAGCGACGATTATTTCATCTGCGGCGCCGATAAAAGCTACGACCTTTATTGCGACTTTGCGAACGTTCCGTCAACGGTCATAAAAATCGCCTCGGATATTTCGGGCTACGAGAGCATATACACCGCCTTTGAGCAAAACTCAAGCCTCATAGGCGACCACAATCTCAAAAACGCTTTTATGGCGGCGTGCGCCGCGAGGCTGCTCGGAGTGAGCGAAGAATCCATAACCCGCTCCATAATGGAATTCAAGGGCGTCAGCCACCGTCTTGAATACGTGGGCACCAATAACGACATTGATTTTTATGACGACTCGACCGCCACCATTCCTCAGGCGACCATTGCGGGCATGGAGGCTATAGAAGACCTTGACACGCTGATTTTCGGCGGCATGAGCGTAGGCATTGACTATGCGGAATTTGAAAATTATCTTTTCCGCTGCAAGGCGCGCAATCTCATAGGTCTGCCGGACACGGGCAGAATTATCTGCTCAAACCTCGCAAACAGAGGCTGCAAGAAAAATCTCATTCTTGCGGAGGATATGGAGAGCGCGATAGAAAGCGCTTTTTCGCTCACCGAAAAAGGAAAAAGCTGCCTGATGTCTCCGGCAGCCTCAAGCTATAACGTATATAAAGACTTTGAGCACAAAGGCAACCATTTCAGAGACCTTGTGCTCAAGCATAAATAATTATTTGAAATTTATATTTTTTAAGTAAAGCTCGTTGAATTCTTCATCCTGCGGCAGATCCTGCTTCAGGATGATTTTTTTTATTTCTTCAATTTCGGCTTCGCTGCCCGATACGAGATATTTCTTCGCTCCCTCAAGCGATGAGTTGCCGATTTGGACCGTTTCGCAGTCCGTTTCGGGCAAAATGCCGAGCTTCATCGCGTTTGCGGGGTTTATCCCTTTGCCGAAATTCCCGGCAACGTAAACCCTGCCGTTTATTTCTTTGCCGAAACGCTTTGTCAGAATTTCCGCGCCGGTTTTAAAAGCCGCTTTCGCCTGCTGAATTTGCCTTATATCGTCCTGAGTGACATAAACCCCGGGGGCGACCGGGAAGCCGCTTTCGGAATATTCGTCTTTTAAATTTCCGCTTCTGTCAATAATGCCGCTTCTGAAAAGCGAAACCGCGGCGTCAATAACTCCGCTCGCGCAAATGCCGCAGGGCTCGGCGCCGGCTGTCGTGGTGCAGCCGACCTTTTCGCCGATGATATACATGCTGTCAACCGCGCCCGGCACGCTGCCCGACCCGCAGGAAAGGGAGCTGCCCTCAAAAGCGGGGCCCGCGCTCACGGACGAAGCGATTATGCCGTGCGAATTGCCTATCGCCATTTCGCCGTTTGTGCCGAGGTCTTCAAAGAAGCTGACCTCTTCGCTTTGAGCCATTCCGCAGCTGTATATTCCCGAGAGAGCGTCGCCGCCGAAAAAGGCGGAAACGCACGGAAAAACGTATAGCGGACATTTTATGCCGCTGCCATTAAAAACGCTGTCAAACTCCGTTTTAACGCCGTCAAGGCTGTAAGGGGTGAAAGGATAAGCTCCGAGCCCCGAGCAGTCGTAACCGAGCAAAATATGGGTCATAACGGTGTTTGCGGCAACGGCTGCGCCGATTACCGAGCCGGGCTTTGCCGAAACCGAAGAGCAGAGCTCGTCCGCTTTCTTCGCGACCGTTTCGGCAAGAAGCGCCTGCATCTCTTTTGATTTGCCCGATGAAGACGCCGCCACTCTGCTGATAACGTCCGCTCCGTAAATTCTCAGAGGGTCGTTGAACACCTCGCCGCCCAAAGTGTTTCCGCTCAAATCAATAAGCTCCAGGGCTATGGTCGAGGTGCCTATGTCTATGGCAAGGAGGCATTCGTCTGCCTTTGCGCTCTGCGCTTTATTCTCGTTTTTAAGCATGGCCTGCTCGGGGAAAACGGCGTATGTTTCGCCCTCTTTGGGAAAAGTTTCGCAGGCTGAAACGCTCTCTTTGCCGCGCGGCGTTATAAGCTCCGCTTTGCATTTTTTGCATCTGCCCGCTCCGCCGCAATCGGACCGAATGTAAATTCCGTTTTCGGCAAGCGCCTCAAGCAGCGTTTCACCCTCCCGGGCGATTAAGTTTCTCTCCCCTTCGCCGGGGATTATCACTTTAAATTTCATAATCAAGCTCCGCAGACCTTTGCAGGCCGTGACCCTCAATTATTATTTTTCCTCTGCCCGCTTTTACCACGGCATAGCTTTCCTCGTCATAGTTCACAAGGGCATTAAAAGTGAAATAATGCACGCCGCCGTGTTTAACGTGATCGCCGTAATGATAGTGGCCGCAGAAAACGGCTTTGACCTTGCCGCTTTCCTCAAAAATACTTACAGCTTCGTCTCTGTTTCTTATTACGTGCGGATTATCCTCACCGTAGGCGCCGAGCATAAACAGCTCGTGGCAAAAGACGAGAACGGGTTTGTCCGCTTTGTCGATTGAGGATTTGAGAAACTCAAGCTGCGAAGGGTCAAGGTAGGTTTCCGACCATTCGATTTCGCTTTCGGGCAGGGGCTTTTCGGGCGAATTCATATTCGCGTCAAGCACTATGCAGTGAAAATCTTCCGTTTCAAAATCGTAATACCTTGACGGCATGCGCAATATTTCCGCAAGCTCCTCTTTGCGAAGAGACGTGTCGTGATTGCCTATGGCGCAGTAAACGGGCTTTCCGCTCTTTTCAAGGGCCGAATAAATCTCACGGGCGAGAAAACGCTGATCGCCGAAGCCCGGCTGAGAATCCGCCGTGTCGCCGAGATTTATCACAAAATCACACTCCGGCGGGCAGCGTTTTATTATATTTTCGAGCTTCTGTTTTGACAGATAATTCTGCCTTTCGTCGCCCTGCACGTTTCTCATGCAGTAGTGCAAATCGGTAACCGCGAGAAATTCGGTCATAATTTAACCTCTGTTAAAAACGCGGAATTATTTCTCCGCCTGCTTTGAATACTTCTTGAGATAAACAACTCTCATCAGCAGAGCCTCAAACGGATTTATTGCCTTCGCGGGCTCAAGCACCTTCGCGGTGAGCTGAGCGAGAGCGGCTTTGCTCATTATCATATCGACAGCCTGAGCGTCGCCTTCGTTTTTGCCGCAGCAGAGAGCGCCCTTATCCTTGAGGAGAACGGCGTCTTTGCCCTTGATCTTTTTGCCGCAGGCGGAAGCTTTCTTCGCGGTCTTTACTTTTGTGCCGCAAATCTGGCTGAAGTCGTCAAGAAGAGGCTTCATGGTTTTGCCGAGCATTGAAACTCCGACGGTTTCTTTGTCGGTGTTGTGAATGATGTAATTCACCTCGGGGCGGGCAA
The DNA here is from genome assembly GCA_905235625.1 of uncultured Clostridia bacterium. Classification (GTDB taxonomy): domain Bacteria; phylum Bacillota; class Clostridia; order Oscillospirales; family Acutalibacteraceae; genus CAG-177. Next base: position 26,816 of record CAJOLX010000011.1, read on the forward strand.
TATAAATCTGCCTGTGAGCCTCGGCAGTGTCGGAAACGTTTGCCGAAGCCGCGCCGGTGCTTATATCCATTGAAACGGCGGCGCCGTCCGCATGATTTACGAGAGTGATTTTGCCGTCCGCTCCGTTACGGCTGCTGTTATAGAATTCCGACTCGTCAACCTCAAGGGTCCTTTCGGATTTTGTGAGCTTTGAAACTATCTGACCGCAGAACTCGTCAAGGTCGCCCGCAGCCTTGCCTATTTTGGCTTTCGCGCCCTCGAGAATGTACTCCGCGCACGCCTTCTCGAGAGTGTCGGCAACGACGAAAGCCTCGTCCGCGTCCTTGCCGAAGCAGAGAGCGCCGTGGTGAGCCATAATCGCCGCCTTTGAAGACGACGTGTTGAGAGCCGCGGTAACGCCTTTTCTGAGCTTGCCCGTGCCGGGAAGACCGTAGCCCGCAAGCAGAATATTGTCGCCTATAACGTTTTTGTTTTCGCCCGTCAGAGTGTTGATGCCGCTTTTGAGCACGCTCACCGCGGAGGCTACCTTCTGATGAGTGTGAATAACGAAATTCGCGTCGCTGTACTTTTTGTAAACCTCGGCGTGAATGCCCTTTTCGCTTGAGGGCTTAACGTCGCCGCTCCAGGCAAGGTCTTCAATCGCCACCTCGACTATATCGTCGGGAGTAAGGCCGATATAGGGCTTGCCGCTCGGAGTGATAACGAAGGTTTTGTCGTCCACGCGGCAGCTCACGTTTCCCCATGTTCTCGCTATAAGGCCCGCCTCAACAAGGCGTTCGCCCGCCGCTATAACTTCTTTTTTGGCTGTTAATACGTCCATTACTTACATCCTTTCTTTGATTTTATATTACTTGATTGACTTTTGATTATTCTTCAAGGCCGAGCTTCTTTGCCATTTCGGAGCTCTTGAGCTCAAGCATTTTTGACACGCCCTCTTCCTGCATCGTCACGCCGTAAAGCACGTCAGCTTCGTCCATTGTGCCTCGTCTGTGGGTGATGAGGATGAACTGCGTGCTGCCGGTCATGCTTCTGACGTATTGAGCGTAGCGCGACACGTTAACGTCGTCAAGCGCCGCCTCAACCTCGTCAAAAATGCAGAACGGAGCGGGATTTACTTTGAGAATTGCAAACAGAAGGGCTATTGCGGCAAGACCCTTCTCGCCGCCCGAAAGCAGGTCGATATTCTGCACGTTTTTGCCCGGCGGCTGCACCTTGATGCTGATGTTGCACTCGAGCACGTCCTGGTTGTCGTCGAGCGAAAGCTCCGCTCTGCCGCCGTCAAACAAATCTCTGAAGGTTTCGCCGAACGCGACGTTAATTCTTCTGAACTGCTCTCTGAACCTCTCGGACATCTTGCCCGTGAGCTCGTCAATGAGCTTTTCGAGCTCTTTCTTTGACTGCTCAACGTCGCCGAGCTGAGCGTTCAGATATTCATATCTTTCGCTGACCTCTTTGTATTCTTCAACGGCGCCTACGTTGACCGAGCCCAAAGCTCTTATCTTGCCCTTGATTTCCTGCAAAGTGCGCTGAGCCTTGCCTATATCCTCGGGAATATCGCAGGTTTCCTTCGCTTCTCTGTAAGAGAGCTGATATTCTTCGTAAAGCTTGCTTTGCGTGTTTTCAAGGCTTGCCTCGAGCGCTTCTTTTCGCTCCTCAAGCCTCGCGAGCTCGCCGCTGAGCCTTTCTTTCTCGGCGTTCTTCTCTTTTTCTTTGCCTCTGAGGTCGGCGTTGAGCCCCTCTTTTTCGGTCCTTGAGGCGGTGAGCGCTTCGATTCTCGCGCTCGCTTCCTTTGAGTTTTCTCTCAGCTTTGCGGCGTCCGCCTCGTGCTGAGCTATCGTTTCTTTGGTGCGCTCAATGGACTGTTTGATATTTTCGATTTCCTCATTGAAGCCGCTGTTTCTTGAAGCGAGAGCCTTTTGCCTGAGCTGAGCCGCCTCAATGACCTCTTTGCACGCTTCTATCTCTTTGCTGAGCGAAACTATCTCAATATTGAGCTTATTCTGGATTTCGGCTGATTTTTCTCTGAGAGAGCCGAGCTCTTCTCTTTCGCGGTTGAGGCCTTCGAGCTCGAGCATGACCGCTTCGTTTTCTTCGCTTGCAACGGCGGTTTCTTTTTTGATCTGCTCCGCTTTTTCGGAGGCTTCCTTTATTCTCTGAGCGCAGCGCTCTTTCTCTTCTTCAAGGTCTTTGGCGTGCTGCGTCGCGTTTTCGAGCCTTTCGCAGATAAGGCGATGTTCGCTCTGAGCGGTGAGCAGCTTCTCGCCGAGCTTAATGCTCTCCGCCTCGCAGGCGTCAAGATGAGCCGCCGCTTCGTTTACTTCCGCTGAAAGAGCGTCAAAGCTTTCCTGCTTTTTGCTCTTCTCTTTTTCAAGTGAAGCGACCTTTTCTTTGAGGGACTCTATCTCGTTTACTCTGCTTAAAAATCCCGTGCCGCTGCCCTTTGAGCCGCCCGTCATCGAGCCGCCCGCGTTCATAACCTGACCGTCAAGGGTCACGATTTTGAAGCGGTAGGAATATTTCTTTGCCATATCCACGGCGTCGTCGATGTTTTCAACGACCACCGTTCTGCCGAGCAGGCTCTCGATTATCTGAGAGTATTTTTTATCCGCTTTAACGAGCTTTGAGGCAACGTCAACGTATCCGTCGCATTTCTCAAAGCCTTTTTCCGTAAACGGCCTTGCGCTGATGGACGTAAGCGGCAAGAAAGTCGCTCTGCCGGCTCTGTTATCCTTGAGGTAGGCTATAGCCCTTTTCGCCGACGTTTCGTCGTCGGTGACTATGTTTTGAATTGCGGCGCCGAGCGCTATTTCAACAGCGGTCGAATACTCCGCGGAGGTGGTGATGAGCTGCGACAAGGTGCCGTGAATGCCTCTGAGCGCCCCTCTTTGTGACTCCTTGATGACCTTCTGAACCGAGCCGGAATATCCGTCAAGATTTCTCTCAAGGTCGTCGAGCATTTTTATGCGCGCGTTTTTCTGGTAAATATCGAGATTGAGCTCGTCAAGCTCGCTCTGCAGCTTATCCACCTTGCCCTGTCTCATTTCGATAATGAGCCTGTGGCCTTCGATGGAATTTTCGTTTTCCTGCTTTTCTTCCTCTATGCCCTTTATGACGTCGGCGGCTTTTTTCTTCTCTTCGCCGAGAGAATCGAGCACTCCCGCTCTCTCTTTAAGCAGGTTTTTGATATTTTCGGAGCGCTCGCTCATTTCCTGCACGCTCGTTTCGAGCGACGACTGCTCAACCTTTAAGTCGCTGAGCCTGAGAGCGCACTTTGTGAGGCGTTCGTTAGCGAGCCTCGCCTTTTCGCCGTTTTCGCCGTTTTTGTCAAGAAGGGAGTTAAGAGTGCCTATTTCGTCTTCGAGCTTCTTTCTCGCCTTGCCGGCAAGAGCCTCTTTTTCTTCGATTTGAGCGTTGGCGTCGCTTATCTGACGCTCCGCCTCGGCGGCGCTTTTTTCGTCGTCGCCCATATCGTTTTTAATTCTCTCTATGGTAGCGAGATTGTGCTCAATGGTGTTTCTCTCAACTGCCGCTTTGCCGTCGAGCACCGCCGCCGCCTCTTCAAATTCGGAAATCTGAGAGGTGAGATTTTCAACCTCAACGGTCAGCCCGTGGCTCTGCTCAATGGCTTCTTCTATGCTTTTCTCTATCTCTTCGAGCTCGGTTTCAACGCCCTCATACTGCGCTGCGGCTATCGAAAGCTTCGTTTCCTGATCTTTAAGGCCGTCTCTCGCCTTCTCTATGGTGTGAAGCCAAAGGCCTATTTCGAGCCCCTTTTTGTCCTCCGACAAAGCGAGGAATTTAATTGCCTTTTCGCTCTGAGTTTTGAGCGGACCGATTCTGCTTTCGAGCTCCGCGAGAATGTCGCGCAGCCTCACGAGATTTTCTTCCGCCTGGTCAAGGCGTCTGTTGGCGTCGGCGCGCCTGTATCTGTAGTGCGAAATTCCCGCCGCTTCCTCAAGCATATCTCTGCGCTGAGAAGACTTTGCGGAAACGAGGTCGGCAATTTTGCCCTGGCTGACCATGGAATAGCCGTCTCTGCCAAGACCCGTATCCATAAAGATTTCGTGTATGTCGCGCAGCCTTACGACCTCGCCGTTGATTTTATATTCACTTTCGCCCGAGCGGTAGTAACGCCTCGTCACGGCGACCTCGTCACTGTCCGCCGCAAGGCTTCTGTCGGTGTTGTCGAGCCTCAGAGTAACCTCGGCGTAGCCGAGAGCCTTTCTTCTGCTCGTGCCGCCGAATATAACGTCTTCCATGCGCGAGCCTCTGAGCGCCTTCGTAGACTGCTCGCCGAGAACCCACCTCACGGCGTCCGATATATTGCTCTTGCCCGAGCCGTTCGGCCCAACTACTCCGGTTATTCCCTTTCCGAGCTGAATTACCGTTTTGTCCGGAAAGGATTTGAATCCCTGCATTTCAATCGATTTAAGTATCATTATCTTACCTGACCTTGACCTCGTATTTAGCTAAGCTGTCATCCTGTATTATTTTGCAGACGTAGCCCGCCTGCTCAAGATATTCCGTGTTGCATCTGCCGTGACCCGCCATTCTGGAAGCCATGCCCGGGGCTACGGCAAGCGTGACACGCCCTTTCGGCGCGCCCTCAAGCGCTTTAAGCGCCTCGTTTCTGTAAATTCTGCCCTCGCAGAGCTCTCTGAAAGCCGGGTGATAAGCTCCGCCGACGATTTCGCCGTCGAGCCCTCCTCCCGAATGAAGGCCGACTCTTATGACCTTGATGCCTCTTTCTTCAAACAGAGGTATCAGCTTTGCGCAAAGCTCAACGGATTCTTCGACCCCGGGCGGGTCGTAAAGCCCCGCCTGCATAAGAGAGCAGAGAGCGGTGTTTTTGAGCACGACGGTGGGATAAATCCTAACGGTGTCGGGCTCCATATCCGCCATTTTTTGAGCCGTCAGCAGGCTGTCTTCGTCCGACGAGCCGTAAAGCCCCGTCATCATTTGCAGCCCCGTTTCAAAACCGTAACGCTTTAAAATGCGCATCGCGTTTTCAACGTCCGCCGCGGTGTGTCCTCTCTCGTTAAGGCTCAGCACGCGGTCGTCAAGGCTCTGAGCGCCCAGCTCAACCGCGGAAACGCCGTAGCTTTTGAGCAAAGAGCAGATTTCGTCATCTATGCCGTCGGGCCTTGTGGATATTCTTATGCCCGAAAAGAGCCCTTTTTGCACGTAAGGATAGGCGCTTTCGAGCAGAGAAATCATATATTCCCTGCCAATCATTGTGAAGCTGCCGCCGAAAAACGCTATTTCGCCCTCGCCGGTGTTTTCTTCGCCGAGCGAACGCAAGGCGGTTTCCGCCGATTCAATAACGTCTTGCGGCGTAAGCTCCCTCTGAAAGCCCGTTATGCTTCTCTGGTCGCAAAAGCTGCACTTGTGAGGGCAGCCCTTATGCACGACAAAAAGCCCCACGTTTATATGCTTCATCAGTTAATACCCATGAGCGCGAGCGCCTCTTTTGCAGCCATTTGCTCCGCGTTCTTTTTGCTTTTGCCCTCGCCCTTGCCTATGACGTTGCTGTTGAGATGCACCTCAACGGTAAATCTTCTGTCATGAGCGGGCCCGGTTTCGGACACAAGCACGTATTCAACGTTTTCTTCGTGGTTTCTCTGCACCACTTCCTGAAGAATCGTTTTATAATCCTTGCTGTCGTCAAGAGAATCGTGGCGAGCAACGAATCTCAGGGCTATGCGCGACGCCTCTTCAAGACCGCCGTCAAGAAAAACCGCCGCGAGCACCGCTTCAAAAGCGTCGGCGAGCATTGAAGGCTTGCTTCTGCCGCCCATTCTCTCCTCGCCCTTGCCAAGAAGCAGGCACGAGCCGATGTCGAGCTCCGTTGCGAAAACGCAAAGCGCCTTTTCGCACACTCTTGCCGCCCTGTGCTTGGTGAGATCGCCCTCGGGCAAATCATAATTATTGTAAAGATAGTTTGCCGAAACGAATCCGAGCACGGCATCGCCCAGAAACTCAAGTCTCTCGTTGCAGACGGTGCCGTTTTCGTTGGCGTAAGACGAATGTGTAAGAGCCGTTATAAGCAGGTTTTCGTCTTTGAATTTATAACCGAGCTTTTCCTGCAAAGCTCCGAGTTTATCATCCATGATAATGCTTCTTTCCCTTTTTCGATTTTAAAGCGAGGCTATATGATCGGCAAGGTCTTCTATGCTCCAATCCTCCGCCGGTTCAAAATCCGCTTCAACCTCGAATTCCTCTTCTATGCTTTCCATAAGCTGCTGCATTTCATAATCATCGCTGACCAGCGTTTCAAGAAGAGAATTTTTGTCAATATCCGATCGCTCTATGCCGAATTCATCGCATATGAGCTCCAACAATCTATTGATGATCACCTCAGTCACCTCCAATTGATTTTATAACTCGAAGAAATAATCACCTAATAATTGCTTTTTAAGGTCGTCAAGCCCTCTTTGAGCAAGAAAAGCATACCTTTCCTGTTTGTTTCTTATTTTTGTGTCGAGCGGCGGCAAAAGCCCGAATGCCGCGCCCATAGGCTGAAAGTTTTTAACGCTCTCATCCGCAACGTATCTCGAAAGAGCCCCGAGAATGGTCGTGGGCGGAAGAATGAGCGGCTCTTTCCCCTCAAGCCTTCTTGCCATATTTATGCCCGCGAGCATGCCGGACGCCGCGCTCTCCATATATCCCTCAACGCCCGTTATCTGACCTGCGAAAAACAGGGAAGGGCGTTTTATGAGAGAAAAATCGGATGAAAGCAGACCGGGCGAATTCAAAAACGTGTTGCGGTGCATAACTCCGTATCTCACAAACTCCGCGTCTTTGAGAGCGGGTATCATCGAAAACACTCTCTTTTGCTCGCCGAATTTGAGATTTGTCTGAAAACCTACGAGGTTATACATCGTGCCTTCGCGGTTTTCTTTGCGAAGCTGAAGATTGGCGTAAGGCATTCTGCCCGTTGACGGGTCCTTGAGTCCCGCCGGCTTCATCGGGCCGTATCTTATGGTGTCTTTGCCTCTCGACGCCATGACCTCTATGGGCATACAGCCCTCATAAACCTGTTTGCGTTTGTCAAAAGAATGAGTTTCGGCGCTCTCGGCGTTTATAAGCTCCTCGTAAAACGCCTCATACTCTTCTTTATTCATAGGGCAGTTTACGTAGTCGTCGGGCTCGCCTCTGCCGTATCTCGACTGTGTGAACGCCCTGCTCATATCAATGCTTTCCGCCGTTACTATCGGCGCGGCGGCGTCAAAGAAGCTGATACTTCCTCCGCAAAGCTCCGCTATGCTTTCACTGAGAGCATCGCTCGCGAGAGGGCCGGCGGCAATTATCACGTTGCCCTCAGGTATCTCGGTAACCTCGCTTCTTATGAGCGTGACGTTTTCGTCCGCAGTGATTTTTTCGGTCATCAAAGCGGAAAACTTCTCTCTGTCAACGGCAAGTGCTCCGCCTGCCGGCACCGAGCATTCGTCGGCGCATTCGAGGCTCAGGGACGAGAGCATTCTCATCTCCGCTTTCATCATGCCCACCGCCGATTCAACGCGCATCGCCTTGAAGGAATTGGAGCAAACGAGCTCCGCAAGGTCGGGCGAAGAATGAGCGGGAGAATATTTCACGGGCTTCATTTCGTAAAGCTCCGTCTTTATGCCTCTTTTTGAGAGCTGATGAGCCGCCTCGCAGCCTGCAAATCCCGCGCCTATTATTTTAACAACGTCGCTCATTTTGATTTGGTTCTCGTCTTTTTGGCGTTTTCGCAGTCTTTGTTGCCGCAATAAGGCTTCTGCCCTTTTTTGGCAAACATCGCCTTGCCGCATTTGGGGCAAAGCTCGCCTGTCGGGGGGTCCCACGAAGCGAAGCTGCAGGCGGGATAATTCGCGCAGCCGAAGAAGGATGTGCCTTTCTTCGTTCTTCTCTCTATGAGGTCGCCGCCGCACTGCGGGCAAAGGCCTTTGCCTGCGACCATCGGCATGATGGTTTTGCACTCGGGGTAGCCGCTGCAGCCGAGAAATCTGCCGTATCTGCCGGTTTTAACGACCATATTTTTGCCGCAGTTCGGGCAGATAATGTCGGTCTTGTCCTCCTCGAGCTGAATTCTCGAGCCGCGCATTTCCTCTCTCGCTTTATCCACCTGCTGCTTGAGCTCGGGATAAAAATCATCGAGCATCTTTATGTAGTCCGTTTCGCCGCTGCCGACTCTGTCAAGGTCGCTCTCCATCTGAGCGGTGAACTTGGTGTTTACTATTTTGGGAAATTTATCTCTGAGCAGGTCGGTGACAGCCGTGCCGAGCTCCGTGGGCGCAAGCTGCTTCTGCTTTCTCTCAACGTAGCCCTTGCCCGTTATCGTTGAAATAATGGAGGCGTAGGTTGAGGGCCTGCCCACTCCGTTTTCTTCAAGCTCTTTAATGAGAGTCGCCTCGGTGTATCTTGCGGGCGGCTGGGTAAAGTGCTGAGCGGGAGTTATTTCTCTCTGCTTTAATTCTTCGCTTTCTTTAACGTCCGGCAGCAGCTTGCTCATATCCTCGTCTTCGGTTTCATAAACCTTGGTGAAGCCTTCGAATTTAACCGAGTGACCAGTCGAGGTGAGCACGCAGTATCCGCTTTTGCCTTCTTTTTGAGAGAGAATTTCGACCTTGGTCGTGTTGAGCACGCACGGAGCCATGAGGCTCGCCATAAACCTTCTCCAGATGAGGGTGTAAAGCTTATATTGGTCGGGGGTGAGGTCGTCCTTTACGGATTCGGGATAAATCGACGGGGTCGAGGGTCTTATCGCCTCGTGGCCGTCCTGAGCGTTGGAGCGCGTTTTGTAGTAATTGGGCTTATCGGGCAGATACGCTTTGCCGTAGCAGTCCTCAATATACCGGCAGCCCGCCGCTCTCGCTTCTTCGGAAATTCTGAGAGAGTCGGTTCTCATGTAGGTTATAAGACCTATGCTGCCGTGGCCCTGTATTTCAACGCCCTCGTAAAGCTCCTGAGCGGTTCTCATGGTTCTTGAAGCCTGGAAGCCGAGCTTTCTTGACACATCCTGCTGAAGGGTGGAGGTGGTGAAGGGCGGCATCGCTCTTTTGGTTTTAATGCCTTTCTTCACGCTCCTCACGGTGAAGCTCGAGCCGTCAAGGCGCTCGTAATATTCGCCGGCTGTTTTTTCGTCGCCTATTTTGACCTTGCCTTTTTCGTCGGAGTCAAGAGAAGCTTTGAGCACTCTGCGCCCTTCCGTTGCGAGCTTTGCCTCAACGGTCCAGTATTCTTCGGGCACGAATTTCTTTATTTCTTCCTCGCGGTCAACAATGAGCCTTACCGCAACGCTCTGCACTCTGCCGGCGGAAAGCCTCGGCCTTATCTTCTGAGAAACGAAGGGGCTGAGAGTGTAGCCGACGAGCCTGTCGAGAATTCTTCTCGCCTGCTGAGCGTTTACAAGGTCCATATCGACCTTGCGCGGAGCAGCCATGCCCTCTTTAACGCCGGTTTTAGTTATTTCGTTGAAGGTTACCCTGTTCTTTTCGTTAAGGTCAATTCCGAGCACCTCGGCGAGGTGCCACGATATGCCCTCTCCTTCGCGGTCGGGGTCGGTCGCGAGATAAACCATCTCGCTCTTTTGAGCCTTTTTTTTGAGGTCTTCGACAAGCGCCTGCTTATCGGGTATTATTTCGTATTTGGGGGCGTAATTGTTTCTTACGTCCACGTTGAGCTTTTTATCCGGCAAATCTCTGACGTGGCCCTTGGAGGCTACAACCTCGTAGCCGGGGCCGAGATATTTCTTTATTGTCTTCGCTTTTGCCGGAGACTCCACAATTACAAGCTTTGACATTTACATCACCTGATTTTATATAAGAATGTAGTTATTCCCCTGAATTTGCTCCGCGTAGCCTCCGAGCTCGAGCTCGGTGAGCGCGGTTATTACTTTCATGAGCGGAAGAGAGCTCGATGCGCTGATTTCGTCGGGATGCATCGGCTCTTTGCCGAGCAGCTTATAAACGACGAGCGCGTCGCCCGAAATATTTTTAGGCGCGCTTTTCTTTGAAGGCGCGAGCGGTTCGGGTTCGCCCCGACCGACTTCTATGCCGTAAACTCTCGAAAGAGGGCTTATTATATCGTCGGCGCAGGTTACCGCTGCGGCGCCGTCTCTTATCAGCTTGTTAGCGCCCGTGTGAGCGGAGCTGAGAATGCTGCCGGGCACCGCGAAAACGTCTTTCCCCTGCTCCGCGGCGCATGC
>CAJOLX010000011.1:37035-42269 GCA_905235625.1 uncultured Clostridia bacterium
CCCCGAACGAGCTCGACCTCGCCGACGCCAAGAAGGTCCAGCGCCTGATCGACCGTGATGAGCGAGCCGCTCTTTTCGCTTGCCTCAACTACCAGCACTCCGTGGCTGAGACCCGATATAATTCTGTTGCGAATCGGAAACGTTGATTTTGAAGCCGGTGAAAACGGCGGATATTCGCTCACGAGAGCGCCGTTTTGCGAAATCTCGCGCCTTAAAGCCTCGTTTGAAACAAGATAGTTCGTGCCGAGGCCGCATCCGAGCACGCACACCGTTTTGCCCGAAGCCGAGAGAGCGCCTTCGTGGGCGGCGGAATCAATGCCCAGAGCGCCTCCGCTGACTATTACAACGCCTCTTTCCGCCATATCGGACGAGAGCTTTCGCGCGATTTTCGCGCTGTCGAAGCTCGCGTTTCTCGTGCCTACAACTCCTACGGCGAGCCTTCCCTCAAGGCAGGAAATATCGCCGCACACAAACAGGACGAGGGGCTTATCGGGCAGCTTTTGAAGGGACGATGGGTAGCCTTCGTCATCGGGAGTGTAAACACTCCAACCGTTTTGAGCCGAAACCCGAAGAGCGTTTTCGGCGTCGCTCAGCTTCACGCTTTCGAGCCTGTCGAGCCTCGCCTTTGTGAAAACTCCGGATATGAGCCTTGCCTGCCTGTTTTCGTTATAAATCATCTCGGGGCTCGGATAAGCGCTCAGCACCTCGTCGACCCTTGCGCCCTGCCCGAGCGCCATAGACAGCCAAATCCAATATTTTTTATCAGTCATCTTTTAAGCTCCCAGGCGGTAAGCGCCGCGGCTGCCGCTGCGTTGAGCGACTCCGCTCTGCCCTGCATCACTATCGTAACGGCGGCGTCGCAGGCGTTTACGGTTTGCTCCGTGAGGCCCGAGCCTTCGTTGCCGATGCAGCAGATAATGCCTTTGCCGCCCGAAATTTCGTTTATTTTTCTTATGTCAAAAGCGCTTCTGTCGGGCACGCAGGCGAACGCCTTCATGCCGTTTTCTCTCGCTCTGCGGATGAATTCCGGCAAATCGTCGGGCGTGAAAATATCCATTCTCAGAGAAGAGCCCATTGCGGCTCTGAGCGCCTTGGGGTTATATATGTCGCACCCTCCGCTGATTATCAGCGCGTCAATGCCGAGAGCCTCGGCGCTTCTTATCACGGCGCCGACGTTGGAGGGGTCCTGAACGTTTTCGAGAGCGATATATCTGCCGCCCGGCTTTAACGAAAGAGCGCTTCTGTCGGGCGCGCGGCAAACGCAAAACACGCCCTGCGACGAGCCGGTGTCCGATATTTTATCGCTCGCCTCCTCCGAGATTTCATAGCATTCGGAGCAAACGCTCTCAACGGCGCCGATATATTCGCCGTATTTTGAAATCGCCGTTTCGGTAAAAAACGCTCTTACAATTTCGGTGCCGCTTTCCGCGGCGTCGGAGCAAAGGCGCGCTCCCTCGAGCAAAAACTCGCCGCTTGCCTTTCTTTCGGCAGACGAGCGGGCAAGAGCCCTGGCATATTTTATCTTTTCATTGTTTTTGGAATTTAATTTCTCCATTCGCCGGCCTCTCGCTGCTTTTAGTTTATTTTTATTATATTATTATATATGTTATATTCATTTGCTCTAAATGTCAACATAAAAATTAAAAAACAGCCCGCGGGAATGCATAATAGCCTGACCTAAAGGGCATAACGAGCGATTAAATCGGTAATAAAAACGCAAGGCGCGAGCTTTATCGTTCACGCCTTGCCGTTTATCATATAGAATATGTGTTCTGAGATTACTGCAGAGCAGCCTTTGCTTTTTCCGTAAGAGCGGTGAAAGCCGCGGGGTCGGAAATAGCTATTTCGGAGAGCATCTTTCTGTTGAGGCTCACGTCAGCCTTCTTGAGGCCGTTCATAAAGGTTGAGTAATTCATGCCGTTCTGCTTGCAGGCGGCTGAAATTCTGGTTATCCAGAGCCTTCTGAAATCTCTCTTCTTCTGCTTTCTGCCGATATATGCATAATTGCCGCTCTTCATAACAGCCTGCTTGGCGGTCTTGAAGAGAGCGTGCTTTGAGCCGTAGTAGCCTTTAGCTAATTTAAGAACCTTATTTCTTCTTTTGCGCGTCATTGTGGCGCCTTTAATACGTGCCATAAGTCTTTACCTCCCTGATGAATTATTTGTAAGGAACAAGTCTCTTGATCTGCTTTACGTTGGTTTCGTCCGCAACGCTTACCTTGCGAAGATTTCTCTTGCGCTTGGTGCTCTTCTTGTTGAGGATGTGTGACTTGTAAGCATGGGCACGCATGGGCTTGCCGTTCTTGGAGATTTTGAAACGCTTTTTAGCGCCGCTGTGAGTCTTGATTTTAGGCATAATATATCCTCCTTATTGATTTTACTTTGTTACCTTAGGAGACATGAACATCAGCATCTGTCTGCCCTCCAGCTTGGCGGGCTTGTCAACCGAGGCAATATCGCTCAAATCCTGAGCGGCTCTGTCCATAATAGTCAAGCCGAGCTCGGGATGCGCCATCTCACGCCCTCTGAATCTGATGGAAACCTTGAGCTTATTGCCTTCCGCAATAAACTTTCTGGCGTTTTTGATTTTGAAATCATAGTCGTGAGTGTCGATATTGAGAGAAAGGCGAACCTCTTTGATCTCAATAATCTTCTGATTTTTTCTGGCTTCCTTCTCTTTTTTGGCTTTCTCAAATTTGAACTTGCCGTAATCCATTATCTTGCACACCGGCGGGGTCGCCATAGGCGCGATTTTAACCAAATCAAGGTTCTTTTCCGCTGCGATGTCAAGAGCTTCTTTTGCGCTCATAATTCCGAGCTGCTCTCCGGTTTCGGAAATGAGCCTGACCTGCGGATCACGAATTTCCTCATTGATCTGCTGTTCCTGTTGCTTGCTGATAACTAAGCACCTCCATAAGATTATAAGAAAAGCGAGGCAAATTGCTTCACCTCGCTCGTAATCAACAGTCACCGGGCAAAATTACACTCAGCCCGTGAAAAATATTGACCGACTCGGGTCTGTGCCCGGAAGGTGAGAGCCTTGCTCTTCTTTATTGCTCAATGATTTTAATATATTTTTTCGCTTTTGTCAAGCTTTTTCTTGCAGGGATATCAGTTTTTGCCGTCTTTTTTTATCAGCCCGAACGGGAAAAGCGCTATCACCGCGACCACGACCTCAATAAGCAGTATGCCGAGCGCCGCCATTGTGGAAAGGCCGCTCTTGCCCGTTCCGATCAGAATCGTCAGCACTGCGCCTATCGCTGCAAGGCCGAACTGCAGGAAGTTGCCGAGCTTCTTTCTGTTTGTCATGGTGCAGCAGGCGGAAATCGCTCTGAGCATGCTCTTCGGGCTGCCGTCGTGAATAACGCCGACCTCGAGGGAATCGCTCACGGCGTCCTTGCGCCTCTTATAAAGCCTGCCGGCGACGGATGAAAGAATTTTGAAATTGTTGGTGTTTATGCCGAATCTCTCGGAAACGAGCTCTTCGGTAACGTTCACGTCGTTTGTGCGCACGAGAGTCTGAATGCCGTTTTTCTCAAGCTGCTTTAAGTAGCTCTTCATTTCCTCGTCAACGCTGTAGCTCACTACAAACAGAGCGGCAAGCTTCTCGTTAACGGCAAGGTACATAACCTTTCTGCCGTTTCTCTGATACCTGTCTTCTTCAGATTTGTCGGGAGCCTCAATATTGTGATGAATGAGCATATTTCTGTTGCCCAAAAGCACCTTCTGCTCATAAATCCTCGCGGATATGCCCATCTTGTCTTCATAAACGAGCTCTCTTACGGGCGGCAAAATGTCCATTCTGCCGTCAACGACCTTTTCAAAGCATTCCTTTAAAGGTCCGCCGGATTTAATGACCATTGCGGCGGCGTAGCGGAGCACCACGTCAACTCTCATGCTCTCATAGTAGTTCATGCCGTGCATGGTGCAGTTTGCGCGGTCGAAAATATCGGCGGAATCAAGCACAACGGCGTTGGCGGAAGCGATTTTTTCCGCGGAGTCAAGGCTCACTACCATAGTGCCCTCGTGATTGAGAGCGCGGTTATGAATGAAGGTGATGAACGCGGGTATGAACTTGCCGAAAACGGGCATGGTAAGGCAAATGCAGGCGCTGAACGCTCCCACGGCAAGCATGAAGTTGCCCTGTTTTATTCCCACTATAACGGCCGCAATCAAAGAGGCCGTGAGAGAAATGAGCAGCATGAGGCGGAGCTTTTTATTGTCTTCGCCGCTGTCATCCGAATTTTTGATGAAATCGGAGGGGAACTCCACTTTTGACGAATAGAGCATTTCGGCGTTGCCCATGAGAAGGCCTCTGCCGAGCTCAAACACTTCGTTTTCGTTTTCAAAATCGTGAACGGCATACATATTATGCTCGTAGTTGAATGCGCATACCTGGAAATTATAGAATATCCTGCGCGCGTTTATCGCGTCGGTTATTTTGCAGAAGAGCACGCCTGCAATCGCTATCACGCCGAAAACGGGAGTTTCGGCTCCGGTTATTGCCGAGAGCGTGTTTTCGATAAGAGCGACCGCTATCGCAATCGCGCACGCCGTGTCGCCTGTGAACCTGCCCTTGAAAATGCCTGTGACCGCGTCAAAAAATCTGTCGCTGTCAAGCGCAACGGCAATTATTATCATCAGAGCGTTCAAAACGCAGAGAATCATGCTGTCTTTCGCGGAAAGGGCAGTTTCCAAGTTCAGAGCCCCGCAGAAAGGCGGAATTATCGCAAAAAGCAACGCGATTGCTTCAACAATGCCCATCGCTATTACGCCGGACGTGGTTTTCTTGACCCTCGCGGCAAGCTTCGAGTGAATTCTGTTTCTGTCGGACGGGTCGTTATATTCGCCTATGGTGTCGATGAGGCTCGCGGCTTCAATCTTTTCCTTTTCTTCTTCGGGGGCGACGTATCGGTCTGCTTCGGAGCTTATCGCTTCGAATTCATCGCTGAAATCCTCGTCCTCCATGCTTTCTATTTTGAAAGCCTTTGCCTTCTGCTTGCGTTTTTTCCAAAGGTTTTCTTCAATTTCGTCTTCTCTCGAATGCTCCGGGGTCGATTCCTCGGGCTCGTTTTCAAAGCCCGTCAACATCATCTGACCCTCTACGTCACTGTCCGCCTTGGGGGCGTTTTCGGGCTCTATTTTGGTGCCTTCGCTTATGATTTTTGTCTTTTCACTGTCAAATTTCTTAACGTCCTCGGCGGCTTTTATGGTGGGCATCGGGTCAAGGCCCGC
>CAJOLX010000012.1 GCA_905235625.1 uncultured Clostridia bacterium
AATGAGATACACTCTCGTTGAGGGCCACGGCAACTTCGGTTCGGTGGACGGCGACCCGCCCGCCGCTTACAGATACACCGAGGCAAGGCTCAGCAAAATCAGCAACAGAATGCTTGACGACATCGACAAGGACACTGTTGACTGGGTTTCAAACTTTGACGAAACGCGCAAGGAGCCCAAGGTTTTGCCCTCAAGGTTCCCTAATTTGCTCGTTAACGGCTCTCAGGGCATTGCCGTGGGTATGACCACCAACATCCCTCCGCACAACCTTACAGAGGTCATAAACGCCTGTATTTGCGTGCTTGACAATCCCGAGGCTACTCTCGAAGACTTAATGTGCCACATCAAGGGCCCCGATTTCCCCACCAGAGGAATTATCATGGGCAGAAGCGGCATAAAATCCGCCTACGCCACCGGCAGAGGCAAGGTAGTCATCAGAGCGAGAACGGAATTTGAAGAATACGGCAAGGAAGGCCGCACGAGAATTATCGTGAACGAGCTGCCTTACATGGTCAAAAAGCGCGCTCTCATAAAGAAAATCGCCGAGCTTGTTAGAGATAAAAAGCTCGACGGCATTTCGGACCTTCGCGACGAAACCGACCGCAACGGCATGAGAATAGTCATTGAGCTCAAGAGGGACGCTAACCCCCAGGTAGTGCTCAACAGGCTCTTTGCTCAAACCGAAATGCAGTCTTCCTTCGGCATCATTCTGCGCGCCCTTGTGGACGACCAGAAGCAGCCGAAAATACTCACCCTGCGCGAATATCTCGACGAATACCTCGCTTTCCAGAAGCAGGTTATCCGCAGAAGGACCAATTACGACCTGAGAAAGGCTCTTGAGAGAGCTCATCTGCTCGAAGGCCTTATTGTCGCGCAGGATAATATCGACGAAGTTATCCACATCATCCGCACGAGCTACGACGACGCCAAGCAAAAGCTCATGGACCGTTTCTCGCTTGACGACGTTCAGGCTCAGGCGATACTCGATATGCGCCTTAAAGCTCTTCAGGGTCTTGACAGAGAGAAGCTCGAAAACGAATACAAAGAGCTCGAGAGCAAGATAGCTTATTACAGAGAGCTGCTTGCGAACGAAGAAATGCTCAGCGGAGTTCTCAAAGACGAGCTCACCGCGATAAGAGACAAATACGGCGACGAAAGAAAAACCGAAATCGCCGAAGCCACCGGCTGCGTTGAAGACGAAGACCTTATCCCGATGCACGACTGCGTGTTCGCTCTCACCGATATGGGCTACATCAAGCGCACCGACGTTGCCGAATACAGGCAGCAGTCGAGAGGCGGCAAGGGCGTTAAAGGCATTAAGCAGAGAGAAGAAGACAGCGTGAAGACTCTCTTCACCTGCTCCACTCACGATTACATAATGCTCTTTACGAATCTCGGCAGAGTTTACCGCATAAAGGGCTACGAGATACCCGAAACCTCAAGAACTTCCAAGGGAACGAACGTCGTTAACGTCATCCCCGTCGCTCAGGACGAAAAAGTGACCGCGATGATAAAAGTGCCCGATTTCGGTCAGGGAGACGCTTATCTCGCAATGGTAACCAAAAACGGCGTTATCAAGCGCACCGAGCTTGACGCTTACAAAAACATACGCAAAAACGGCATAAACGCCATTAACCTTGACGAAGGCGACGAGCTCGGCTGGGCAAGGCTCACAAAGGGCGACGACCTCGTTGTGGTCGCCACCGAAAACGGCAAGTGCGCCACGTTCAGCGAGCAGCAGGCAAGGTCAATGGGCAGAATCGCGAGAGGCGTGAGAGCCATCAGGCTTCAGGATGACGACAAGGTCGTCGGCGCCGACGTTATCGAGCCCGAAGGATTCGTGCTCACCGTTTCGGAAACGGGCCTCGGCAGGCTTTCGCCCGCCGGCGACTATCCTGTTCACGGCAGAGGCGGTCAGGGCCAGCTTAACTTCAGATCGAGCAAATACGGCAAGGTGGTCAGCGTTCAGTCCGTTGACTGCGACAAGGATCTCATCATAATCACCGTTAACGGCATGATAGTGAGAATACCCATAAGCAGCATAACTCCTCATTCGAGAACCTCAAAGGGCGTTAAGATAATGAACCTCGCCGAGGGCGACAGAATTATTTCCGCCGTTGCGGTTGAAAAGACCGAGGAAGAAACCGCAGCCGAGGGCGAAGAGGCTTCTGCAGAAGCCGTAACCGAGCCCGAATCGGCAGAAGAAAATACAGATGAAAACACGGAAGAATAACACATGGCAAAGCCTTTAAGCCGCAAACCGAGGCATTTTGCCGCAAATTAAGAAAGGAGGCAAAGGGATGAATATAGCCCTTATAGCTCACGACGCAAAAAAAGAACTCATGGTACAGTTTTGCATAGCTTACTGCGGAGTTCTCAGCCGACACAACATTTTTGCAACCGGCACCACCGGCAAGCTTGTTGCCGAGGCGACGGGTCTTGAGATCACGCGCTTTTTGAGCGGCCCTCAGGGCGGAGACCAGCAAATCATCTCAAGGATACAGTGCAACGAAGTGGATTTGCTCCTTTTATTCAGAGACCCTCTCACTGCAAAGCCCCACGAGCCCAACGAAGCCACTCTTCTCAGGCTCTGCGACGTTCACAATATCCCGGTAGCCACCAACATAGCGACAGCCGAGGCGATAATCCACTCGCTTGAGAGAGGCGACCTTGACTGGAGAGATATAGTTAATCCCAAATCACCGAAAGAAGGCTGAAAATGGCGCTTATAACAAAGGCCGTTAAAGGCACGCAGGACATGCTGCCCGAAGAAACGGGCAGGCAAAGATATATTGAAAACTCGTTGTTTGAAATTGCTCAGGCTTACGGCTTCAAGGAAATCCGTACGCCCGTTTTTGAGCACACGGAGCTCTTTCAGAGAGGCGTCGGCGAAACCACCGACGTCGTGCAGAAAGAGATGTACACCTTCGACGACAAGGGCGGCAGATCGATAACTCTCCGCCCCGAAGGCACCGCGGGCGCCGTCAGAGCGTTCCTTGAGCACGGCATGTTTAACGACGCTCTGCCCAAAAAGCTGTGCTACATTCTCAACTGCTACCGCTATGAGAAGCCTCAGGCAGGCAGGTGGAGAGAGTTTCAGCAGTTCGGAGTGGAGATGTTCGGCTCCGCCTCCCCCGCCGCCGACGCCGAAGTAATTTCGCTTGCAAACAGCGTTTTTGAATATTTCTGCATTAAAGGGCTCGAGCTGCATCTTAACTCGATAGGCTGCCCCGAATGCAGAAAGAAATATCACGCGGCTTTAAAAGAATATTTTGAGGGCAGAAAGAGCGAGCTTTGCGGCACGTGCCTCGAAAGGCTCGATAAAAACCCCATGAGAATTCTCGACTGCAAGAGCCCCGAATGCAAGAGCGTTGCGGAGCAGTCGCCCGTTATCATCGACTATCTTTGCGACGAGTGCAGAGAGCATTTTGACAAGGTTTGCAAATATCTCGACTCAATGGGCATAGAATACACCGTTGACCCGAGAATAGTCAGAGGGCTCGATTACTATACCCGCACGGTCTTTGAATTCGTTTCCACCTCTATCGGCGCTCAGGGCACCGTTTGCGGAGGCGGCAGATACGACGGGCTCGTCAGCGAGCTCGGCGGCCCCGATACCCCCGCTCTCGGCTTCGGCATGGGCATAGGCAGGCTCAAAATGCTCATTGAAAATCAGGAGTCAGCCCTTCCCGATGACACGCCCTGCGACATATATATTGCTCCCATGGACGAAGAGGCGTCGCTCGTGACGATGGCTCTTGCTTCCGATTTAAGATCGGGCTTCATTTATGCCGAAACGGACGTTTCGGGCAGGTCTCTCAAGGCTCAGATGAAATACGCCGGCAAAATAGGCGCGCGCTACACCGCCGTTATAGGCAGCGACGAGCTTAAAGAAAACGCCGTCAAGGTAAAGAATATGCAGACCGGGGAGAGCGAAACAGTTTCCCTCGACAATTTTGAAGAGGATTTTATGCGCCTCGTTGTGCAGCAAAGCGCAGCGGAGCTCGGCGAAGCCGGTGACGGAGTCAGCTTTGACAATATTTTCGGCTTTTGACCGATAATTGTATTTTAGCGCCGCTATAACCTTTTGCGGCTTTTGAAAGGACGAATGGCAATGGAATCTATGGCCGGTCTTAAAAGGACCGTATATTGCTCCGAGCTCAGGCTCGGCGACGCAGGCAGAGAAGTGACCGTTATGGGATGGGTTCAGCGCCAAAGAGATTTGGGCTCGCTCATTTTCATAGACCTTCGCGACAGAACCGGAGTGGTTCAGCTCGCCTTTGACGAAAACACCGATAAAGAAATTTTCGAAAAAGCGTTCACGGCGAGAAGCGAATACGTGCTTGCCGCAAAAGGCAAGGTGCGCGAACGCTCCAATAAAAATCCCGACATCCCCACCGGAGATATTGAGATAGAGGTTACGGAAATGAGAGTGCTCGCGAAGAGCGAGACTCCTCCGTTTGAAATAGCCGAAAACAGCCAGACCTCCGAGCTTACGAGGCTCAAATACAGATATCTTGACCTTCGCAGACCCGACCTTCAGCGCAACATACTCATGCGCCACAAGATAACAAAAATCACCCGCGACTATTTTGACGAAAACGGCTTTGTTGAGATTGAAACCCCCATTCTCATCAAGTCCACCCCCGAGGGAGCGAGAGACTATCTTGTGCCTTCAAGAGTGCACAAGGGCAAGTTTTACGCCCTTCCGCAGTCCCCTCAGCTTTACAAACAGCTCTCAATGGTCGCCGGGTTTGACAGATACATGCAAATCGCCCGCTGCTTCCGCGACGAGGATTTAAGAGCGGACAGACAGCCGGAATTCACTCAGATAGACCTTGAAATGTCCTTTGTGGATATGGAAGACGTGCTCGCGATAGGCGAGGGCTACGTAAAGAGAGTTTTCAAAGAGGCTCTCGGTGTTGACGTTGAGACCCCTCTCCCCCGTCTTACTTACAAAGAAGCGATGGAGCGTTACGGCAGTGACAAGCCCGACACCCGCTATGCGCTTGAAATCACGGATTTGAGCCCCGTTGTTAAAAACTGCGGCTTCGGCGTGTTCACGAGCGCGGTAGAGGGCGGCGGCTCCGTAAGGTGCATCACCGCAAAGGGCGCTTATTCGACGCTCACCCGCAAAGAGATTGACAAGCTCACCGCCGACGCAAAGGGGATAGGCGCGAAGGGCCTCGCTTACGTGAGAATAGCTCCCGAGGGCGAATACAACGCCTCGTTTTCAAAGTTTATGACCGAAGACGAGATGAAAGCCATCTTTGAAAAGGCGGGCGCCGAAAACGGAGACGTAATTCTCATAGTAGGAGATACAAAAAATTCGCTCGTTTTGTCCGTTTTAGGTGCACTTCGCCAAATTGCGGCAAAGAAGCTTGACATTATAGATAAAGAAAAATATAATCTTCTGTGGATCACGGAGTTCCCGTTCTTTGACTGGGACGAGGAGCTCGGTCAATTCGTCGCTATGCATCATCCGTTCACCGCTCCCATGGACGAATGCCTTGAATATCTTGAAACCGACAAGGCAAACGTCAGGGCGAAGGCTTACGACCTTGTGCTCAACGGCGTTGAGCTGGCGTCCGGCTCAATAAGAATAACCGACCCCGAGCTTCAGAGCAGAATATTCACCCTTCTCGGTCTCACCGACGAGCAGGCTCACGAAAAATTCGGCTATCTTCTTGACGCCTTCAAATACGGAGCTCCCCCTCACGGCGGAATGGGCATCGGTCTTGACCGCCTCGTGATGCAGATGCTCGGCTGCGAGTCGCTCAGAGACGTTATCGCCTTCCCGAAGGTGCAAAACGCGAGCGAGCCCATGACCGACTGCCCCGCAGAGGTTGACGAAGAGCAGCTCACCGACCTTGCTCTGATTATTGACAGGAACAATGAGGACGCCCAAGCGTCCGAATAACCATAGACACAAACATTGAAAGAAGGAAAATCCAATGGCAAGAGTTTACAATTTCTCCGCAGGTCCCTCAATGCTCCCCGAAAGCGTGCTCAACAGAGCGGCTGAGGAAATGCTTGACTGCAACGGCACCGGTCAGTCCGTTTTGGAAATGAGCCACCGCTCAAAGGCTTACGAACCCATCATTTACGGCGCGCTGGATCTGTTCAGAGAAGTGCTCAACGTACCCGACAATTACAAAATCATCTTCTGCCAGGGCGGCGCTTCAACTCAGTTTGCGGCAATTCCCCTCAACTTCCTTAACGGAAGCGGCAAAGCGGATTACGTGCTTTCCGGTCAGTTCTCAACCAAAGCTTACAAGGAAGCTACGAAATACGGCGACATCAAGGTAGTAGGCTCGTCCAAGGAGCAGAATTTCTCCTGCATCCCCGAGCTCAACAAAGCGGATTTCACTCCCGACGCGGATTATTTCTACATCTGCCAAAACAACACAATCTACGGCACAAGATTCACCAAGCTGCCCGACACCGGCGACGTTCCCCTCATAGCGGACGTTTCATCCTGCTTCCTTTCA
The DNA here is from genome assembly GCA_905235625.1 of uncultured Clostridia bacterium. Taxonomy (GTDB): domain Bacteria; phylum Bacillota; class Clostridia; order Oscillospirales; family Acutalibacteraceae; genus CAG-177. The sequence continues at coordinate 6,492 of CAJOLX010000012.1, forward strand.
GAGCCCATGGACGTTTCCAAATACGGCGTTATCTACGGCGGCGCTCAGAAAAACGTTGCTCCCGCAGGCCTTACCGTCGTGATAGTGCGTGAGGACCTTCTCGGCAAAGCAAGGGATTACACCCCCACCATGCTCGATTACAAGGTGCTTGCCGATAACGACTCCATGTACAACACTCCCCCCTGCTACTCGATTTATATGTGCAAGCTCGTGCTTGAGTGGATAAAGAGCATCGGCGGTCTTGAGGCTCTCAAGGTTCGCAACGAAAAGAAGGCGGGCATCCTCTATGACTTCCTCGATAACAGCAAGATGTTCCACAACCCCGTTAAGCATGAAGACCGCTCAATGATGAACGTAACCTTCGTTACCGAGAGCGACGAGCTCAACGCGAAATTCGTTAAGGAAGCGGCTGACGCAGGCTTCGTTAACCTCAAGGGTCACCGCTCCGTCGGCGGCATGAGAGCGAGCATCTATAACGCAATGCCCGTTGAAGGCGTTGAAAAGCTCGTTGACTTCATGGCTGACTTTGAAAAGAATAACTGAGGAGGTCGTTTGACTTGTATAACATTCTCACCCTCAACAAGATTTCTCCCAAAGGCCTTGCAAAGCTTGACAGCGCAAAATACGCATGCGGCGATTCCGTTGCTTCACCGGACGCAGTGCTGGTAAGATCCGCCTCGATGCATGAAACGGCGCTTGACGAAGCTACAGTCGCTATAGCGAGAGCGGGCGCAGGCGTCAACAATATTCCCGTTGCGGACTGCGCCGAAAAAGGCGTGGTGGTTTTCAACACCCCCGGCGCAAACGCAAACGCCGTTAAAGAGCTCGTTATCTGCGCTCTGCTTCTCTCCTCGAGAAAAATTGCCGATTCTGTTGATTGGTGCAAAACTCTCAAGGGCGAAGGCGAAAACGTGGGCAAGCTCGTTGAAAAGGGCAAATCCGCTTTTGCGGGCCCCGAAATTCTCGGCAAAACGCTCGGCGTTGTAGGCATGGGCGCTATAGGCGCGCTTGTGGCGGGCTCCGCTCAGGCTCTCGGCATGAGCATTGTCGGCTACGACCCCTTCCTCAGCGAGCAAAGCGCCGCCGATTTCATAGCAAAGGGCATGGAGATAACCTCCGATATTAACGACATTTACGCAAAATCAGACTATATCACCCTTCATCTGCCTCTTAACGACTCAACGAGAGGCACCGTAAGCGCCGAAACAATAGCAAAAATGAAAGACGGCGTTCGCATTCTCAACTTCGCCAGAGGCGAGCTTGTTGACAACGCTTCTCTTATCGCCGCGCTTGACAGCGGCAAGGTTGCCGCCTACGTTACCGACTTCCCGACCGACGAGCAAATCGGTCACGCCGGCGTTACGGCAATCCCCCACCTCGGCGCTTCCACCCCCGAGAGCGAAGAAAACTGCGCGGTTATGGCTGCCGAACAGGTTGCCGCTTATCTTGAAAAGGGCGAAATTAAGAATTCCGTTAATTTCCCCGCGGCTTCTCTCGCTCCCTCATTCAAAGTGCGCACCTGCCTTCTTCACAAAGAAGACGAAACCATGCTCGACAAGGCTCTTGCCGCCGCCGCAAACGCGGGAGCGGCTGTTGAAAGCAGCTTTTCCGCGAGCAAAAAGGGCATGGGCTACACCGTGCTCGACACCGACAAGGAATTTGACGCCGCCGTTGACGGCGTTATAAAGGCAAGAATATTAAAAGCATAAATGAAAATCGGACCTTTGCTCCGTTAAGCGGAGCAGAGGTCCACGCTGTAAACAAGGAGGTTTAAAAATGAAAAAGTTAATTTCCGTTTTACTCGCGCTCACGTTCATTTTCGCATTCACCGCTTGCGGCGCCAAGGAAGAAGCGCCAACCGAAGAGCCCTCTTCGTCCGAAGAAGCAGTCGCTACCGACTCTCAGGTTTATGAAGAAGACCCGATCGACGAGCCTTCATCGGAAGAAGCCGAGCAGCCCGCCGAAACGTCCGAGGAAGCTTCAGAAGCAGCTTCCGAAGCGGCTTCCGAGGCTGAGAGCAAAAAGGACGACGCCAAAGAGGAATCCAAGGTTGAAACTCCCGCAGCTCCCACCAATCAGGCTGAAATCATCGCTCTTTACAACAGCGCCGTAAACAACGCTTACAGCAAGAAGGCAGGCTTCTCAAAAGAGCGCTACACCGACAACGCAAACTTTGACATGAGCGTTGCTCTGAGAGCTTTCAAGAGCCTCGTTGAGAAGTTTGTAGGCATCGGCGAAGACAACAGATACAGCGAAAAGGTTACCAAAGGTCAGTGGGATTCCGACAGCAGGAGAGAATATCTCAGAAAGAGCACGCTCTCTGCTTCCGACGTTACCTCTGCCAAATGCAGCCCCGACGGCGGAGTTTACACTCTCACAATTGCCGTTAAAGGCGGCAACAGCGTAGCCAACAAGAACGAGCAGAAAACAAACGCTCCCATAGACAAGTGCGGCATCTGCGTGGGTAATGAGGATAAGAACTATTACGACCACAAGACCGCCGAAGTCATTTATGACGCTATTGACGACACCTATTCGGGCGCCGACATCAAAGAGTCTTACAGCAACGCCGTTATCGTTGCCAACGTTGACGCCGTTACGGGCGAGCTTCTTGCGCTCACCGTAACCTACAACATCTCCGTTGCCATTGACATCGGCATCGGCTCCGGCACCGCCACCGGCACTACTCACATTATCTACAAGGACTTCAAATATTAAGCTGCGGCGAAAACCAATAAATGCAGGGTGCGAAATTAAATTTTCGCACCCTTTTTTAGTGAAGAAAGAGAAGAGAAACGCTTTAATCCGAAGCGCAAGCTCACCTCTTTAAGTTATTGCTTATTGCAATTTAAAAAGTCGTGTGATATTATATAATAGATTTATTATGCAACGATATTATTTGAAAGGCGGTTTGGGTGAAAGCTTTCACCGCGTGTCTTATGGCTGATATTCTCATTACGGGCGGAGCGGGCTACATAGGCTCCGTGCTCACCCCGAAGCTTTTGTCGCTCGGCAACAGAGTGACCGTGCTCGATTCGTTTCTTTACAGGCAGGCTTCTCTGCTTGACTGCTGCGAAAATAAAAATCTTACGATAATTAACGGCGACTGCCGCGACAGGCAAACGCTCGAAAAAGCCCTTGAAGGCAAAGACGTTATAATTCCGCTTGCGGCGATAGTGGGCTTCCCCGCCTGCGACAAGGACCAAACCGCCGCCGTCAGCACAAATCTTGAGGCGATAAGGCTTTTGCTTTCTCTTCGCTCAAAAGAGCAAAAAATCATTTTCCCCTGCACAAACAGCGGCTACGGCCTCGGTCAGGGGCAGGAATACTGCACCGAAGAGTCTCCCATAACCCCCATTTCTCTTTACGGCAAAACCAAAATGCAGGCGGAAAAAGAGATTCTTGAAGCGGGCAACAGCGTAACTTTCCGCTTCGCTACCCTTTTCGGCGCGTCGCCGAGAATGAGAACGGACCTGCTCGTTAACGACTTCGTTTACCGCGCCGTTTTTGACAGGTTCACCGTGGTGTTTGAAGGCGATTTCAAGAGAAACTTTCTTCACGTGCGCGACGCCGCGAACGCATTCGTTTTCGCTCTCGATAATTTTGACCGGATGAAGGGCGAAACCTACAACTGCGGCCTGAGCAGCGCGAATATATCAAAGCTTGAGCTTTGCGAAAAGATAAAGGCTCAAATACCGGATTTCACTTATCTCGAAAGCCCGGTAAATTCCGACCCCGATAAGAGGAACTACATCGTTTCAAACGAAAAAATAGAGAGCCTCGGCTACCGCCCCTCCTACACTCTTGAAGACGGCATCGCGGAGCTCATCAAAGCGTATTCGGTTATCAAAAATTCATTTTACGGGAACGTGTAATTATGCTTATAAAGGTCATTAAACCCGACTTTGTGTTTGAAGACGAAAGAGGCTGCCTTGCTCAGCTCGTTCACGGGGGATATAAGCAGATAAACTCCGTCTTCACCAAAAAAGGCGCCGTCAGAGGCAATTTTCATTATCACGCCGAAACGGAAGAAGCGTTTTACGTGGCGGGCGGCAAAATAAAAGTAACCGCCGTTTTTGAAAGCGAAAAGGAAGAAAAAGAGTTTTCGTCGGGCGATATGTTTCTGATACCGAAAAACGTAAAGCACTGTTTTGATTTTATTGAGGACACTTTTCTCGTTGTCCTTTACACCGAGCCTGTCGAAAAAGACGACGGCTCAAAGGATATTATCGGCGACTGACAGCTTTTGGAGAGCAAAATGAAAAAGATATATTTTGTTCAGGTGGGATTTGAGTTTGACGGCTCGGTTTATCTGCCCTATGCCGCCGGCGCAATCACGGCGTCCTGCCTTGCGGATGAACAGCTTAAAACAGAATATGATTTTTCCGACATTATTTTCCGCAGAGAAAAGCTCGCTCACGCGCTCGAAAAGATAAGCGACCCCTATGCGGTTGCGTTTTCGTGCAGCGTGTGGAATATGGAATATAACAAAGCCCTCGCCCAAAAGGTGAAGGAGCGTTATCCCGACTGCCTCATATTTTTCGGCGGCCACAGCGTGAGCGAAGACGCTTCTCTTCTTGCCGAAGAGGATTACGTTGACTGTCTCAATTTCGGAGAGGGCGAAGAAACTTTTAAAGGCCTGCTTAAAGCGCTTTTAAACGGCGACATCGGCTCCGCGCCGTCAATCGCTTACAGAAAAGACGGCAAAATAATAAAGGCCCCGCCCATCTGCCTTAAAAACAAAGAGCTCAGCTACCCTTCGCCTTATCTTACGGGCGTTTTTGACAAAATAATAGCTGAAAACCCGGGCGTTGAATTTTTAAGCGTGCTCGAAACCAACAGGGGCTGCCCTTATTCCTGCGCTTATTGCGACTGGGTAACGGGCAAGCGCATGCGCTTTTTCCCTATGAAAAAGGTGCTCGGAGAAATCCGCTGGCTCGCGGAGCATAAAATTGCCTATTGCTTCTGCGCCGACTCCAATTTCGGCATGTTTGAGCGCGATTACGAAATAGCAGCCGCTCTCGTTGAGGCAAAGAAAAAATACGGCTACCCTCAGGTGTTCAGGCCCTGCTATGAAAAGAACAGCGCAGACAGAGTGTTTGAAATATGCAGGCTCTTAAACAGCGAGGGCATGGATAAGGGCGCGACTCTCGCCTATCAGACCCTCAGCGACGAGGCTCTCGAAAAAGTAGGCAGAAAAAACCTTACCATGGAGCATTTTTCCGCTCTGATGAAAAAATACAACGAAGCGGGAATACCTACTTATTCCGAGCTGATACTCGGCTTGCCGGGCGAAACGAAAGACAGCTTTTGCAGAGGCATCTGCCGACTTATGGAAAACGGTCAGCACAACTCATTAAGCGTTTATCACTGCGAGGTGCTGCCCAATTCCGACCTCTCGAGGCCCGAATACATAGAGGAAAACAAGATAAAAATAATAAAAGTGGGCTTTAATCACATTCACTCCGCCCCCGACAGGAGCGAAGAGGTGCCCGAATATTCCTACCTCGTGCGCTCAACGGCTACAATGAGCGAAGACGACTGGGTGCAGGCAAATCTTTTTTCCGTTTGCGCTCAGTGCTTCCACAGCCTCGGCCTCACGAGATTTTTCGCGATATGGCTCAATAAAGAGATGAACGTGGCTTACTACGATTTTTATTCCGGTTTGCTCTCTTACATTATGAACGGCTCGGGCAGGCTTCACAATATGTGGAAAGAGTTTGAGCGCAAATATCAAAGCTCTCTTTCGGGCGACTGGAACTATTTTGAACCGAAATTCGGCAACGTAACGTGGTTTTTTGAAGAGGGCGCTTTCCTCGAAGCGGTGAGCGACTTTGACGCTTATTTTGAAGAGCTGCTGCCCTATATTGACTCTTTCGGCATTGACGGCGGCGTTTTCCCCTCTCTGCTCGCTTATCAAAAGGCGGCAGTCAGAAAACCGAATGAGAAAGAAGCACAAGTTTTTCTCAAATACGATTTCCCCGCCTATTTTGACGAGGTCATAAAGGGCGGCTCCCCTGCCCTCAAAGAGCTTAATTCTTCCGTTATCATAAAGCCCGACTGCGTTTACGACACTCTGCCAGACTATGCGCGAGAAGCGGTGTGGTACGGCAGAAGAAGGGGCAGAACGACCTATCACATGAACGAGATTATTTATCCGGAAAGAGGGTAAAAAAATGATTCTTATCGTCGGCTGCGGATATCTCGGCAGCTGCATTGCCGCCGAAGCTCTCAAAACGCAAAGCGAAAAAATCGTTTGCGCCGTGCGCAGCGCTTCCGCGCGCTTTGCCTTTGAAGGCGCCGACATAACCCTCTGCGACGTTACCGATAAAGACAGCCTTGCGGCTTTGCTCAAAAAAACGGGCGGCGAAGAGCTTAAAGTCTTTTATCTTGCGGCAAATCACTTTGTTGACAGGGTGTTTGAAAGCCCCGAAGAAGCAAAGAAAGTGAATATAGACTCGCTCAAAAATTTTCTCGATTTATTTTCCCGTAAAATAAACAGGCTGTTTTACGCTTCAACCGACTGTGTTTACGGCGAAAACACCGCCGAAATCCCCGCTTTCCTCGAAACCTCGCCGCTTGCCCCCGTTAACGAATACGGCAGGCAAAAGCTCGAGGCGGAAAAAGCGGTGAGAGATTACGGCTTCACCGCTCTCAGGCTGCCGTTTATGGCGGGCGAATCCTTTACAGAAAGCAAAAAGAGCTTTTATGACAATATTTGTAAAAGCCTTCAAAACGGCGAAAAAATTGAAATGATAGACGGCATGAGAAGAAATACGCTCTCTTACAAAAAAGCGGCTTCTCTCGCCCTCTCTCTGATGAATTGCGACAAGCCTTTGCCCGAAATAATAAACGTTGCGGGCGACAGGGCTTACACCAAATATGAAACGGGGCTTGCGATTGCCAAAAAAATCGGCGCCGACCCCGGGCTTGTAAAGCCCATTTCTTTTGAAGAAGGGCAAAAGTTTTTTAAAGACAAAAGAGCCGACAATTCCGTTATGAGCAACGCTCTGTTAAAAGAAACGCTCGGCTTATCCTTTATCCCTTGGGAGGGCTGATGATGCTCATTGCGAGAGCGCCTTTCAGAATATCTTTTTTCGGCGGAGGCACCGATTATTACGAATATTATTCGGAGCACGGCGGCAGCGTAATATCGACTACCATCGATAAATACTGCTACGTAACTCTGAGGGACGTTGCGCCCTTCCTCCCCTTCAAAAATCAGCTCACTTATTCTAAGATAGAAAGATTTGACACTCCGGACGAGCTCAGTCACCCGCTTGTGAGAGCGGCTCTCAGGCGTATTCCATATGACGGAATTCAGATTTCTTACGACGCGGATATGCCTGCGTATTCGGGCATCGGCTCGAGCTCCGCTTTCGCCGTAGCTCTCGTGCAGGGGCTTCACGCCATGAGGGGCGAATATCCCGACAAGCTCGAAATCGCCAAAGAGGCGATATATCTCGAAAGAGAGATGTGCAAAGAAGCGGGCGGCGTGCAGGACCAGATAGCCTCCGCTTTCGGCGGCTTCAACCGCTATTATTTCGGCTCTGACGGCTTCTCCGCGGAGCCTGTTGACATTTCTCCCAAAAGGCTCAATGCGCTTCAGAGCAGGCTCATGCTCATGTTTACGGGCTTCACTCATTTTTCGGGCGAGGTCGCGAGAGCTCAGCAGGAAAATATTGCCGAAATAACGCCTTATCTTCACGAAATAAAGAAAATCACCGATGAAGCTCAAAAGGTTTTTGAGGGCGGCAACACGGACGATATAGGCGCTTTGCTTGACGAATCGTGGGCGCTTAAAAAGCGGTTTTCTTCAAAAGTGACAACCGACGAAATAGATTCAATTTATGAAAAAGCGAAGCAAAACGGCGCTCTCGGCGGCAAAATACTCGGAGCGGGAGGCGGCGGATTTATGCTGCTCTTCGTTCCGCCCGAAAAGCAGGAAGGCCTGCTTAAAGCGATGAGCGATTTCAGCTTTGTAAGCTTCCGCTTTGAAAACGAAGGCGCAAAGCTGATGTACGGAAACTCCGAAGAAAAATAAAACTAAACGGAAAAGATAAATATGAAAGCAGTAATTCTTGCCGGCGGCAAAGGCGAAAGGCTTGCCGAAATCAGCGGCGGCGTTCCGAAACCGATGATGCCGCTTTGCGGAAAGCCCGCTCTCCTTCGTCAGACAGAGGTTTTAAAGCGCGAAGGCATAAGCGATTTCATCATCGTCGTGGGCTACAAAGCGGATAAAATTAAAGAATATTTCGGCTCGGGCTCCGATTTCGGCGTTAACATAACCTATTTTGAAGAGGATGAGCCTCTCGGCACGGGCGGCGCTCTGCCGCTTCTCGGCATTAACAACGATATTCTGCTCTGCTCGGGCGACCTGCTCTTTGACTTTTCGCTTGAAAGAATGGCGGCTTTTCACAAAGAGAAAAACGCTCTCGTCACGCTTTTTGCTCACCCGAGCTCTCACCCCGGCGACAGCACAGCGATTGTAACGGACCCTGACGGCAGGGTTAAGGGCTTTGCTCCGAAAGAAAGCAGAGAGCTTCACCGCAATCTTTCGAATGCGGGCATTCAGATTTTATCACGCGAATTTATTTCTTCAATCAAAGGCGAAGGAAAGCTCGACCTTGACCGCGACATAATCTCCCCTGCCGTGGGCAAGGGCGGAGTTTACGCTTACAGATGCACCGAATACGTTCACGATATAGGCACGCCCGAAAGGTTTGCGAGAGCGGAAAACGACATTAAGCTCGGCATACCCGAAATGCGCAGCCTTCGCAATAAGCAAAAAGCCGTTTTCCTTGACAGAGACGGCACGATAAACGTTTATAAGGGCTATATCTCAAAGCCCGAAGATATTGAGCTCATCCCCGGCGCCGCCGAGGCGATAAATACAATTCACGACAAGGGCTACCTTGCCGTGCTGATAACAAACCAGGCGGTCATCGCAAGGGGCGAATGCACCTTTGAGGAGCTTGACGAAATTCACGCAAGGCTCGAAGAGCTGCTCGGCGAGAAGGGCGCGTATCTTGACGCCGTTTACTTTTGCCCGCATCACCCCGACTCGGGGTTCCCCGGCGAAAGGCCCGAATACAAAATAAAATGCAGCTGCAGAAAGCCCTCGCCCGGCATGATTTTATCGGCTGTGAAGGATTTGAACATCGACCTTGACGGCAGCGTTATGGCGGGCGACGCCATGTGCGACATTCAAACAGCGAAGAACGCGGGCTGCAAATCAGCTCTGCTCGCCTGCGGCAAGCAGGAAAAAGAAAAAGAAGGCGTCGCCGATTATCCCGATTTGATTTCATTCGCAAAATCGCTTTAAACCGATTTCAACCACAGGCAAGAGCCCTCACGGAGGCGGCAAATCATGACTTACGTCTTAAAAAATTTTGATACTCCGCTCATAAAGTTCTCGCTTCAAAACGAGGGCTTAAAAGGCATTGCCTGTGAAATCATTTGGTATGACAAAAAGAAAGAGCAGCTTCTGCCCATAGGTTTGGAAATGAGCGGCGAAGGTCTGCTCTCGTGGCTTCGCAGCCGCGCCGTGCCCAAAAATCGCGGCTATATTGAGGCTATTCTTTCTTCAATGGGTCTTGCCGAAAATGACCTTATGGGAATTCTCGATATTTGCATGGGGCTCTCGCTCAACGACTGCTACTGGGTCGTGAAGGAAGGATTTGAAGGCACTTTTGCCGAATATAACCTTTATGACAGCGATTTTTCGAAGGCTCTTTCGCTCATCGCCTACACGGGATACGGCAGCATGAAAGCGAGGGGTTTCACGTCTTCACCCGAATTCACCACAAACGGTATGCTTCGCAAAGGGTGGCGCAAAATCGGCGGCAAAACTCTGCTTTATAAGGGCGGCACGGAGGGCGCTTCAAACACAGGCAACGAGCCTTATTCCGAATTTTACGCTTCTCAGATTGCCGACGCGATGGGCATAAACCATATTGAATATTCGCTCGCGAGCTGGAAAAAGAGCGTTTGCTCCGTGTGCGAAATATTCACGAGCAAAGAAATTGCGTTCGTGCCTATATGGAAATTCGGCGACTTCAAAAACATCGTTGAGGTGGCGGATTTCTTAAAAGGTTGCGGCAAAAAATACTATGACGATTTTGTTGACATGATGATTTTTGACGCTCTCATATACAACACCGACAGGCACTACGGCAATTTCGGCATGCTCGTTAACACCGAAACAAACAAGCCCGTTTCTCTCGCGCCGATATTTGACAACGGGCTCGGGCTTTTCCCCTATGCGGTAAAATCAGACCTTGAAAAAATTGAAGATTATGCCAAAACGAGGGATTCTGCATTCCGCGTGCCGTTTGACGACATAGCGAAAGAATTTATCACAGACAGACAGAAAAAACAGCTTCGCAAAATTTTGAACTTCAAATTTGAGCGTGATAAAAATTACAATCTTCCTGCCGACAGGCTTAAAACAATTGAAAAGTTTATAAGGCAAAGAGCAGCGGAATTGATCTCATTCTAAAATTCGATTGATTTCTCGGAGCTTTCGCTTAAAGCAAAAAATCCACCCGAATCTTTATGAAACGGGTGGGTTTAATGTTTTGTCTTAAATTACTGATTTACCATGCCTGCAACTTCCGCTGCAAAGTCATCGGCCTTTTTCTCAATGCCTTCGCCCTTTGCGAAACGGGTAAATCCGGTAACCTTGATGTTGGCGCCGGTCTTCTTCGCAACGTCTGCAACGTAGCCGCCGACATTGCCCTCAAAGAGATCGGAGCGAACGAATGCCTGCTCAAGGAGGCAAACCTCGTTAATCTGCTTTGAAATACGGCCGTCGATAGCCTTGTTGAAGATAACATCGCTTGCGAACTCTTCCTTGTGGTCAACGGCGACCTTGGCGAGAGCGGCAACAGCTTCCTTTGAAAGGAAGTTGAAGAGGAACTTGTTTTTCTTCTGCTCTTCGTAAGCTGCGACGTCTGCCTCGCTCCAGAGATTTTCGCTCAGAACGATGTCGATAGCCTTGTTGAGGATGGGCTTGGGAAGAGATTCGGGCTTGTTGAGAGCGCTCTCAACGGTGATGTTTCTCATCTTTTCAAGCTCTTCGGCGGAAATATCGTCTTTGCTGAGATATTCGGGGCTCATTGCCGCAACCTGCATTGCAATGTTTTTGCCCATTTCGGTGAATTCGGGCTTGTCTGCAGCGTCGGTATCAAAAGATACGAGAACGCCTACGGAGCCGCCGCCGTGAACGTAGGAAACTGCGGTGCCCTCAACGAGAGCGAAACGGCGAAGCTTGAGATTCTCGCGAATCTTGAGGAAGAGCTCCTGAATAGCGTCAGCAACGGATAAGGTGCCGTCGGCTATTGTGGCGGCTGAAAGAGCCTCAAGGTCTGCGGGCTTCGCGATAACGGCGGTCTTCGCGATCTGATTTGCGAGAGCGACGAACTCGGGGTTTTTGCCCACGAAGTCGGTTTCACAGTTAAGCTCAACGAGAGCTGAGTAATTATTGTCGGTGTAAACGCCTATAACGCCTTCTGCGGCAACTCTGCCGGATTTTTTAGCGGCGGAGGCAAGGCCTTTTTCACGAAGGATCTCAACGGCCTTTTCCATATCGCCGTCAGCCTCGGTGAGAGCCTTTTTGCAATCCATCATGCCGACGTTTGTCTTTTCTCTGAGAGCCTGAACGTCTTTAGCGGTGAATGCCATTGTATTATTCCTCCTCTTTGTTTTCGGTTTCTTCTTCGGCGGCTTCTTCCGATTCTTCGGAAGCGACGGGAGCAACCTGCTCGCCCTGTCTGCCTTCGATAACGGCGTCTGCAATAGCGCCTGCTATGAGTTTAACAGCGCGGATAGCGTCGTCGTTGCCGGGGATAACGTAATCAACCTCATCGGGGTCGCAGTTGGTGTCAACTATAGCAACGATGGGGATGCCGAGCTTCTTGGCCTCGAGCACGGCGATCTTCTCTTTGCGCGGGTCGATGATAAACATAACGTCGGGTATCTTCTTCATGTTGGTGATACCGCCGAGATATTTTTCGAGCTTTTCGATTTCGAGATTGAGCTTGGTAACTTCTTTCTTGGTGAGGCGATCGAAGGTGCCGTCGGACTCCATGGTCTTGAGCTGGTCGAGCCTTGCGATTCTCTTCTTGATGGTGTTGAAGTTAGTGAGCATGCCGCCGAGCCAGCGAGCGTTAACGTAAGGCATACCGCAGCGGATAGCTTCTTCTTTGATGGAATCCTGAGCCTGCTTCTTGGTGCCTACGAAAAGAACTTCTCCGCCCTCTGCGGAAATATCACGGACGAAAAGATAAGCCTCTTCGAGCTTTTTAACGGTCTTCTGAAGGTCGATAATGTAAATACCGTTGCGCTCCGTGAAAATGTACTCTGCCATCTTGGGGTTCCATCTTCTGGTCTGGTGACCGAAATGAACGCCCGCCTCAAGCAACTGCTTCATTGATACTACTGACATTGTTTTTCCTCCTTAGTTAATTTGCATCTTGTCAGACGCAACCGCCGCCGGGCCTGATACCGAAACGGATAAACCGCACTAAGGGTAAAAATAGCCCTGCGTGTGAATTGCCTAACAAGTTTATCACACGCAGAGCATAATTGCAAGTATTTTATTTAAATAATATTAAATATTTCGATAAAAACCTGATTCATCAGATGAAGAGCATGAAGGAAAGGCCTTTATCGGAAAGCCACTGCATAGCTTTAAGAAGAAGTGAAGGAAGCTGATCGGTAAGGAAGTTTATAATACCAACAAGCACGCCCCAACCGTCTTCGTCATTTCGCAGAACGGTAATCTTGTAGGTCTGCTCGACAGTTTCAATTTCTTCCCAATGATCTCCTCCCATGTACTTTTGCTTCTCATAAGTCACGGTGAAGGTCTTTTCGCCGGTGCTTTCGGGATTATAAGTTTTCTTGAAATCGGAGCCATTCAGAGTAGTGGCCTTATCGAATTCAATCTCAGTTTCATTTTTAGTATCCTTTGGGTTTTTAACGGTTGCTTTTTTAGGAACTATTCTCGTGTCGCCCCACTGGATGTTGCCGTCGTTTCTGATGTCGCCGTGAACGGTGAATTCATTTTCCTTGCCGGCTCTGATGTTTTTTTCGTCTTTCCACGTAAGTCCCTTAACGTTGGTCATGCTTGCGTTATAGGTCTCGGCGTTGTTGGTAGTGATGCTCTTTGATTTGTAAGCGGATGCCGCAAAATCATCATGAGCGGCGATTCTCTGATAAACGGTATAGTCCTTGCCCTTGGTAAGACCGGTGAACTTGTTGGAGGTCTGCCAGGTCTTGCCGTCAAGAGAGTATTCATAATCGGAGTTTGCCTTTACGGTGAGAGAAGTCATCTGAACGTCGGTAAATTCAACGTCTGCAACTTCGGCCGTGTTTGTCTCGAGAGTCATAAGGGTGATTGAAATTTCGTCGCTCTCAAGATAAGTCTTGGTTTTCTTTATTCTTGCGTAGACGGTGTAGCGGGTAGTCGGCTCAAGTCCCGTAAACGTGTTGTCTTCGCTCCATTTTATATCATCGGGAATTTCCCCGGTTTTAACTATTCTGTACTCCGCGCCCGGAATGGGCTCAACGGTGATTTCGTTAACGCCGGCAGTTGCTTTAATGTTGGCAGGGGCAGCGGCCCTCGGCAATAATTCTTCGGTAACGGTGCCGTAATTGAGCGTTTTGGTTGCGGAGTCAAAATAGTAGCCGATAATCTCATAGGCTATGCCCTGGCTGAGGTTATAAAGAAGAGTGCCGCTTACGGAAATGTTGGCATTCTTTGCGAAGAAAGTCATTTTGTCAACGTCTTCGCCGGTTATGGTTATTGACTTGTCGGCCTGGTTAACGTTAGCCGTTATATTCTTCTTAACGGTAGTAAAAGTTTCGGTGGCGGTTTCTTCTTCGTAAGAAGCGGTAACGGTGAAGGTGCCTTCCTTAGGCGTTGTGAATTTAAAATTACTGCCGTCCTGTGTGAACGTGCCTGCGGGGCTTATTTCATAGCTGTAGCCGTCCCCGCCGGTCGCCTTAACGATGATGGCGGCACTGTCATGATCGGCTGACAGAGTGAAGCTCAGAGCCGCGAAAGAAGTAACTGCGGAGAACGAGAAGAGCACCATAGCAGCCATAAGCACGGCTAAAGCGCGCTTTGATACGGATGCGATTTTTTTCATGTTATTAACCCTCCGTTTTAAGGATGTTCCTGCTTAAAGCAGGGTATTTACTGTGTTATTTTACCATAAAATTTGTTTTATTGGAATAGTTTTCGAGTATAAATTATTAAATAATTGTAAATTTTGGCTCTTTTCAGATTATAATTCCTATCAAATCCGCTATGTTTCCCATTACGAATCCTACCGCGTAAAGAGCCAAAAGAAAAGCAAGATTGCCTTTTACCGAGTGCCTGTTGGTTCTGAAAAGCACGAGCAAACCTATGCCGCAGCCCGTGAGCAGACCCGATATCAAAGCGCCCGCGCCTATTATGCCGTTAAGATAAAGCTCGGTTATAACGACCGACGCCGCGCAGTTCGGTATGAGCCCCACGAGAGAAGCCACGGCGCACCCCGCGACCGGGGCATCGACAAACAGCCTGCCGAGACTGTCTTCGCCAATGAAGTAAACGGCGGTGTTGAGAATGAACGTTATCACAAGGATAAACGCGCCTATGTTCAGGGTGTGGTGCAGCGCCGAGCGGAAAATTCCGTGCTCTTCGCAGTTGCAGTTGCCCTCTTCACAAATTGATTTAATCTGCCTTTCGCTGTTGCCGCCCCGTATGATTTTTATTACGATGTCGGCGGCAAAGCCGAATATAACGGCAATGACGAGCTTTATGAGCAAAACGTGAATGATTGCGGAGAAACCTATCTGCTTTGAGATGAAGATGGGCAGCATTTCGTCGGAGGTTGAGAGGAAAACGGCGAGCAGAGTGCCCGCGGATATGAGCCCGCCCGAATAGAGAGACGCCGCGGAGGCTGAAAAACCGCATTGCGGCACAAGGCCGAGCAGTCCGCCTATGAGCGGGCCGAATCTGCCGGCTTTTCTTATGCTCTCTTCACTTTTTTCACCCATTCTGTGCTCTATGAACTCCATGAGCAGATACGTTAAAAATAAAAACGGTATCAGCTTGAGAGTATCCACAAGGGTGTCAAGCAAAATGGTCTTCAAAATAATATCACTCCGAAATGTTTTTCACCTTAAGGCTCTTAAGGTATTCTTTGCTCTCGTCGCTTATTCTGCGGCTCTCGCGCGCTTTCTGTATGGCTTTGTTGTGGACCCACGGGTCAAGCCTGCGCTGCTCAAAATAGGGAATTATGCGGTCGTATTGATAAGCGAGAGCGGTGGCAAAATACCACGAAATCATCATTTTTACATAATAGTCTTCCGAAAAGGAAGCCGACACTTTAAGAGCGCATTCGTCTGTAAATTTATCGGTGAGAAAATAATTCATCAGCATGCGTATGCCGAATCTCACCGTGTAGGTTTTGCCCGAAGACAGGCACTCGTCAATAAACGGCATGAGCCTGTCGGCATTTTTCGCAAACGCCGCGGGGTTCAGCTGGTCGCAGGTCGCCCAATTGTCAACGTAAGGCAAAAACGCCCGCACTTTTTCGACCGACGAGTCAAAATTCTTGTCAAGCGAAATAATAAACGAGTGCAGCTGATTTTCTTCAAAATATTCGTGCGGCAGCTCGTTTAAGAACGCTTCTCCCTCGGGAGCGCCTGAGCAGGCTTTCGCGAGGGAGCGGATATCCGGTGTGCGAACCCCGATTATTTTGCCGGGGTCAACGTTTGGTATGAGCTTTGCGGTGAACGCCGCGTAATCGGCGTCGGCAAGAGAAAAAAGCTTATCCTTTAAGCTCATTTCGCCGCGTTCTCATCTTTAAAATACTGGGGCAGATACTGCTTGTGAGCCTCTTTCATCTCATTAAAGCAGTTAACCGCTGCCTCCCAGTCGCCCACGAGAGGATGAATGAGCAGGGCGTTGATAGCCGCCTCTTCGTCGCCGTCTCTGCCGGCTTTAACGGTGTAGTTCTCATACTCCTTAACGACTCTCATGAGCCCGATTATGTGGTGATTGTCTATCTCGCCCACGGGTATGGGCTTTGCGCCGTCTTTGCCCACTCTCGCCGCAACTTCGATTACGTCGTCGGGCTTTAAGAAGGGCAGAGTATCGCCGTTTTTAACGTTGACGACTTGAATGTCGTTAACGTCGTTCGCTATGGCGTTAATGAGGTTAACGGCAACAAGCGAATACTTGTGGCCTCCCCTCTGGTCAAGCAGCGCGGGCTTTACGTAAAGCCCTTCGTCGCTGTACATTTCGAGAAGCTGCTCCTCGATTTCCATGCAGACCTGCGCCCTGCTCTTGTCGCCCTCAAGCAGGTGCTTGAGCTTTGCGTTGCGGCAGTAATAATACTGCAGGTAAGAGGAAGGCACGGCGTGAATTGCGGCAAGGGTTTCGAGCGAGAAGCCGTCGTCCTTGATGTTTGCCATAACCTTGGGTGAAAAGCCCTGAGCGATGAGGTCGTCAAGCAGCTCTTTGCCGTCCACGCGAACGCTCGTCATCCAGCTTAAATGATTGAGGCCGACGTAGGTGTATTCCATGTTTTCGCCCACGATTTCTTTCGTGTCGTCAATCATGTCGATAGGCACGTTGCAAAGGCCTATGCACTTAACGTTTGTGTTGTTGAGCACAAATTCCGTGATAATTCCCGAAGGATTGGTGAAGTTAATGAGCCACGCGTTCGGGCAGATAGCTTCTATCCTGTCGCAGATATTCTTGATAACGGGTATGGTCCTCTGAGCCTTGAAAAATCCGCCGATACCGGTGGTTTCCTGGCCGATAAGGTTATATTTGAGGGGTATTGTTTCGTCAAGATGCCTTGCGGGCAGCTTGCCCACTCTTATCTGAGTGACAACGAAATCCGCGCCCTGCAGCGCCTCGTCAAGGTCGTCGGTGATAACGGTTTCGCAGTCGATGCCCGCAGCCTTAAGCATGCGCACGCAAAGGCCGCCCACTATCGTCCTCTTTCTGTCGTCGATATCCATAAAGGATATTTTCTTGAGCTTCAAAGTGTCCTGAGCCTTGAGAAATCCGTCGATGAGCTCGGGGCAATATGTGCTGCCGGAGCCGATAACGGCAACCGTTATCTCTTTGGGCTCTTTCACGGCGTCTTCGTCGGGCTCGGCGTATTCCTGCATAATCCAGTTGATACAGCCCGTAACGGGAGGAACGTCGAGCTTTTTGAAGACGATCTTTCTGCCCGAATACTCCGCCGCTTTCTCTTTAAGCATTTTGATATATGTCGGGGAGCCTACCTTAAGGTTTATTGAGCCGGAGAGGATTACCTCAACCTCGTCGCCGTCAAACTCCATCTGACTTATGAGAGCGGCGATAGCTCTCGCGCCCGTTTCAGCCATCTGCTCGCAGTAAGCCGTGGCGGGGCGGTCGTTTTGCTCAACGGCGTCAAAGAAGAACTGAATGAAATTGCGTATGTGTGAGGGATCCTCGGCGGGATTTTCGATTTTGCCGAGAAGCTCGAGGAAATCCTCTCTCTTCTCTATGCCGTAAAAATCCTTCACCATGCCGGTGATAAGGCTTTCCTCAATGCCGAGGAAAAGCTGTCTGTAAACTATTTCGTAAGCCTTGATGGCTATTGACTCGCCGCCCGGCAGGTCGCCCGAAAACAGGCCGAGGCCCATGAGCTGGAGCATATTGCCCTTTGAGTCAATTCCGTTGCAGCAAACGCCCGTGCCGCAGTTGTAGCCTACGGCGGAGCCCGTTGACGAGCCGGCTTTTATGATGAGATAGCCGTCGTTGTAAACTTCAAAATTGTCAAGGCCCTTTGAGCGGAGAATTGAGCACATTTTGTCGTGCTGCCACTTGTGGTCTATGCCCGCAAGGCCCATAACGGTGAACGATATTTGCGAAAGAGCGAGTCCGTTATTTTTGCAAAGACCGTTTATGCCGTCCATGATTATTCCGGCAGCCTCTTCAAAGCCGCCTTCAAGATTTTCGTGATTGCTGCCCGGAACGGCGCAGTAATCAAGCATTTTCTTTGAGCCGTCAAAAAGCGCGATTGCGGTCTTAGTGCCGCCGCCGTCAACTCCGATGTAGAATTTCATATTATTTATCCTCCTCCGCTTCAAAATAATCATAGCAAACCTCGTCCAGACAGAATTGACCGCGTCTGTAAGGTTCTCTGTCTATCCACATGCCTCTTGTGAAATCCGGAAAAGCTATCGGCGATGAGCCGGTCGCTACGGACATCTCGGAAAGGCACGTTACCGCCATCCATGCGGCGGTGTCATAAACGTCAATAGGCGGCTTCGCGTCAAGCTTTACGCTCTCAACGAACGCGCTGAGCACGAGGAAATCCATACCTCCGTGGCCGCCTTCGTGAATGCCCTCTTCGGAATATTTTTTCCAAAGCGGATGCTCGTATTTATCTCGGTATCCGTCGTCGTAAAAATTTTCCCAGGTGTGGGTCCAGTGCTCTTTGTTTTCATGGGATATGCCCTCAAGATATATCGAGTCGCCGTCTTCCATGTAAATGCCCTTCGTGCCCTGAATTCTGTAAGCTCTCGAATAGGGGCGCGGCAGGGAGCAGTCGTGAATGAGGGTCACGGTTTCGCCGTTTGCGCATTTAATCATCGTCGTGATCACGTCGCCCTGGTTGAATTTATATTCAGCAAGGTCGTAATCCTCGCCCTTGTTGTTTTTTATCCACTCGTTGAGTCCCCTCGATTTTGAAGCCATTGAAACGAGAGATATGAACCTGTTGCCTCTGTTTATGCCGAGCACCTTTGAAATGGGCCCGAGCTGATGGGTGGGATAAAGCTCGCCGTTTCTGTGCTGAAAATTAAAGAGCCTGCCGTGCCTGTCTTCTCTGCCGAGCGAAATCTCATCGCGCAAATCGTGCTCATAGCCGCCCGCCATGTGAATTATTTCGCCGAAGAGCCCCTGCTTCACCATGTTGTAAAGCGCCATTTCGCTGCGGTCGTAACAGCAGTTTTCGAGGAGCATGCAGAATTTGCCCGTTTCCTCGCTCGCTCTCACCATTTCCCAGCATTCTTCGATATCCGCGGCGCCGCCCACTTCAACAGCCACGTGCTTGCCGGCTCTCATGGCGTCGGTCGCAATGCGCGCGTGAGTTATCCAGGTGGTGCAGCAAAGCACGGCGTCAAGGTCGTCCCTCGCGAGCATTTCTTTGTAATCAAGGTAAACGTCGGGAGATTTGCCTGTTTTTTCGGTAACGATTTTTTGACCCTCAAGCGCTCTGTCTTCATATTTATCGCAGACGGCTGTAACCTCAACGCCTTCGCAGTTGAGTATTTCGGCAAGGTTGCCTCTGCCTCTGCCTCCGAGGCCTACCGCCCCGATTTTAATATTCTCTTTCATAATTACCTCCCGACAAAAAATAGGATGAATTCAAGCGCATCCGTTAATGATAATTATATCAGCCGACGCTCAAAAATCAACCTATTTAAAGTATTTTTTAAAATGTTTTCTCCACTTATTTACATAAAGTGTGATAAGGCGCGTGAGCGCGAAGTCATAAAAGACAAAAGCGAACGCTCCGAGCCCGAGAAGCATGACCGCTCCCCACATTCCGTATTCGTCCATTTCGTCAAGCGTCAGCCCCATTAGTCCTATCATAACGGCGTATGAAGCGGTCATGGAAGCGAGAAAAACGGCGAGCTTTATAAGCATTGCGGGAAATGCCGGAACGTGAGCCTCAATCGCCGCTTTAAGTATGGGATAATAGCCGAAAAACGCAAGATACATGGCGGCAACTTCTTTTTCGGGCACGAGGAATATGCCCAGCAAGGAAACGACGGCATAAACGCCGAACGCCCATTTTTTATCCGTTTCAACCACCATTATTATCAGCAGCGCTCCGGCGAAAGCGGGCAGCGCGTAAGTCATGAACGGCACGAGCGCCACCGATATAAGCACGGTGAGCGACAGGGCGGCTGTAATGCCGCCGAGCGCGCATTTTGAAGTATGTTTCATTTTTCACCTCAGCAGCAGCTTATAAAATCTCCGCCCATGCATTCGCAGCAGCAGTCGGCGCAGAGGAGCCCCGTGCACATGTCGCACGTGCTGCACTCCCTGCCGGAGGAATGCTTTTGGCGCGAGGTGCGGTAGCCGCCCGAGCGGGCTCTGTCCGCTCTTTCGCACGCCTGCCTGTAAACGTCGCTTCCGGGGTCCATGTTGTAAGCGCTCCGAAAGTGGTTTGCCGCTTCGTCGAGCCAGCCTTTTCTCTCGTAAACAACGCCCCTGAGATAATACCATTGGGCGTTGCGCGAAGCAAGAGGTATTCCGTCAAGAAGCGTTTGAGCGTCTTCAAGCCTTCCGGCGTTGATTTTGGCCTCTATATCGGAAAAATCGTTGCCGACAAACGTGTAGCTGCCCGAGGACTGCATGATTATTTCGTCATAAGCCTCGTCGAGCTCCGCAAGCTTGTCGTATCTGCCGGCTTCTCTGTAAGCTCTCGCTTTGCGCTTATAAGCCTCGTCAACAGCCTGATGCGACGAGCCTCTCGGCACACCGAGCACGGTATAGGGGTCTGTCATTTTTTCACCTCCGCTTTATTTTACGGTGAATGATTTGGGCTTTTCGGGGCAATCAAGATATTTTGAAACCGCTTTGTCCGCGGCGCTCGAAAGCCCGTCAAAAACCACGTTATCTATAATGTCGTCAAATCTTTTGAATTCCGCTTTTTCGCGCGCTTCGTCCGCGGCGCAGTGAGTCTGATTTAGCAGCGCTCTCGATTCTTTTATGAATTCCTCCCGCGCGCCGGGCTCGCTTATGTCGGGATATTTTTTCTTAAACGGATTGAAAGCTCCCGTTTTAATGTCTTTGCAGTAATCGTCAACGGCGTCAAGGATGTAAATGTATCTGCCCGTAAGGTAACCGAGGCGGTAAAGCTCGCTTTCTTTTTCTTCGCATTCGAGCGAAAACAGCCTGCCGAGAGCGTCGGCGGAAGGGTCTGCGCAGGCGTCTATGCCGCTGTCGGGGGCATTCTCCGCGTCCGCCTGAGCGGCGACGGCGCTTGAAATCGCGGTTTCAATCTCCGGCGCGAGCCTCTTGGCTTTTTTATGCATGAGAGAAACGGCGGGCAGAGCGAGCAGCGAAAGAAACCGCTTGCCGAATTCTTTATCTTTTATATTGTCTTTCAGCTTATAGTAAACGGTGATTACGGCGCCGTGAGCGCAAAGGTCGATTTCTCTTTTATCCTCGCAGAAGAAGCATTTTTTAGCCGGATTTAAAGGGCATCTTTTCTGAGTGAACGTGCACGAAGCGGAACCCGCGGCGAGCTTCACCATAGCGGCAAAAGCGAAATCATAGCTCAGAAGGAGCCTTCCGAAAACGCCGTAATATTTGCCCAAAGCATTGCACACCGAGCAGTAAATGCCCCTGTAAACTTCATAATCGGCAACCTTCATTTCCGGCTTGTAAGCCCTGACGTAGCCAAGCAACCTCGCCTCACCTCCGCCCTTTCAAAACGGCTGCGCTTTTGCGCTCCGCATCCAATATAGTATTTTATAACGATTTGCGCAAAAAGGCGTGAACATATTGTAAATTTTACAAATGAAAGCGATAGGAAATCAACAGAATTTAACGGCGCTCTCTCCGAAAGCGTCTCGGCCGAAAAACGTCAGAAATCGAAAATATAAATAAACGAGCAAAAACATTTTGGAGAGAAAAAATACAGGGTGCGAGTTTTAATGTTCGCACCTTGCTATGTTTATCCATATTCTTTTTTGTTCTTCGCATAATACGGAAGTATCAAAGGGATCATCCTTGATTAATTTTGCGTTTTCATGCGTTCTCAGCCTTGAGAAATCAAAGGCTTTGTGTTATAATGGAAAAAATTTAAACGAAAGCGGTTTTGCCTATGCTCCCTGCGGCGATTTCACCCTCAATGATGTGCGCCGATATTTTTAAGACCCGAGAAATTATTGACGCATTTGAAAAAACTGAAACCGAATATCTGCACATTGACGTTATGGACGGCAGCTTTGTGCCGAATTTTTGCCTCGGCACGGATTATTGCAGGCGACTTAAGGCAGGCACAAGCATTCCGCTTGACATTCATCTGATGGTCAGAGAGCCCGTTAAAACGCTCGATAAATTCACCTTC
The DNA here is from genome assembly GCA_905235625.1 of uncultured Clostridia bacterium. Lineage (GTDB taxonomy): Bacteria > Bacillota > Clostridia > Oscillospirales > Acutalibacteraceae > CAG-177. The sequence continues at coordinate 28,619 of CAJOLX010000012.1, forward strand.
GGCAGCGGCGACATGGTTTCGGTCCACCACGAAAGCGACAGCAAAGAAAACGTTTTGAAGGCGCTTGAATTCATAAGGAGCAAGGGCGCTTCGCCTTTTATAGCGATAAATCCCGACACTCCCGTTGAAACGGTAAACGACTATATCGCAGCCGTTGACGGCGTGCTGTTAATGACGGTTTATCCGGGCTTTGCGGGTCAGCAGATGGTGCCGGGCTCCCTCGAGAGGATAACCGCCCTTCGCTCGCTGCTTGACGAAAGCGGCAGACAGAGCGCTCACATTGAAGTTGACGGCAACGTTAATTACGAAAAAGCTCCGCTGATGAGAAAAGCGGGCGCGGATATTTTTGTCGTAGGCACGTCGAGCGTGCTCGGCGAGGGCGACAAGGCGGAAAATATGCTCAAAATGCGCCGTTTGCTCGGATGAAAGGAAATTCAAAATGAAAATTCTCGTTTTCGGCTCGTTCAACATTGATAAAGTTTACACTCTCAGCCACCTGCCGCAAAAGGGAGAAACCCTTTACTGCGGCGGCTATGAGGTGCACGTGGGCGGCAAGGGATTAAACCAGGCGCTCGCGTTCAAAAAGGCAGGCGCCGACGTTTACGCGGCGGGTAAAGTGGGCGCCGACGGCGATTATCTGACCGATTATCTCGCCTCGGGCGGCGTTGACGTTTCTCTCATTGACAAATCGGGAGAATACACGGGCCACACGATAATCGAGGTTGACCCCGACGGGCAAAATCAGATGATACTTTTCGGCGGAGCAAACAGAGAAATCACCGCCGAATACTGCGACAAAATAATTGAAGAAAACAAAGACGCCGACTTAATACTCATGCAGTATGAAACCTCCTGCGTTGAATATATGCTCCGCAAGGCTCACGAGGCGAAAATCCCGACGGCGCTGAACCCCTCCCCTTACGTTGACGAGGTGAAAAATCTGCCTTATTCGCTCGTGGATTATCTGATACTCAACGAATACGAGGGGGCTCAAATAAGCGGAGAAACGGACGGCGAAAAAATCGCGAAAGCGCTTTATTCAATGGGCTGCGGCTCGGTCATTCTGACTCTCGGCTCGGAGGGCAGCATTTTTTACGACGGCGCACAGCTCGCGAAAGCGTCCGCCTTCAGCGTTAACGCCGTTGACACTACCGGCGCGGGCGACACCTTCACCGGCTATTGCCTTTATGCCCTGCTCAGCGGAGAAAAGCCCGAAGACGCACTTGCCGCCGCTTCCGCCGCCTCGGCGATAGAAGTGATCAAAAAAGGCGCCGCAGAAACGATACCGGAAAGACAGGAAGTGCTGGAATTCATGCGCATCCAAGGGCTGTCGTATTAAGCGAAAAGTATATGGATAAGTATAAAAGAGCCGAGGTAAGTGCGCCTCGGCTCTTTTTGTTTTTTAGTTTATGTTTCTTGCAGTTTATATTTCTTGCAGTTTATATTTCTTGCAGTTTATATTTCTTGCAGTTTATATTTTTATTTTCCACGTATTATTTTCCGCTCAAAGCGCTTCGGCTATGTCATAAATGAGTCTTTCGGTCTTTTCCCAGCCTATGCAGGCGTCGGTGATGCTCTGACCGTAAACTCCTCCACCGACTTTCTGGCAGCCGTCAACGATATAGCTTTCTGTCATAATGCCCTTAACAAGGCTCTTTACCTTGCTGTCGTATTTCATATTGAAAACAATCTCTTTGGCAATTCTCGGCTGCTCAAACGGGTCTTTGCCGGAATTCGCGTGGTTGGTGTCGATGACGATAGCGGGATTTTCGAGGCCCTGCTCATCATACAGCTTGCCGACGTTGATTATATCCTCGTAGTGATAGTTCGGGAAGGATTTGCCGTAGCGGTCGGTGTAGCCTCTGAGAATTGCGTGAGCGAGAGGATTGCCCTGCGAATGCGCCTCCCAGCCTCTGTAAATGAACGTGTGCTTGTGCTGCGCGGCGTTTATTGCGTTCATCATAACGCTCAGGTCGCCGCTCGTGGGGTTTTTCATACCTACGGGCACTTCAATTCCGCTTGAGGTGAGCCTGTGCTGCTGGTCCTCAACGCTTCTCGCGCCGATGGCAACGTAAGCCAAAACGTCGTCAAGATATTTGTAGTTTTCGGTGTAAAGCATTTCGTCGGCGCAGGAAAATCCCGTTTCTTCAAGCGCTCTCATGTGAAGCTCTCTGATGGCAATTATGCCTTTGAGCATATCGGGCTTTGACTCGGGGTCGGGCTGATGAAGCATTCCCTTGTAGCCGGCGCCGGTGGTGCGGGGCTTGTTTGTGTAAATTCTCGGTATGATGAAAATTTCGTCCTTAACTTTTTCCTGCACTTCTCTGAGGCGGCTTATGTAATCAAGCACGCTGTCTTCCCTGTCTGCCGAGCAGGGGCCGATAATCATAACGAACTTGTCGCTTTTGCCCGTGAAAATGTCGCTGATTTCTTTATTCCTTTTTTCAACCGTCTCTCTGAGAGCCGGCTTAAGAGGATACATTTCTTTAAGCTCTTTGGGTATGGTGAGCTTTCTTTCAAATATCATGTTCATACGTTAATTTTCTCCTTTCGGCTTATCAAAAAGCGCTCTCTTTTCGGTGGAGAGCCTCATTTTATTTTTCATACCTTCAACGTCGTCATTTTTGAGCATTGAATGGAAAACCTCAAACTCCGCCATAAATTTTTCCATTTGCCTGAGCAGAGCGTCTTTGTTGAGCATAAAAAGTTCGCTCCACATATCTTCGTTTATTCTCGCTATTCTCGTCAAATCGCGGAAAGAGTCGCCCGTGTAATCCACGAGGTGGTCGCTCTTTGAGCAGGTCATAAGGCAAATGGCAATGCAGTGAGTAAGCTGAGAAACAAAGCCTATCATTTCGTCGTGCGCCATGGGCGGCAATGAAGAAATGCGGGCAAACTCCAGAGTTTCACCGACCGCTTTGCAGGTCTCTATGGCTTCAAACGTATTTTTATCGGTAGGCACAACTATGTAGTTCGCTTGGTAAAAAATAGTTTCGTCGCTGTTTTTTACGCCGTAAACCTCTTTGCCCGCCATGGGATGAGCGGCTATAAACTCAACGTCTTTTCTGATAAGCTCCTGTATGTCATAAACGATGCAGGATTTTACGCCCGTTACGTCGGTTATTATGGCTCCGCCTTTAAAAAGATGCTGATTTTCTTTTATCCAAGACACTATGACTCTCGGATAAACTGCGAATATCACGAGGTCCGCGCTGCCCACAAGCTCCGCCGACGGAGCGACGGCGCCCTTTGAAATAATGCCGTTTTGCAACGCGTATCTTATCGTTTCGGGGTCGGTATCTATTGCGCTCACGTCATATCCTTTTTTGGAAAAGCCCTTTGCGTAAGAGCCGCCGATGAGTCCGAGGCCGACTATCAGTATTTTTGTTTTCTTATCAAGTATCATATTTTATTTTCGCCTCCAGATTGCTAAGGTCGTCAAAAAACGCGGGGTAGCTCTTTGCAACCGCCTCGGCGCCTTCAATAACGCCGCCCGTAACCGCGCAGAGCACGGAAAGAGCCATAACCGTTCTGTGGTCGTTATGGCCGAAGAAAGGCTCATCGGGCTTTTTGAAAGAGTCGGAATACACTCTCACTCTGTTTTCGCCGCTCTCCTCAAGCCTTATGCCCGCTTTCGCAAGCTCCTCCGCAACCTCGCCGATGCGGTTGCTCTCTTTGATTTTAAGCCTTTCGGTGCCCGTAAATTCGCCGCCGCCGTTCATGCCGGCAAAGGCAAACAAAATCGGCGCAAGGTCGGGGCAGTCGGCAAGATTTATGCGGGCAAATCCGTTTTTGAGCTCTTCAAAATACGAAACGCACGCTTTGTCGCCCTGGAACGAGTTTTCATTAAGACCCTGCACTTCGATATCAAAGCCGAGATATTTAAGCGCGTAAAGAAAAGCCGCGTTTGACCAGTCGCCCTCAACGGTTTCATGAAGGGCGCCGTATTTCTGATTGCCGGGCACGGAGAAATTAAGCTCGTCCGCTTTGTTTATCTTTACACCCGAGCGTGAGATAACGTCGAGAGTCATGTCAATATAAGGCCTGCTCTCAAACGGCGGTATCACCGTAAGCTCGCTCCCGTCACGCAGCAAAGGCAGAGCGAAAAGGAGCCCCGAAATAAACTGGCTGCTGATATTGCCTTTTACGTGAAATTCGCCTGCGCACAGAGGGCCTTTAAGCTCGTAGCCGGAGCCCTTGCGGCGCATTATTATTCCCTGTTTTTCGCAAATATCTTCATAAACGGTCATCGGCCTTGACATCAGCCTTTCGCTGCCCGTTAAAAACGCTTCCTCGCCCGAAAGCAGGCACAAGGGCGCAAACAGGCGCGCGGTTGTGCCGCATTCGCGGCAGTCAAGGCTTATATTTTTTGCCTTCATCGGGTCAAAGCCCTTTATCTTCACGCTGCCGCCGCCTTTTTGAATAACGGCTCCGAACGCTTCGAGGCAGTCGAGAGTTGCCGAAATATCCCCGGAAAAGTCAACGTTTTTGATAACGCTTTTCCCTTCGCTCAAGCCCGCCGCCAACAGCAGACGGTGAGCTTCGCTTTTGGAGGGAGGAGCGTTAACTTTTCCCTTAAGCTCGGACGGTAAAATTTCAACCTTCATTTTCTTCACCGCAGGCAAGGTAATCCATTGCGTCAAGATAGCCCTTGAGCCCGCGTCCTTTTATCGTTTTAACGGCGGCAAGCCTTACGTAGCTCGTTTTTCTGAACGGCTCGCGCTCGTCGGGGTCGCTTATATGCACCTCAACGCACGGTATGCCGACCGCCTTGAGAGCGTCGAGCAAAGCGATGCTCGTGTGGGTGTAAGCGCCGGGATTTATGACTATGCCGTCAAAAACTCCGTAAGCGCTCTGTATTTTGTCAACGAGGTCGCCCTCGTGATTTGACTGATATATTTCGGCGTAAACGCCCTTTTCATCGGCGTGAGCTCTTATCATCGAGCAGAGGCTGTCGTAGCTGTCGCTGCCGTAAATATCGGGCTCTCTTATGCCGAGCATATTGATGTTCGGCCCGTTTATTACAAGTATTTTCATCTTGCGTGCCTTCTTTCCGTTTCAAGCGCCGCCGCCAAAGCGTCGTCATAAGTTCTTATGATTTCATCGGCGGTCGAAACGTAAATATCGTATCTTTCCGCATATCTCTTCTCTATTTCTTCCCTGCTGAGAGCAAGCGGTCTGTCGGGGGTCGGGAGCAGGTATTTAAGCTCTCTGTCTCTGAAATAAAGCCTGCCGTTCATTTTGAGGGCTCTTACGTTTTCTTCGCGCAAAACGGCTCCGCCGCCCGTTGAGATAACGCAGCCCGAAAGAGCGGACACTTCCTTTATAATCTGCGTTTCCATGTCGCGAAAAGCTTTTTCGCCGTATTTTTTGAAAATTTCGCTTATTTTCTCGCCCTGCTTTTCAACTATAATGGCGTCGGTGTCGATAAGCTTTCTGCGAAGGTCGGACGATATGATTCTTCCGACGGTCGTTTTGCCGCTTCCCGGCATGCCTGTGAGCACTATATTCTCTTTTTCGGAAAGTATTTGCGAATAAATTTTTTCGGCAAGACCTTCGGGAGCCTCGGTATCAAAGAAAAATTCATAAGCTCTCACCGCCTGCGAAACGAGCATGAACAGCCCGCCCTGCGCCTTTAAGCCCAAATCGAGAGCGCTCTGCACAAGCTGAGTTCTCAGCGGATTGTAAACGGCGTCAACAACTCCCTCAAGGCGTTTGAACGCGCCGAGCTCGATGGGTGAAGCGAAAATATCGGGGAACATTCCGCAGGGAGTGGTGTTTATGATAACGTCCGCGTCGGAATGCTCGGAATAAGCCTGCTCATAGCTCACCGCGCCGTTTTTCGGCGACCTGCTGACAGTTACGGTTTCGCGGGCGCCGAGGCTTTTGCAAACGGCGTTTGCGGTTTTTGAAGTGCCGCCAGTTCCTAAAACGAGCGCCTTCTTGCCCTGTAAGTCTATGTTGAGCCGTTTTATCAGCGCGGTCATGCCGTAATGGTCGGTGTTGTAGCCGTAAAGCCTGCCGTCTCTGTTAACGATAGTATTGACGGCGCCTATTTCTTTTGCCGTGTCGCTTATTTCGTCAAGAAACGGAATAACGTCCGTTTTGTATGGAATGGTCACGTTAATGGCTTTGAAAGCCTTGCTTTGCATGAACGGGGCAAGCTCGTCACGGCTCAGCTCCTGCAGAGAATAATCGTAATCACCTATTTTCGCGTGTATTTCTTTTGAAAAAGAATGAGGCAAATGCTCGCCTATGCAGCCGTATTCCATAATCTTTTCCTCTTTCTTTCGGGGAATAAGCTTAATCCTCCCCGAGGTAATCGACGCCGAATTTTTCGGCTAAAAGGTCGCACAAAACGATAGAAGTAACTGCGTCCGCAACCGCTCTCGCCCTGTGAACTATGCATGGGTCGTGCCTGCCCTTGACCTCGAGCGTTTCGCTCTCGAGAGTTTCAAGGTCAATGCTCTGCTGAGGCTGAGATATTGACGGAGTGGGCTTAAC
>CAJOLX010000013.1 GCA_905235625.1 uncultured Clostridia bacterium
GGCGCAATCGAAGACGGCGACAGCGTTATCCTCTTTAATTTCAGAGGCGACAGAGCCCTCGAAATTTCAATGGCGTTTGACGACGAGGATTTCCCGTATTTTGACAGAGGCCGCAGGCCCGACGTCATTTACGCAGGCATGCTTCAATACGACGGCGACCTTAAGCTCCCCGCGCGTTTCCTCGTAAATCCCCCCGAAATCAAAGACACTCTTTCGGAGCTGCTCGTTTCCAACGGAAAAACTCAGTTTGCCGTGTCCGAAACTCAGAAATACGGCCACGTAACTTATTTTTGGAACGGCAACAGGAGCGATAAATTCAGCGAAGAGCTTGAAACCTACATGGAAATTCCTTCCGACAAGGTTTCGTTTGACGAAAGACCGTGGATGAAGAGCGCGGAAGTCACCGACGCCGTAATCGACGCCATGAGAAGCGGCAAATACGATTTCATCCGCTGCAACTATCCCAACGGCGACATGGTCGGCCACACCGGCTCCCTCGACGCCACGATAACGGCTGTTGAGAGCGTTGACCTCGGCATCGCCAGAGCGCTCAAGGTCGCTGAAGAAACGGGCTACACCGTTTTCATCACCGCCGACCACGGCAACGCCGACGAAATGCTCGAAAAGAACAAGAAGGGCGAGCTCCAGGTCAGAACGGCGCATTCCCTCAATCCCGTTCCCTTCATAATCGTTTCAAAGAACGAGTATAAGATCAAGGACGGCGCATTCGGGCTTGCAAACGTTGCTCCGACAGCGGCGAAAGTGCTGGGAGTAGAGCCCTATCCTACTTGGCTCGAAAGCATGATATGAGCTCGACTTTGGGACTTCCGTATTAGGCGAAGAGCAAAACGAAAAAGTTATGGATAAATATAGCAGAGCGTTGATTTTTAAATCAGTGCTCTGCTTTTTAGCTTTTAAGTATTTTAAAATTCCATGTTAGTATTTTTCGTTTTTCGGCGTTTTTTTGCCCTCGCCGTATCAACGATACTGTCTTCGGGCAAAGAAAACGCCGTCTTCATCCTAATACGGCAGCCCTTGCAAGCGGTAACAAGAAGAGAACAAAACGAAAGCGTCTTTTTGTCCTGTAACAGCACTGCCTAAGGACGGAGAAAACGCCGTCTTCATCCTAATACGGCAGCCCTTGCAAGCGGTAAACCAATATTCATAAGGGGCTAACGCCGAATATATATTCATAGGGCAAACAAGAAGAAAAACAGACTTTTGATAAATATAACAGAGCGCGGATTTTGAAATCCACGCTCTGCTTTTTTTGCTTTTATGTGTTTTTTCATTATATTTTTGCCGGAGCTTCTCTGTTGCTTCTTTCTTTTTCTTTGGGCTTTTCGGTGATGTCGCCGGAGGCGATCAGCGCTCTTTTTGTGAGCGCGGGGCCGACGAGCTCGTATATCAGCACGGAGAAGAGGATGATATTTCTTATTGTGCTGCCTATGCTGCCCAGCTCCATGGCGGTTGCGGACATTCCGAGCGCAACGCCCGCCTGAGGCAGCAGAGTTATGCCGAGATTTTTGGTGATTTTAGGCTCGCATTTCGTTATTTTCGCGCCGCTGAACGCTCCGATATATTTGCCGAGCGAGCGGGCTAAAATATAAGCTATGCCTATTCCGACAACCGCGGGGCTTTTGAATACGTCAAGCTCAAGCTCCGCGCCGCTGAGCACAAAAAACAGCACGAGCAGAGGCTGAGTCCAGCGGTCGGTTTTTTCCATTAAATCGGGCGAAAAATCGCAAAGATTGCAAAACATCGTGCCGAGCATCATGAGGGTGAGAAGGGTCGAAAAACCTATCGTCAGCGAGCCTATGTGAAACTCAAACTTTGACACCGCAACGCTAAGAAGCACTGCCGTTACCGAAAGGCTGAGCCTTTTGGAATTTGACGAAAAGAGCTTTTCCGACGCCGTGAGCGCCGCTCCCATGAGCGCGCCGAGCCCGAGCGAAAGCGCTATTTCGAGCAGAGGCTCCGCAATAATCGAAACAACGTTGAATTCTCCGTTTTCCATGGCGGAAGCCGCTCCGAATGAAACGGAAAATATGATAAGACCCACCGCGTCGTCTATGGCGACTATCGGCAGCAGCAGGTCGGTAAGCGCGCCCTTGGCTTTATATTGACGCACGACCATCAGCGTTGCGGCGGGCGCTGTCGCTGCGGCTATCGAGCCGAGCACTATCGCCATTGATAAGGGCAGCCTGTCGCCGAGAATAAAGTGCATGCCCACTAAAACCGCATCCACGCAGGCTGTCGCCGCGACTGCCTGCCAAACGCCTATAAACGCCGCCTTTGAGCCGATTTCTTTAAGCTGCGACAGGCGGAATTCATTGCCTATCGCGAAGGCTATGAAGCCGAGAGCGACGTCGGAAATGAGCGAATAAGACGCAACGTCACCGGCGGAAACGAAGCCGAGGCCTTCTATGCCGAATCTGCCGAGCACGTACGGGCCGACTGCTATGCCTGCTATGAGATAAGCGGTTACCGAAGGCAGGCCGAAGGGCTTTGTGAGCCTTGAGGCGAAAAGACCTGCCGCAAGAGCAACGGAAACTGCAAACAGAATTTTCATAATTTCTCCGAAAATAAAAAAGAGTGTGATAAAATCATCTTCAAAAATATAGCACAAGGCAAACTCTCAGTCAAGAAAAAAGCGTTTTAAATTATGCCGAAAACGCATAAATCGGAAATTTGTTTAAAAAATCGTAATTAAAAGTATTTAATTATATTAAAGAGTGTGATATAATAAACCGAATATGTAAAAATCGGGCTTACTCTGCTCCCTTTGCCGAGGCGCCCTTTTCGGAGGACACAATGGAAAAATATCTCATCAATCCCAATGAAAAGAAATCACAAATAAGCAAGGACATTTACGGCAACTTTTCCGAGCATCTCGGCAGGTGCATTTACGAAGGCCTTTACGTGGGCGAAAATTCCGATATTCCAAACGTAAACGGAATGAGAATTGACGTTGTAAACGCCCTTAAAGATATGGGGCTCCCCGTACTTCGCTGGCCGGGCGGCTGTTTCGCCGATGAATACCACTGGGAAGACGGCGTCGGCCCCAAAGAAAACAGAAAGAAAATGATAAACACTCACTGGGGCGGCGTTACGGAGGATAATTCCTTCGGCACCCACGAGTTTTTTGAGCTTTGCGGTCAGATAGGCTGCGACGCTTATATCACCGGCAACCTCGGCAGCGGCTCCGTGAGAGAAATGAGCGAATGGGTTGAATACATGACCTTCGGCGGCGACAGCCCGATGAGCAATCTGCGCCGCAAAAACGGCAGGGAAGAGCCCTGGAGGGTGAAGTATTTTGCCGTCGGCAACGAAAATTGGGGCTGCGGCGGAAATATGGACGCCTATTACTACGCCAACACCTACAAGAAATACGCAACCTACGTTCGCAATTACGACAGCGGCAACAGAATTTACAAGGTCGCGTGCGGCCCGAACGGCGAGGATTATAGGTGGACCGAAGAGCTTATGAAAACCGCCGGCAGAAACATGGACGGCCTTGCGCTTCATTACTACACCATAACTCACAATTGGAGCAAAAAGGGCTCCGCGACCGAGTTTAACGAGGATGAATACTACGCTTGCGTGAGCAAGGCGTATAAAATCGACGAAATCATACGCAGGCACCTTGAAATAATGAACAGATACGACCCCGCGAAGAGAGTCGATCTGATAATAGACGAATGGGGCACCTGGCACGACGTTGAGCCCGGCACGAACCCCGGCTTCCTCTATCAGCAAAACACCATGAGAGACGCCGTTGTCGCCGCCCTGAGCCTCAATATATTCAATAAGCACAGCGACAGAATCAGAATGTGCAACATCGCTCAGACCATAAACGTGCTTCAGGCGGTCGCCCTTACCGACGGCGACGAAATGGTGCTCACTCCCACTTATTTCGTTTTCAAAATGTTTAAGGACCATCAGCAGAACACTCTGCTCGGCTCTCACGTAACTACGGATGAATCGGGCTGCGAGCAGGGCAGGCTGCCCACTCTTATCGAAAGCGCTTCCGAAGACGAAAACGGCGTGATTTACTCAACCGTTGTCAACACGAGCGCGACCGACAAAAAGCAGATAAAATGCCAGGTGGCGGATTCTTCCGTTAAATCCGTCAAGGCGGAAATTCTGACGGGCAAAATCGAGGCTTACAACAGCTTTGACAATAAAGAAGCGGTCAAAACGCAGGCGTTTTATGATTTTGAAACGACCGCCGACGGCTTCACCGCCGAGCTTCCGCCCTGCAGCATAGTTAAATTCATCATCGAAAAATGACCGATAACGTAAGGCCCTGCCGCTGCCTGCTTGCCGAAATCGGCAGGCAGGAAACGGCAAACGACATAAAAGAGCGCATTTCAAGGCTGTCCGAAAAGGAAAAAGCCGATGAAAAAGAATATCGCTCCCGCCTTGAAACGTGCAGGTCCTGCGAGCATCTTGCGGACGGCACCTGCCTCAAGTGCGGGTGTTACCCGGAATTCAGAGCGGCGTTTGCCAAAAACAAATGTCCGCTGAAAAAATGGTAGAATGAGGTTATTCGCATTATGAAACATATTATCCCCGCGCTTATTACAGCCGCAATGCTTGCCCTTCTGGCGTCCTGCTCTCTGGGAGGAAATCTGTCGGGCAACGTTTCCGAAACGGAAACGGCCGACGCCTCTTTGACCGAAGATATTACGGACGAAAGCAGTGACGGCGCGGAAACCGGCGAAAGCGAAGCCGTAACTTATCCGGAGCTTACGATAAATTTCGATAAAGAAACTTCCGTGCCACCCACCGAAGCGACTGCGACCACGGCGCCGACGACAGCCGCGACGAAGCCTTCAACGACCGGTACGACTGCGGCAAAGCCGACTTCAACGACCGCCAAACCCGCCACGACGGCTAAACCGGTGACGACCACCGCCAAGCCGACGACGACCGCGATAAATTACGAGGGCGAAACGAAAATCCAAAGCGAAACCTACAGAGAAAATCTTAAATACGGCGTTTACCGCAGCGTTAACGCAAAAGTTATTTATGCCGTAAATGACGACGGCTCTCTCAAAAAGCTCGGCAACCAGAGCGAATCCTCAACTTACGTTAGGTTCAATTATTCCGCGAGCTACAGCGATTTGCTCCCCGCCGCAAAGCAGAACGCAGCGGCGTATGAAGGTTACATAAACGAGGTATTGAGGCTCACTAACGAAATGCGCGCAAAAGAAGGCCTCGCACCGCTCAAGCTCAATTCAAAGCTCACCGAGCAGGCAAACGTCAGAGCGGAGGAAATCGCGTGGAGCGGCCAGCACAGCCACACAAGGCCCGGCTACAAATATTTCACCACCATTTTCAGAGAAAACGGTCTTGACTCGGGCACTGCGGGCGAAAACATCGGCTGGGGCTATTCAACGCCCGACCAGGTGTGCAAGGCGTGGAAAAATTCCGAAACTCACTATGAAAACATAATGAACGGCAAATATAAGAGCATAGGAATAGGCGTTGCGCCCGATTGCGACCCCGACAAAAAGCTCTGCTGGGTGCAGCATTTTTACAGCGAATAAGAGGTGCTTTATGGATATCCGTGTCGGCGACGAGCTGCTTATGAAGAAAAATCATCCCTGCGGATGCAACAGATTTGCCGTGCTCAGAATAGGCGCCGACCTTCGCGTTAAGTGCCTCGGCTGCGGCAGAGAAATCATGCAGGAAAGAATAAAAATCGAGAAAAACGTAAAAAAGGTAATACGGGAAGAAAATGCTGGAGAAACTTAAAGAGGTAGAGCAGCGGTACGAGCTTTTGAACGAGCGCCTTTGCGACGGCGGCATAATGGCCGACGTTGAAGAATACGCAAAGATAATGAAAGAGCTGAAGGCTCTGACTCCCGTTGTTGAAAAATACAGAGAATATAAAAAACACGAAGACGACCTCAGCCAGGCAAAAGAGCTGCTCAACGAGGGCGGGCTCGACCCCGAAATGAAGGAAATGGCGCAGGAGGAGATGAAAGAAGCCTCCGCCTACGCCGAAAAATGCCTTGAGGAGCTTAAAATTCTGCTTTTGCCAAAAGACGAAAACGACGACAGAAGCACCATAGTCGAAATAAGAGGCGGAGCAGGCGGAGAAGAGGCGTCGCTTTTTGCCGGCGTGCTTTTCAGAATGTATTCAATGTACGCCGAGTCAAAGGGCTGGAAAATTCAGGTTATCTCTTCAAACCCCACCGAGCTCGGCGGATATAAAGAAATAGTGTTTGCCGTTGAGGGCGAGGGAGCGTATTCCCGCCTTAAATTCGAGAGCGGAGTGCACAGGGTGCAGAGAGTGCCCGAAACCGAAAGCCAGGGCAGAATTCAAACCTCCACCGCCACCGTTGCCGTTCTGCCCGAGGCGCAGGACGTTGACGTTGAGATAAACCCCGCAGATTTGCAGATAGACACCTTCCGCTCAAGCGGCGCGGGCGGTCAGCACATCAACAAAACCGAAAGCGCCATAAGGATAACGCACATACCGACCGGCACCGTCGTTGAGTGCCAGGACGAAAGAAGCCAATACAAAAACAAAGACAAAGCGATGAAGGTGCTGCGCTCGAAAATCCTCGAAATGGAAACCAAAAAGCAGCAGAGCGCCATTGCCGGCGAAAGAAAAGCTCAGGTCGGCACGGGCGACAGAAGCGAAAGAATACGCACCTATAACTTTCCTCAGGGCAGAGTGAGCGACCACCGCATAAATCTTACCCTGTATAAGATAGAATCCATTGTCAACGGCGACCTCGACGAGGTCATAGACGCTCTCATCACCGCCGACACGGCGGAAAAGCTGAAAGCGACGGAGCAATAATATGAAAACTCTTCACCTTTCCGCGTCGGAGCCGGGCTCTGCCGAAATCGCGGCGGAGATTTTGAAAAACGGCGGCATCGTCGCCATACCCACCGAAACGGTTTACGGGCTCGCCGCGTCGGCGCTTGACCCGAACGCGGTCAAAAAAATATTTGAGGCAAAGGGCAGGCCGCAGGACAATCCTCTGATAGTCCACATAGCGAAGCTCGACGACGTTTATCCTCTCGTTGAGAAGGTTGACGAAAGACTTTACCCTCTCGCGGAAAAATTCTGGCCCGGACCCCTCACCGTCATCATGAAAAAATCGGCTCTCGTGCCTTACGAGGTGACCGCGGGGCTTGACACGGTAGCGATAAGAATGCCCTCTCACCCCGTGGCGAGAAAGATAATCGAGGCGTCCGCTCTGCCGCTCGCAGCCCCGAGCGCAAATGCGTCGGGCAAGCCGAGCCCCACCAAGGCGAGCCACGTTATCGAAGACCTCGACGGCAAAATCGACGCTGTCATTGACGGCGGCGAATGCTCGGTAGGCGTTGAATCGACCGTGCTTTCGCTTGCGGGCGAAACTCCCGTTCTGCTTCGCCCCGGAGGAATATCCCCCGAAGAAATAGAAGAGGTCATCGGCAAAACGGAAATATCCCACGCCGTTTTTGAAAAGCTCGCGGCGAACGAAAAGCCTTCTTCGCCCGGCATGAAATACAAGCACTACGCCCCGAGAGCGAGAGTGTCGCTCGTAAAAAGCGATTTTGAGTCTTATCTGAATTTCGTTAAGGCTCAGAAATACGAAACCTGCGCCGTTTGTTTCGACGGCGAGGGCAAAAATTTTGACGTTGCCGTGGAATACGGCAAAAAGGACGATCCCGCCTCGCAGGCAAAAAGAGTGTTTGACGCTCTGAGGCAGGTTGACGAAACGGGCTGTGAATTTGCCCTTGTACGCTGCCCCGAGCCGACCAAAGAGGGCCTTGCCGTTTACAACCGTCTTCTCAGAAGCGCCGCCTTCAGAGTGATCGGCCTTGATTTCAAACGCCCCGTTTACGGGCTCACGGGCCGCTCGGGCTCGGGCAAAAGCACCGTGGGCAAAATGCTTCGGGAAATGAACGTAAACGTCATTGACGCCGACAAGCTCGCGAGAAAAGCCGTTGCCGACCCCGACGTTATCGCAAAGCTTCGGGAATATTTCGGCGAAGATATAATCAAAGACGGCTCGCTTGACAGGCGCCTTCTTGCCGAAAGAGCGTTTTCGTCCCCCGAAAAAACCGCTCTGCTCAACAAGGCGACTCACCCCGAAATATCGAGGCTTGTCATTGAAGAAATCCACTCGGGCGAGGCTCTGGGCAAAAGAGCGTCCGTAATCGACGCGCCCGTGCTGTTTGAAAGCGACCTTACGTGCCTTTGCAAAAAGGTCATCTGCGTAACGGCGCCCGAGAATGAAGTCATCAAACGCCTTTCTCTCAGAGACGGCATAACCGACGAAGAAATCCGCTGGCGCCTCTCCGCTCAGAGAGATGAAGAATATTATAAATCGAGGTCGGACATAATCATCGAAAACGTCGACCCCGAAAAAACGAGAGAGAAAGTCATAAAATTCACGGAGGAGGAATTATCATGAGTGAGAAATCACAGGCGGATATTCTGAAAGAGCAGCTCTTTTACGAGCCGAAGCACGCAAGCTACGTCATGGACGAAGACGAAATAAACAGAGCGGACGTTTTCTGCAGGGATTATATCGGCTTTCTTAACGCAAGCCGCACCGAAAGGGAAGCCGCCGCGAATATCGTTTCTCTTGCCCGCGAGCGCGGATACAAGGAGTTTGACCCCAAGGCAAAATACAAAAGCGGCGACAAGGTCTATTCTCTCATCCACGAAAAATCCGTGATACTCTGCACCATCGGCAAAAAGAGCGTCGCCGAGGGCGTGAGAATACTTGCAGCCCACATTGACAGCCCCCGCCTTGATTTAAAGCCCAACCCCCTTTACGAAGAGGACGAGCTTGCTCTCTTTAAGACCCATTATTACGGCGGAATCAAAAAATATCAGTGGCCCACCGTTCCTCTCGCTCTTCACGGCGTTGTGATAAAGAAAAACGGCAAAAAGGTCACCGTCAGAATAGGCGACGAGCCGGGCGACCCCGTGTTTGTAGTTACCGACCTTCTTCCCCACCTCGACCGTCAGCAGGCGGACAGACCCATGACCAAGGTCATAAAAGGCGAAGAGCTCAACATTCTCGTCGGCTCAAGACCTTTCGGAAACGAAAAGAGCGATAAAGCCGTTAAGCTGAACGTTCTGAACCTTCTCCACGAAAAATACGGCATTATAGAAGAAGATTTTCTCTCTGCGGAACTTGAAGCCGTGCCCGCTTACCCTGCGGTCGACATCGGCTTTGACCGCAGCCTCATAGGCTCATACGGCCATGACGACAGAGTGTGCGCATATCCGAGCGTTATGGCGGCTTTTGACGCCGCAGAGCCCGAATACACGAGCGTTGCAGTGCTCACCGATAAGGAAGAAACCGGCTCAGACGGCAACACGGGCCTTCAAAGCGCTTATTTAAAGCACTTTATCGCGGACCTCGGCGCTCTCGAGGGCGTTCCCGGCAGAGACGTTATCAGAAACAGCTCCTGCCTCTCGGCGGACGTTAACGCGGGCTACGACCCCACCTTCGGCCACGTTCACGAAAAGATGAACGCCGCTTATCTCAACAAGGGCATCGTGCTCACAAAATACACGGGCTCGGGCGGCAAGGGCGGCACCAACGACGCAAACGCCGAGTTTGTTTTCAAGGTTCGCTCCGTGTTTGACAGCGCCTGCGTTCAGTGGCAGGTCGGCGAGCTCGGCAAGGTTGACGAGGGCGGCGGAGGCACCGTAGCCAAATATATAGCCAACCTCGGCGCGCAGGTAGTTGACGTGGGAGTGCCCGTGCTTTCAATGCACGCTCCATTCGAGGTCGTTTCAAAAACCGACGTTTACATGGCATACAAAGGCTTCAAGGCGTTCCTTGAGGCAAAATAAGCTGAAAAATAACCAAACAGCGCAGCATTTCCGGTAAGAAAAGGGAAAAAGAAAGCCGTATTAACAGTTTGTTAATAATTTGTTTCAAATTCAGTAACAGAACTGTATTAAGAGAAGAGTAAAATACCACACAAGGACAGATTTGTCCGATAATTTAGACATCTTCTTTTTTCATTTTTATTTTCTCTTTCCCCAAAACGCAGTACCGGATGTTCGCGCATCCGGTATTGTGTTTTTTTATGAACAGAAAAGATTTACCCATTATCAAAGTCACCCCGAAGGGCGAGCGCTCTCTCAGAAGCGGTCACCCGTGGGTGTATGACGCGGAGGTAACGGAGGTTTTCGGCGAAATTGAAAACGGCGGCCTCGCGCACGTGTCGTCCGCAAAAGGAGCTTACCTCGGCACGGGGCTCGTCAGCCTCGAGAGCAAGATAAGATTGCGCGTGCTGTCATCAAACGCAAACGAAACCTTCTCCCCTCAGTTTTGGAAAAGAAGAATTAAATACGCGGTGGATTACCGAAAAACGGTTATGAGCGGCGACCTCGGCTGCTGCCGGCTGATTTTCGGCGAAGCGGACGGTATGCCGGGCCTCACGGCTGATAAATACGGCAGCATCGTCGTAACGCAGGTGCTGTCCTACGGCATGGAAAAGCTAAAAGACGTTATCTATCCTCTCATCGTTGAAGTGTTGAACGAAGCGGGCGAAAGGGTAGACGGAATTTACGAGAGAAACGACGTCGCTCTCCGTGAAAAAGAAGGGCTTGAGCAGGGGAAAGGCTGGTATGAGCCCATTCCTCACCCTCAGTCAACCGTTACCGAAATTTGCGAAAACGGCATTTACTACGACGTGGATTTTGAAAACGGGCAAAAAACGGGGTTTTTCCTTGACCAGAAGTTTAACCGCGCCAAAGTGTCCGAAATCGCCGCGGGCAAGAAGGTGCTCGACTGCTTTACTCACACGGGCTCCTTTGCTCTTAACGCCGCAAAGGGAGGCGCGAAGAGCGTGACTGCCGTTGACGTTAGCGAAACGGCGCTCGAGTGCGCAAGGCTCAACGCCGAAAAAAACGGACTTTCCGATAAAACGGAGTTTGTCTGCGCCGACGTTTTTGATTATCTCACCTCTCTTGAGAAATCGGGCGGCAAGCCGTTTGATATGATAATTCTCGACCCTCCCGCGTTCACCAAGAGCCGCAAAACGGTTTCTTCCGCGGAAAAGGGATACAAAGAAATAAACTACCGTGCCATGAAAATACTGCCTCGCGGGGGCTATCTTGCCACCTGCACCTGCTCCCATTTTATGGAAAGCGACAGGTTTGAGGATATGCTCCGTTCGGCGGCGAAAGACGCGCAGGTAAGCCTTATGCAGATTTATTCGCTCAGGCAAAGCCCCGACCATCCGATTTTATGGAACGTGCCCGAAACGGACTATCTTAAATTTTACATTTTCAGGGTGGTGTAAATTATGTTTTATGAAAACTGGATGGATTACATCGTTCCTTCCGCTAAAATCACGCAAATCGCGATTCCCGGCGCGCACAACTCCTGCACGATGGGCATGCCGCACACGGCCTGCTGCCAAAACGGCACTCCGCTTGAGCAGTATCAATACGGCGTGAGAGAATTCTGCGTAAGAGTCAAGAAAAAGAAAGACGGCGTTCACATCGCTCACGGCATAAGCACGGGCATGCCCGCCGAGAAAGCGTTTGCTTATTTTGGGGAAATTCTCGCGAAATATGACGAATTCATCATTCTTGACATAAGAACCTACGGCGACCAGAAGGTCGGCCCCATCACTTTGAAATACGGCGCCGACCCCAAAACGATAGACGAGCTTATTGAAAAATATCTTGAGCCCGAAAAATACGCCTTCACCGATTTTGACGACATAAGAAACGTAACTCTTGAGGATATCAAAAAATCGGGCAAGCGCTATCTCATTCATCATAAAGACTGCGAATACGAATATTCCAAAAACGTTCACCTTCTTGAGCCCTGGGACAAAGAGCTTTTCGGCTATAAGCCCGAAAAATTTGCCCGCGAAAACTTAAAGTGTCTCACAGAGCTTGACAGCGAAGGCTTCTTCTGGTTCCAGTCTCAGCAAACGCCGAATTTCGGCACGGAGATGGGCCTCACCTGGCCCGATAAGCTTGACGAGCTTGACAGGCCCTATTTCCCGTGGATGATGGAGCAGATAGCCGCCGACCCCGTTAAACTGAATAAAGCGAATATAGTAGCCGGCGACTTTATGACGCGCGACTATATGAAAGTAAATGAAATCCTGCGCCTTAACCTGCTCAAGGGGATAGTTAAACCCGAGAGAGAGCAGGAATATGCGCAGGCGATAAAAGCGAGGTAAACAAATGGCAAAATATTCTTCAATGATTATCGGGCACGCAACGCTTGACACAAACACCGACCACCTCGGCAACACGGTTAAAATCGTAGGCGGAGCGGTCATATATTCCTCGGCGGCGGCGCACGCGCTCGGCCACAGAGTGCTTGCGGTGACAAAGCTTGCCGATAAAGACCTCGACAGGCTTGAGAGCTTCACCATTCCCTCGGAGGATATAGTGTGCCTTAAAAGCGAAAAATCGACCGATATGGTAAACGTTTATCACACCGCCGATAAAGAAACGCGCACCTGCACCTGCCTTTCGCAGGGCGACCCCTTCGGCGTGTCGGATATTCCCGACGCGGAGGCGGCAATTTATCACCTTGCCGGTCTCATATACGGCGACTTTAATAAAGAGCTGATAGTTTCTCTCTCCAAAAAAGCGCCCGTAGCGCTCGACGTGCAGGCTATGCTTCGCCACGCTGAGCCCGACGGCTCAATGCATTTTGAAGACTGGTCCGAAAAGCTCGAGTGCCTGCCTTACGTCACCTATCTTAAAACCGACGCCGCCGAAGCGGAAATAATGACCGGCTGCAGCGACCGCAAAGAAGCGGCAAAGCACCTTTATTCCTGGGGCGCACGCGAAATTATGATAACGCACAACACCGAGGTGCTCATTTACGACGGCAGAGAATTTTATACCTGCCCGATAAAATCGAGAAACTTAAGCGGCCGCACGGGCAGAGGCGACACCACCTTTGCCTCATACATTAACGAGAGGCTCACCCATACGATTCCCGAGGCTCTGCTCACCGCGAGCGCCACGGTTTCGCTAAAAATGGAAACCCCCGGCCCGTTCAAGGGCACAAGACAAGACGTTGAAGAGTATATAAAGGAGCTTTATTGACTCTATGAAGAAGTTTATCTGCGTTCTTTTTGCCGTCGTTTTTACGTTCGGAGCGTTTTCGGCGGCGGCAAACGGAGAATACAGCGATTACCTCGATGTTCCGCTTTATTCGGAATGCGCCATGCTCGTATGCACCGACAACGACGAGGTAATTTTTTCCAAAAACATAAACAAGCAAACCATGCCCGCGTCTCTCACAAAGGTGATCACGGCGAGCGTGATACTTTCGGAATGCGAAGATCTCGACGAGATGTTCACCGTTCCCGAGAGCTGTCTCACCGAGCTTCAGGGCACGGGCAGCTCCCTTGCGGGGCTTAAAGCGGGTGAATCGGTTTCAATACACGACCTGCTCTGCTGCCTGCTCATTCACAGCGGCAACGACGCGGCTACCGCGCTCGCCTGCTGGTCAACGGGCTCCGACAGGCAAGCGTTCATTGACAAGATGAACGCTCTCGCCGAATCTCTCGGATGCGTGAATTCTCATTTTACAAACGTTCACGGCCTTGACGACGAGGATCAATACGTCACCTGCGCCGACATGGCGGTGTTCTTTGAGAATGCATTTAAATACGAAACGTTCGCCGAGATATGCGGCATGACCTCCTACACTCTGCCCGAGAGCAATATGCAAAAGGAGCGCACTATCCGCACCACCAATTTCACCCTCATGCCCGGCTATAAGGATTATTACTGCAAATACGAGCAGGGCGGCAAAACGGGCACGACCTCGGGCGCAGGGTGCTGCCTTGTGAGCAAGGCTTCCAACAACGGCTACAATTATATTGCCGTTTGCATGAATTCCATTAAAGAGGATATCGATAACGACTACGTTGACGAAAACGGAGCGTTTGTTGATACAAAAGCGATGTATGACTGGGCTTTCGGCAACCTGCGGCTTGTGCCGATAGCAAGCTCCGCAAGAATCGTGGGCGAGGTGCCTGTCAGATACGGCAAGGATGCCGACAGGGTAACGCTTTGCCCGGGTTCCAACTCCTATGGGCTTATGCCCAAGGGCGTTGATGAGAGCGGCCTTTTAATTGAGGTTATAGACGATACGGCGCCCGAAAGGCTCACGGCTCCCGTGCATAAGGGCGACTACGTCTGCAAGGGGCGCGTGCTGTTTTCAGGCGACGTTATAGCGGAGATCGACCTTGTGTCTTCCTCCGATATCAAACGTTCTTTCCTCTCTCTTTTCGGCACGACAATAGAGGATATTTTCTCGTCCCCCGTGTTTAAGGCGCTTGTAGCCGCGGCGGCGGTAGTATTCCTGCTGCTTGTGTTCTCAAGGAGAGCGGCAAAGAAAAAATCAAGGCCTAAATCCAATTATGAGACCTTGAAACAAAGTGATTTTGCAAAAAAAGGAGAAAGAAAAAAATGAGCAACATTTACAAAGGCAGAGGCTCGGATGAGGACAATAAGCAGCTCGTGGAGGTTCTTGACAACGTATTCTTCCGCGACGAGCCGGACGTGCGCTTTATGACTCTTCTGCCGAAGCTTTACAAGGATAAATACCGCCCCGCTTACAATAACTTCATGATAAAAGAGGACGGCGCCATCAAGGCTTCCGTGGGGCTTTTCCCCATGACGCTGAACGTTGACGGAGCCATTCTGAGCGTAGGCGGCATAGGCAACGTCGCGGTCGCGAGAGATTCCCGCAGCAAGGGCTACATGATAGAATGCATGAATATGGCGCTTGACCAAATGAAGAGCGACGGCACCGATATATCCGTGCTCGGCGGTCAGAGGCAGAGATATGAGCATTTCGGCTTTGAGCCCGCAGGCGTGGGTCTGAGCGTAGACGTAAACAAAAACACTCTCAAATACATAAAGGGCAAGGATTACGTCACTTCATTCAAAGCCGAGCCCATAACCGAGCTCACCGACGAGCTGAGAGATAAAATAAGGGCTCTTTACGAGCGAAACGGCGTTTACGTTGAGCGCCCCGACGACGATTTTGAAGATATTCTCAGGTCTTGGAACTGCACTCCCTACGCCATTTATGACGGCGGCGAATTCAAGGGATATTTCTGCAGAAGAGCAGAAAGCACCATTCAGGAAATAAACTGCGTCAATAAAGAAGATATGCTCGACATCTGCCTTGCGGCGATGAACGCGATGGGCGCCGATAAAATCAACTTCGACCTTCCGCTTTACGACAGCGAGCTTTGCGAGCACATGGCCGTAAATTCCGACGGAATGAGCCTTGAGCACAGCGAAAACGCAAGCATTCTCAACTACGGCAAGGTTTTGCAGGCTTATCTCAGCCTCAAAGCAAAGCGCATAAAGCTCGGCGAAGGCAGCCTTACTCTGCTCGTTCACGGCGTTAAGAGAGACGAAAATCTCACGATAACCGTTAAGGACGGCAGCGTAAAGGTTGAAGAAACGGAAAACACGCCCGAGATAGAGCTCGAGCACCTCGAAGCGATGCGCTTCTTCACGGGCCTGAGCAGCAAGAGCCGCGAGAAACTCCCCGCATTTGCCGCAGGATGGTTCCCCATTGACTTCTTTTTAAGTTCACAAGATAACGTATAACTTTGGGACTTCCGTCTTAAGCGAAGACAAAGCAAAAAATAATACACATAAGTTCAGCGTGGCGCAAACAGTCAGTTTGTGCCACGCTGATTTTTTAATATAGACTCCGCAAAGCCGAGGTTTTATTTTTGCCCGTAGTAGGCGGTGTCGCCGTGCTTTCGGTAATAGTGCTTGCTTTGCAGGCTTTTTGACGCGGGGGAAGCGCCGAGATTTTCGCTGAGGTATGCCATTTTTGCCACCTCTTCAAGGACGGCGGAATTTTTCGCGGCGGACGAAGCGTCTTTTCCCCATGTGAACGGGCCGTGAGAGCGAACGAGCGCAGCGGGGATTTTTTCGGGGTCGAGGCCTCTGTTTTCAAAGGTTTCAACTATCACTTTGCCGGTGTTCAGCTCGTAATCGCCTTTAATTTCGGAGCCTGTCAGCTCCCTCGTGCAGGGCACGCTGCCGAATGCGAAATCCGCGTGAGTCGTGCCGTAAGGCGCAATGTCCGACGCCGCCTGAGCGAAAGCGACGGCAAAGGTCGAATGAGTGTGCGCAACGCCGCCGATTTCGGGGAATGAGCGGTAAAGCTCAAGGTGGGTGGGCGTGTCGGATGACGGATTGAGTTCGCCCTCAACCTTTTTGCCGTCAAGGCTCATAACCACCATGTCGTCGGCGGTCATTTTTGAATATTCCACGCCGGACGGCTTTATCACGACGAGCCCGCTTTCTCTGTCAATCGCGGAAACGTTGCCCCACGTGAACAGCACGAGCTTATATTCAACGAGGCTGAGATTTGCCTCAAGCACTTCCTGCTTTAAGCTCTCAAGCATTTTTGTTTCCCTCTCCTTCGTAAAAGACGTTCATCACCTGAGAATAAATTTTTTCGGGGTCATTTCTGAAATTCTGCGCAAGCGACAGAGCAGTTTGCAAATCCGGGGCGTAAAGAGTCAGCGACATGAGCGCGTCGCCGCCGTGGCGCACGGTGCAAATCACGTCGTAATGATCGCCGCGGTCTTCAACCGAGGCGCTGTTGCTTTGCTTTATTTTTGCTTTTTTTAGCGCTTCATACGAGTCCCCGAGCGCCGTTTCTCTGACGGTAACGGGCAAATCGGGCAAGAGCTCGTTGAGATTTGAATTGCCCTTGCCGGTGAGCTCAATGCCGTTTTCGCTTTCGGCAAGATTTCCGCTGCCTATTAGCTCGTCGAGAGCCTGCGACGCTTCAAAGTAATTCGCGAGAGAGCTGATGGTGACAGCCTGCAGCAAAATCTCTTTGCTTACCTGCCCGGAAAGAGCGCGGGCGAGAAACTCAAAGAGTATTTTGATTTGCACGGTGTTTCGCAGTCCGCCTGCGGCAACGCCTTCGTCAAAGCCGTTTATTTCGTTATCCATGTTCGTTCTCCGATTTATTATTTGCCGGTCTTCCTTTTTCTGCCTTTCACGTCTTTTCGCGGGTTGTGATTGGGATTTATGGGTTTACCGTATCTGCCCCTTTGCTTAAGCTCGTCGGTCAAAAACTTCTCTTTGGTGGCGTAAAGGCCGCACATATTTGCCCAGCCTTCGCAGTAAAGCCAATAGTAGGATTTATTTTTCTCTCTGCGCATTTTAACAAGCGGAGGGAAATTGCACCAGATCGCCGAGGGCAGAGCGATTATAAGCAGCCAGAGCGGGCCGAGAATCATTGTCTGCACGGTGTGGCCGTATTCGTGAATTCTCGTGTCGTGACGGTGGTCGCCCGTGATATTTTTATTGATGAATATGAACATTCCGAGCGAAACGCCGCCGAAATTCTTTTTGTCAATATAGGTGACGAGCGCATTGTGAAACCACTCGCTCTCGCTGCCCTTGATTTTGTAAACGGCAAGCATGCAAAGGCCTATGATATTCTGAATGAGGCCGTATGTGAACTGCCAGAAGTAAAACAGGATTTTTTTAATTATTTTCATATTATTTCCTCCGCTTTGACCGTCGCCTTTTGCGGCGGCTTATATTTCATTAAAAACTCTTTCAACCTTCAGCGAATCGCCGTCGTTGTTGCCGATGCCGAGAAACTCGCCCGACGGAGCGTAAACTCTGTAATATCCCGCCGCTCCGCAGTCTTTGAGCCTTTCGAGCGACAGCTCGCCGCCGTTGTGAAATCTTATTGCCTGCGCTCCGGTAACGGTGAGCGCCGGATATTTTTTGAGAGCAAAATCCGTGGGCAAAATCTTTTGTCTGAGCGCTTCTTTGCCTTCTTCGTCGTCAAAATCGGGCAAATCCGCCGCCTGCTCAATGGTGAATCCGTTCGCCTTCACTCTGTTCAGCTCCGTGAGAACTGCGCCGCAGCTGAGAGCCTCGCCGAGGTCCGACACGATTGAGCGGATGTAAGTGCCGCCCGAGCATTCAACATAGAATTTATATTCATTCTCAGCGTCGCCGGGAGTTATGTCAAAAAGATAAACGAGGGCGTTCCTCTCTTCGCGCTCAATTTCAATGCCCTCGCGGGCGAGTTCATAAAGGCGTTTGCCGCCTACGGACACCGCCGAATACATGGGCGGCAGCTGAGTTATTTCGCCCTTGAACGCGCGGGAAGCGGAGAGCACGTCGTCAAAATTTGCGGCAACGGGCCTCGTTTCGAGCACCTTGCCGGTGATGTCGAGAGTGTCGGTGACAACGCCGAGGCGAAACACGCCCGTGTAAGCCTTGTTACTGTCCGGCAAAAGGCTGCAAAACCTTGTCGCGCCGCCGAGCATAACGGTCATTACCCCGGTCGCCATAGGGTCGAGCGTGCCGCTGTGACCTATCTTTTTTTCACCCAGAATTCTTCTGAGCCTCGCAACCACGCCGAATGAGGTAATGCCCTTCGGCTTGTTGATTATTACTACTCCGGTCATGTCGCGCCTCCCCTGTGGAAATTATATAATTTAAGGGTAAAATTGTCAATAAAAAGATACGTGGGTAGTCTGCAAAAAACAACAGCCTCCCCCAAGCGGAGAGGCTGCCGTTAAGTTAATATTTAATTCTCTGCGAACGCCTGCTCTTTCACGGGCAGCATACCGAATAATGCCCTGATAAATCCAATCAAGCGCGAGAAAAAGCCGTTGCTTACTTTTACCGTTTCGGTTTCACTTTCGGCAAGTACGTTTCCGTTTGAGTCAACAAGCTTTACCTGCACGGTGCAGTCTGCAATTGAGTGACTTACGGTGAGAGTTTCATCTATTTCACATGTGCCGACCTCTTCGCCGTTATAGAGCCAAAGCAGTTCCGCTCCGTCGGGAGCATTTGTTACATCTGCGCTGAATGTGATTGATGTAAGATATGACTCGTATCGTTCGGATTGATAGTTATGAATCGATACAATCGGCTGCGATGCAACCGGCGTGTCAATTTTCTTCCACACGGCGTAAAGCGTGGTATTCGCCGCCAGATTAAAGCTTGCGCCCGGCTGACACTGCGCCGCCGTTGCGCTCGCATTAGTCGCCCAACCGAGGAAGGCGTAACCGCTTCGTGTGGGCTTTGTGCTTGACAGCGTGATACTTCCGCTGCCAGGCTGTAATCAGCCGCCGATTACGTTTAAGAGAGCAGCTACCGGCTTAAGCATCTGGCCGAAGACCCAAGCAATCTTTCCAAAGAATGTGAGGCTGTAGGACCAGGATTCAGATTCTTTGCAAACGATGCAGACGTGCTCCTTAGTGCCGTTTCTGAATGCGGTAGCTTCTTTGGTGATATACTCTCCGCCCCAGGCATGGCCTTTTGCAGAGATAATCTCGGGAGCGGTTCCGTAGTTTCCGCATCTGTCGCACTTGGTGTAGGAGCTTTGGCCGGATTCAGCGCAGGTCGCTTCTTTCGCGGGATAAGTTGTGAACGAGTGACTTAATCTCGGAATAACGACTTTAGCCTGGGTTTCAACACCGCAAACGGTGCAAACCTTGTATTCCTTGTATCCGTCTTCTGTGCATGTTGGTTCTTTGGCAGGAACTTTTTCTTCCTTATGGCCGAGAGCTTTTATTACTGCCTTCTCAATTATATTTTCATTACAGACAGTACAATAGGAATATGCTTTGTAACCATCTTCTGTGCAAGTAGGTTCTTTGGCAGACACTTTCTTTTCTTTATGGCCTTCTGCAGGCAACATTTTTCCTTCAAAGAATCCGCAATTAGTGCATTCTGTTCCTTTGCGACCACACTCAGTGCATGACTCGCTTGAATTCACATTTTTGTTGTTATGAGGAAGAGAAGTTGAAATTTCATATGAATCGGGATCTATATAATCGCAACGGCTGCACTTTTTAGCTGTTATGCCATCGTTAGAACACGTTGCCTCTTTAATGTTTATCGTTTCAAATTTATGTCCTAACTTTGGCACTTCTCCTACTTTTTCATCCTCGTGTCCGCAAGTCTTACAAATATTGGCGGTATAGCCTCCTTCAGTACATGTGGCCTTAATTGTTATTGTCTCATAATCATGTGGTTTGTCTTTCTGGATTGATTTAGAATCGTCTACATTAAGGCAGAGAATGCATTGATTAACTATTTTTCCTCCAGTTTTGCAATTAATTTCTGTAACAGGCTCTTTATCTTCAGGGATTGTTTTGCTTCCGGAAGGCATGCCTTCGTCATCGTATCTTTCAATTTCTACCCATTGACCTTCATCGTTTTTACAGATGGTAACTGTTTTATTGTTATCATCAATGTAGTATGCTGCTCTTTCATAATAATTGTGTTCGAGTTTTTTAATTGCTTCTTTTTCAAGTGGTTTCACACCATCATCAATTTTGCCTTTGACAGTATCATTACCAAGCTCTGACCAAGCCTGCTCTAAAATTTCGATTATATTTTTTGCACTATTGTCAGCCTTGGAATTTTCCCAAAGAATTTCGGAGGCTTTGGCTGCTATTTGTTCCAATGTAAAGCCGTTGTCGCCTTCCAGATTGTTAGGAACAAATTTTGCTTCTCCTTCCTCGGTTTTCCATGCGCCGTAATTTGTAACAGCATCGGTAAAAATCTTTTCAACATTGCTTGAAAACTCAGCTTTATTATTGCTTGCTTTTTTCGAAGCAAATGCCGAATTTATCTGCCCGGGTATATCGCAATTTTGTTTTTCTTCCTTATAACTATCGCTATAGTGGGTGCTGTCGGAATCATTTACAACTTTAATCATTGCGCTAAGATTGCCTCTGCTGCTGATTTTAGCAACTTCATCCTTTGAAAGCCCAATGGGATAATTAAGGCAACCTTCGTTTGTACAAACTTTTATTTTGTAACCGCTTTCATCGCATGTAGGCTCCTTAGAAATAATCCACATTGACAGAGCATGCTCGCCATACTCTTTTCCTTCCCGTGTTTGAGCTTTGCCGTTCTCATTAAGTATTTCTTCGCCGCAAGCATTGCAATAAAGAGTTTCTTCGCTATAGCTTACGCATGTTGCCGGTTTGGTTTCTTTCCATTCTTCCGAAACATGGTTTTGGGGATTTATTGACAAACTTTTACTTGAAACAATAATCCCACATACGGTGCAATAACTCTGCTCTTCACCCGGTTTTACACAAGTTGCTTCAATGGTTTTTATTTCAATGTTGTGATCTCCTTTTGGAATTGACTGTTCTTCTTTGAATTTTTCACAGTATTCACAAGTAGTGGTAACTTTTCCTTCTTTCTCACAAGTTGCTTCCACTCTGTCATAAACAAGCTTATGTATCCCTGTTATTTTTGTCAGTTCTTCCGAAAGCTTTTTGTTGCAGTCAATTTGATTTTTGTTGACAACAGAATTTTTTTGTTCTTCTGTCAATTTATCCCAATCATCGCCGAGTTCTTTTCCGCTTTTGTCTATATACTTGGTTTTCTTAAATTCATTGTCACTGGATTTTGCTTTACAATTTTTACATTGAAGAACAATTATTCCGGGTTTTTTATCTGAATATTTTTCACAATCATCAACTTTTTTTGATACTTCCCAATCATGCTTACAGGTTTTTTCGATTACTTTAACGTCGCTCATATCAAAAATGCCGCAAACCAAGCATTTTTTAGCTTCTTTACCGTCTTTATTACATTCTGCCTCTTGCATTATTTCATAGTTTTCGGACCATGAATGAGGTTTTAATTCTATTGCGTCGCCCTTCTTAACAAACGCATAGCAGTCTAGGCAATAAACATCGCCCTCATAGCCTTCTTTGCTGCAAGTACTTTCTGTGTTGTGCCTTTTTTCCTCAGAGTTTTTGTGGTCATGATTATAAATCATTTCAAAATTAACTGATTTATCACTTGAGAAAATTTTGTTCCAATCAGAGTATGTGCCCGAATAGTAAACAGTTTTAATTAAAGAGTCCGTAAATGCATTGGAATCAATTGATTTAACCGATTTCGGAATAAAAATACAATCAATTTTTTCTAAATCTACAAAAGCCTTAGCTCCAATTGATTGCACACTGCCATCATCTATTGTTAAAGTGTCAATTTTTTCTGCATACTGTTTCCAAGGTAAATTATCCTGATCCTCAATGTCGGGAATATCATCTACAAAACGAAGTTCATAATGATTACCTTCTTCATTTTCGTCAGAATAGTAGTACCAGTAATCGCCTTTTTCATAGGGCTTTCCTTCTCTCGCATCAGCAGCGTTTGCGGTTATTAAACCTACCTGCATGCCGATGAGCGCTCCAAAGGCCATAATGAGAGCCATTACGACCGAAAGAGCCCTTTTTGCTGATTTTTTTGCTACTTTCATCTTGAGTATTTACCTCCTCTGTTTTGTGAAAAGTTTTCCGAGGTTTTAAAGAACCTAACATATATAAGGCAGGCGAATGGTAGAAAGGTTAGGAACTTTTTGAAAATTTTTTAAATTTCTGAACCTCGGACAGCCACGATGTGATTATTTATGATAGCTTGCTGCGACACATACAGAGCCCATATAAAGCCCGCAAAACTTGACAAATAGAAAGATATGCAAAACTGCAATTCTATTCAAAAATTTTTAAATTTTTTTGAAATTTACGAAAATTCGGACCTCTTTTATAACTAAATGGTTATAATTTCTGCAATAATATCACAAAAATGCTACAATGTCAATATAACTAAACGGTTATGGAGGAAAAAGAAATGGGTTATTACCGCCGCCTTCGGGATTTGCGGGAAGATAACGATTTGACTCAGCAGCAGGTAGCGGAATATCTGCACATGAAGCAGCCGCAATACAACCGTTATGAGCGAGGGCTGCGCGACCTTCCTTCGGATGTAATTATTGCGCTTGCGAGGCTTTACAAAACCTCCGCCGATTATATTTTGGAGCTCAGTGACGAGCCTTGACGCCTTGGATTTCTGACGAAAATCAAGGCGTTTTTTATTGCCTGCCGAACGCTGGAATGAAAAACCGATTATCATTTTTAAATTGATTATCTCCGCCCCGCTTAAAATTCCGTTATGGTTTACTTGAAACGGCGGGAAAAATATGGTAGCATATATTCATATTATTTGCGGGAGGAGCAAAGCGTATATGGAAAAAAAGAAAAAGGTAATCGCCTCGCTGGTTTCCTTTGCCGTTATATTTGCGGCGCTTTTGCTTATTGCAACATTTTTTGATTTGCAGATAAGCCGTTTTCTGACCAAAGGAATTCTTGAGCCGGGAATGTATGACACAAACAATTCTTTCGGCGCGTTTTTTGAAATAGTCGGCGACAGCCCGGTGGAAATAATGCTCGCTTTCGCGATAGACATTATTTTCGTTTACGCTTTTCGCTTCAAAGAGGGAGCGGCAAAGAAGGTTTTGCTTATAATATCGGGCATTTTCTCCGTCGTGCCCGGATTTGTGCTGAGCCTTATCGTGTTTGACAGAGTAAAGCCCCACGTTCTTTACGGCGTTGACGCAGAGCTTGCGACCGGCGCTTATCTTCAGCTCACCTATCTTTTCTTCGGCGTTGCTTTCGCCGTGCTCGGCATTCTTGCGGTGAATAATTTCTCGGATGAATCCATAAAGAAGCTGCTGCGCTTTGCTGTGGCGACCATAGTATTCGCCGCCGTTTCGACGATTGCGATAAATCTGGGCATTAAAGAAATTTTCGGCA
Organism: uncultured Clostridia bacterium; assembly: GCA_905235625.1. Classification (GTDB taxonomy): domain Bacteria; phylum Bacillota; class Clostridia; order Oscillospirales; family Acutalibacteraceae; genus CAG-177. Next base: position 23,617 of record CAJOLX010000013.1, read on the forward strand.
GAATGCGCTTCAGAGCCATGAACGTTAATCCCGACGACGAGACGATAGGCTTCGCGGCTTATTCCCGCTGGTATGAGATAAAGGGTCACACGGTGAGCGACGAAACGATGATGAAGGCTTTCGGCCACACGGACGCCAACAAATCCTTCCCGAGCGGTCACACCGGAGCAGCAGGCACGTCCTATGCGCTTATTATGCTTAATTCCGTTTTGAAGCCTCAAAAGAAGAGCGTGAGAGCGGCGATGTGGATTTTGCCCGTTACGTTCACGGGGCTCGTTGCCCTCAGCAGAATCATGGTCGGCGCTCACTTTATGAGCGACGTGCTCATGGGCGGCACGCTCTCGTTCGTGCTCATGATAATCGCAAGAGAAATAATCGTTTTAAAAGGCGAAAATTTAAAGGCGCTTAAATCGGGCGGCAAGAAATAACCGGAGGAAAGGGGAAGGGCGATTTTTATGAAAAATCCCGAAAAGAAAGCGGAGCGAACGAAGGCTTTTGAAACAAGGCAGCTTGCTTCTTTGCAGAAAGCGAAGCAGAGAACGAGCCTCGTGCCTTACTTCGTGATGCTCTTATTCATCATAGCGGTCGTTAACATTCTGGACGAGGTAACGAGCAATCTTTCAGTCTCGGTGCAGTCTTCATTCATAACGGAATTCTTCGTCAACAAGCCGTTTCTCGGCAAATACTACAGCTTTGAAGAAGGCCTTTCTCTGCACACGACGATAAGCGTGCTCAGCTACGGCCTGAGCGCGATATCTCCGTTTTACAAGGCGCTTGCCGATAAGTTCGGCAGAAAGCCGCTTTTCTTCTTCTCAACGCTCGGCATGGCGGCAGGTCTGTTCATAATTTATTTTTCACCCAATTATATTATTTTCCTTATAGGCTTTGCCGTCATCAACTTCTTCATAGGCCACGACATTCAGATAATTTATATTCTCGAAGAAGCGCCCGATAAATACAGAAGCTCAATTTACAGCGTGCTCAAGAGCCTCGGTATTTTCGGCGTGGTGCTTATCCCCGTGCTTCGCCGCATTCTTATGGGCGACGACGCAACGCTTTGGAGAAGGATTTTCCTCGTGCCGTCACTCATAGGCTTCGCCGCGGCTACACTCGTGCTTTTGCTCGTTAAAGACACGAAAGTTTTTGTGAAAGAAAGAACCGCTTATCTCTCCATTCCTTATGAGGAAAGGCAGGAGATGAAGCGGATTGAAAAAGAAAACAAGAAGGCGGCGAGAAATCAGTCCGGCGTGTTCAACGCGGCGAAATACATTTTTTCGTCTAAAGACACTAAGTATCTGATGCTCGCAAACATAATTTTTGACACGGGCATGCCCGCGATAGCGCTTTATTTTGAATCTTCAATGCACGTTGCCGGCATGAGCACGTCCGATATAACAGCCGCGCTCTTCGTGCTGCCCATAGTTTACGCAATTCTCACGTTTTTCTCGGGCTTTGTTGCGGACTCACTCGGCAGGCGCAGAATAATCCTCTCGGCGAGCGTTTTGAGCATAACGGGATTTATCCTTTTCGCCGTGGGAATCAACATGCTTTGGAACCCCTACCTTATCGGCGGCTTCTGCGGGCTTTATCAGGGCTGCTACTGGATAGGCAGAGACTATATGAACATAATGATGACCGAAAAAGTGCCCACGGACATCAGAGCCTCGGTCGTCGGCGCGGCGAATATGCTGACCGTCATAGGGCTCGTTGTGGGCTACCTGCTCATGATAATCGGAATGCAGATTTTGCCCGTGTGGCTCACCTGCCTCATAGCCTCGATTCCTTTCATAGCCGTTGCGGCGGTGCTGATAAAGACGAAGGTAAAGGAAACCAAGGGCGCGGATATGGGCGAAGTAGGAATGCAGGAAGCGAACCCCGAAACAGGCGAATAATGAAACAATATTTATATTGATAAGCAACACAGGGCGCGAGATGAATTTCTCACGCCCTGCGTTTTTGCTTGCTTATTTATTTTTTTTCTTCTCTTCAAAAGCCGCTTTCTTTGCCGCTTTTTCGTCGTAAATATTTTGCGCCTCTTTTTCAATATCAACGGCAGGCAACGTAAAGCCCGTTCGCAGCGCCTGAACGCATTGCTCGGTGCGGTCGTTTATTCTGCGCTCTTTGCCGTCGGTGACAAAAACGTTTCCGGTTTGACCGAAGGTGAAGTTCACGCCGTATTTTTTGCAGCTTTCGTAAGCCGATTTGACCCATTCGTAATGCAGAGGACGGCTGCCGAGATAATTCTCTCCGCCCGCGAGCACCCATTCGACCTTGCCGTCGGCAAGATATGGGTCGAGCTTAACCTCGCCTATAAACGGCTTGAGGCTTATCCACCTGTGCTTTGCGGGCAAAGCTAAAAGGTGAGGCATTCTTTCGTCAAGGCGCTTTTGATTTTCGCACGAAACGGCAAAGGTCACGTTGTCCCAGCCGTCGCCCCAGTCATCGGGCAGATTTGCGCTTATGCGCTCGGCGCGTTTCGTGAGCAGAGAAAACATAAGGTCGGGGCGGGCTCTGATTACGTCCCAGGCGTCTTTTCTCCACTCGTCCGCTTCTTCAATGAAGAAATCGCTCGACATGCAAACTCTCACGTTTGAGCCGCCGGGCATTTTGAATTCGCCGTTTCTGTCTTTTTTTACCGGAGCGTCAAAGCCGGATTTATTCCGCGCCACCTCGTCAGTGTTTCTGCCGTAGCGTTTGTCAAGAAAAAACGCGTAGCAGTTTTGGCAGCCTTCGCTGTATTTGTGGCAGCCGTGCCACGGGTTCCATACTAAATCGTGCCTGTCCATAGTTTCGCCTCAATTATTCAAAATCTATCGTAACTTCGTTTTCTTCGCCGCCGAGAATGTTTTCAAGCTCGTTTGCCGACAAGCTTCTCACTTTGCCGAGACGCGTGTAAGCCCACGTGTTTGAGCCGTAAAAGAAAACGATCTGATTGCCGCTGTAAAGCATAACGTCGCCCGGCTTCGTTTTGATTTGAACGTCATTGCTCGGCAAAGTCTCGGGCAGGCGGCAAACTTTTTCAAACCTGCCGTAATTTGAAGCGGAGATTGTTACCGCGCCGTTTGAAAGCAGCTCTTTAAGCGCCTGCGCGGAGTCGTTATTTTCCAAATCGACGATGAAAGAAGCGCCGCCGACGGTTACTTTGATTGAGTTTTCGCTCTTCACGGCGTTTTCCTCCTCCGTTTCGCTTAATTCGGATGAAATCGTTTTTTCGCTTTCGCCGGATATGCCCGTTATGCCCGGCGTTTCGCTTTGCGTTTCCTTTGCGCCGGAGTTTTTGCCGCACGCCGACGCAGCGAGCAAAATCGCCGCGGCAAGCGTTGCGGCAATCGCTTTTTTCATAAGCAACGGTCTCCTTTTTAATGAGCCGCGGAATATTTCTTTGCGGCTTTACGGCAATAATTATATCACGGCGGCGGCAAAACATCAAACGTTTTCATTGTGTTTCCGTCAAAGAAAAGCGCAGCCGGCGCAAAAAAGCAAGGTGTGAACATCAGCCACACCTTGCTCCGTTTAAAACGGTTTTAAACTTATTTTTTTGCCGCTTTCAGAGACTTTCGGATATCGTCGTTAAGCTCTTTGAAAACGCCCTTGGGATAAACCTCGTCAAGAAGCTCGGCCATAAGCTTCACCTGAGCGTCGGTAAGCTCGCTGTTGCCTGTGATGCTGCGGAACTTCGCGCCGACAACGTAATTTCTCACTTCGGCAACGGAAGCCTGATTTGCAATGAGCTCGCGCGCTTTGCTGCTGCGGTGAGTAAGCTGAATGAGGTCTTTATTGAGCAGCTCATAAGAGAGCTTGCCCTTTTTGTCGGTGTAATTATCAACTATTTTCTGATATTCGCTGCTGTCGATGATTACCTCTGCCTTTTCGGGCTTCTCGTCCTTCGCGGAAGCTACCTCTCTGAAGCAGTTGCCCTTGAGCTGAACGCCTTTTCTCTTGCTGTAAGGCAGGCCGGCGGTGAGCTCGACAGCCTCTTTGAAAGCCTCGGCGGGGTAGAGCTTGGCGGGAGTGTTATCGCTGATTATCGCTTCGCCTGTTTTCTTGCTGATTGAGGCAATGCCGGGCTGCTGAGAATCTTTGCGAAGGATAACTATTCCTGCGCCGCCTTTTGCCAGCTTCTGACGATAAGCGGAGCCCGGGACCGTGCTCAATTTAACTAATTCTGTTCTTACCATTTTTATCATCTCCGGGAATTTTATTTTGGAATTATTCTTTCTTTATTTTAGCATTCCCAAATTAAAATGTCCATAGCAAATTGTATTTATTTTGATTTTTCAAAAATTTATTTCGTCAAAAAGCGGCGCTTATTCGCCTAATCCTACCGCTTTGTCAACGGGCAGAGAGAAGGCTATGCCCATGCCTGCGGTGTTCAGCCCCGCTTCGCGGTAAATGCCGAGCAGCACATCGTCCTTTATGCTCTCGGGCACGATTATCATCACGATTTCTTTTTCGGGCTGAATGTTAATGTGAAAGAATTCCTCAGCCTCGCGGTCTGCCGTGCCGCGCCCGCGCAGAAGGGTGCCTCCGCCTGCGCCCGCTTTTTTTGCCGCGTCCATAACGGTTTCCGAAAATCCCGTGTTCACTATGCAGAACACAAGCTCATATTTTTGCTCATTCATTTGCCGTTTCCTCCTTTAAGGCTCTGCGGTCGTTGCTCAAAAATCCGAAAAGCGCCGTGCCTGCCATGCTTGTCAGCGGCACCGCGACGGCAACTCCGTCACCGTCTCTTATGCTGCGGAATTTTTGCTCGAGAGCGTCGGCAAGAGCGTCGAGCCTGTCTTCTCTCACAATGCTGAAAATCGCGGTTTTATCAGGGTCGGTAAGCCCTAAATATTGCATCACTTCGCTGCTTGCTGTGCCGTGAGCAGGCACGGAAGCCTGCATATTAACGTCAAAAGACTGTATGAAATCAATGTAAAAGCCCGCTTTGCCGCGCGGGACGACCGTGATGAGCAGTTTAAGCTTCATCGGCGCCACGTGGCGGATTTTTTCGTTTTCATTCGGCACTTCTCTCACCTCTTATTCAAAATATATTATCTCTGCGTCGTCCGCCGACAGTATGCGTTTTCTCGCTCTGTTTGACCTCACCCTGCTTGTCAGCACCGCTTTGAAGCCCAGCGCCTGTATCGTTATAAGCGGGGTCATTGCCACCATTGCCACAACTCCGAAGGCGAGGGAAAGCACCTCGCTTTCGCCCTGCAAGGCGGCGCAAACTCCTATTGCGAACGGCAGAATAAAGCTTGAAGTGAGCGGGCCGCTCGCAACTCCGCCCGAGTCAAACGCAATCGCCGTGTAAAGCGGCGGCACGTAAAACGACAAAGCGAGAGAAATTATATATCCTGGTATCAAATAATAGAGAATTGAAAAATCAAAAATAATTCTCACTATCGAAAGGCCTATCGAGGCTCCCACGCCTGCCGAGAGAGCTATCATCATCTGACGCCTTGTCACCCCGCCGCCCGTTATGTCTTCAACCTGGCTGTTGAGCACGTGCACCGCAGGCTCCGCCAAAACGACGACCATGCCTACCATAAATGAAAAAATTATGAGAATCGGCGTGCTGCCCGTTGCAAGCTCCGTGCCGAGCCTGAAGCCTACGGGCATAAAGCCTGCCGTCGCCGCCACGAGGAAAACGCAAAGCCCCACGAAGGTGTAAACTATGCCCACCGTGATTTGATAAATCTTTCTGCGCGGGAGTTTCAGCACCGTCACCTGCAAAGCGGCGAAAACAGCCATTATCGGCAGCAGGGATTTCGCAACGCTCCATAAGGTTTCAAGCGCCATGTGAACGAAAGAAGACCCGAAGCTCGCTTCAATGCCGTAATCCTGCAGCTCATAACTGAGCTCGCCCTCAGTGCCGAGCGCCAAAAGCAAAACGGATATTACGGCGCCCACCGAGCAGAGAGAAACGAGGCCGAAGCTGTTTTCTCCCGCGTTCTTTCCGCCTGCGGTCAGCGCTATGCCCACTCCGAGCGCCATTATGAACGGCACCGTTATCGGGCCCGTTGTAACGCCGCCCGAGTCGAGCGCAAGGGGCAGAAACAAATCTTTTCCTCTCTCGAGCAAAAGCGAAACGAGGGCAAAAAGAAGCAGATAAGAAAACAGAAGCAGGCCGGACAGGCTCTTTTGCCTGAGCACTCTGAAAACGGCAAGCAGCATGAATACGCCCACTCCGGCTCCGACGGCGGCTGTGAGCGTGAATTTATTTATAACCGCGGCAACCTGAACGGCAAGCACAGACAAATCGGGCTCGGCTGCGGTTATCAGCACGCCCATGATGAAGCAGACCGAAAACAGAAGGGGAATCTTTTTTGATTTAGTGAGTCCTTCGCCCATATACTGCCCCATGGGGGTCATTGCCATATCGGCGCCGAGATTGAAAAGAGCAACTCCGATAATCAAAAAAACGGAAGAAACGGCAAATGCGCCGAGCTCTGCGCGCGTGAGAGTGGCCGACGGCAAAAGAGCCGCCAGCAGCACGAGCGCGGACACCGGCGCAACCGAGCCGAAAGCCTCTTTAAGTTTTGGTATCAGGGCTTTGCGAACCTGCATAAAAGAAAAGTCCTCCGGGTTTTTGATAAAGAGAAATAATAATATGATATATTTTCATTATATTATAGCGTTTTCCGCTTGTCAAATTAAGCGATTGTTAACTTTTTGCTTTTACTTTAGCCCGAATACGATTAAATTTCCCGTTGAATATTATTTCTATTTGTGATAGAATACAGCTCAAAACGCAGCCGGTTAAATTTCGGCTTCAATCGGAAAGTGATTATTATGGGTTTCTTTGAAATAGCTTTAATAGCCGTCGGCCTTGCAATGGACGCCTTCGCGGTGTCTGTTTGCAAGGGGCTTTCCATGAGAAAAATGGAATGGAAAAAGGCTTTGATAATCGGCGCTTATTTCGGAATATTTCAGGCGGGAATGCCCGTTATAGGATATCTGCTCGGCGCTTCGTTCAGCTCGTTCGTTGAAAAAATCGACCACTGGATAGCTTTTGCGCTGCTTTTGCTGATAGGCCTTAACATGATAAGAGAGGCAATCAAGCCCGACAGCGGCGATCAGAACGACAAGGTGGATTTTAAAACGATGATTTTGCTCGCCGTTGCCACGAGCATTGACGCATTGACGGTAGGCATTACGTTTGCGTTTTTAAGCGCGAATATTTTTCTGTCGGCGGCGATAATCGGAATAATTACCTTTGCGCTGTCGGTAATCGGCGTTAAAATCGGCAATAAATTCGGCGATAAATTTGAGAGCAAGGCGGAAATTGCGGGCGGCGTGATACTGATTCTCATCGGCGCGAAAATCCTGCTCGAGCATCTCGGAATTATTTAAAACAAACGGCAAATCATGACGGCGCAGCCGTCAAATCATAAAAAATACAAGCTGAGATATACGGCATTTTGCTGCCGTTTTTATCTCAGCTTGTTTGATTTAAAACACACACCTGCATGACGGTAGGGTATTGCGCAGAGGGCGTAATTTTTATCGGGGCGTTTTCAGTTAACGGGGAAAAACTGCATGTAAACGTAAAGCAGGGGTATTACGAAGAGCGAGCTGTCAAAGCGGTCCATTATTCCGCCGTGCTCGGGCATGAGCGAGCCGAAGTCCTTGATTTTGTATTCGCGCTTTACGTAGGAGAAGAAGAGGTCTCCCGCAGTGCCGAAGAGCGCTCCGAGCAGCCCGAATACAAGCAGCGAAACGAGGCGGACCGGTTTGCTCATGAAATAAAGCACGAGAGCGTAAATTCCCATGCCGATAACGCCGAAAACGAGGCCGCCGATAAAGCCTTCAACCGTTTTGTTGGGGCTTATGGAGGGAGCGAGCTTGTGTTTTCCGAAGGCTTTGCCCATAAACTGCGCTCCGGTGTCGGCGCTCCACGAAGCGATTAACGGAATAAGCATCAGCCCCGAGCCGTTGTCCGCTTCGGATATAGGATAAAGCAGAGAGAAAAAGCAGGGGAACACTATGCAGGCAAGGAACAAAAACGCTATTTTTTCAAACGCGTATTCTCCGCCCCTTTTTGCGTAAGCCAAAAACGAAACGGTCAGCGTGAGCAGGGCGGCGGCAGGGAGCAGAATGCTTTGAAGGTCAAAATACCAAAGCCAGGGGATGAGCGCCGCGACGACCGCAGCGAAAATCTTGAGCCACGGTATGTCTATCGCTCCCGTCGCATGGCAAAGCTCAACGCAGCAAAGAGCGGAGAGGAGCGTCAGCAATATCACGGTGCCCCAGAGCGGAGTCGCGAGCAAAACGAGCAGCGTGATGCTAATCCCCGCGAGCGCCACGAGTGTTTTAATCAAAATTGAGTGTTTCTTTTTCATTCGGCATCTTCTTTTCAAATCGGAAATTAAATGATAATTGTTATTAAATTATAGACCCGATAAATAAACTGAAAAGAAACATTTAAAAAGTTTAGAATCAATTTATATATATGGTATATGCTGTTTGGGAAAAAGCTTGCAATCGAAACGGAGAAAGTATTATGAATTGGGAAAATAAAAAGATATTGCTCATTTACAATCCGAGAGCGGGTATGAATGCAAGAAGACCCAAGGCGCGCGAAATTCTTGACGAAATGGGCGCTCTTGCGGCGCAGACCGACGTTGCCGCCACCGCTTACCCCGGTCACGCAAAAGAAATAGCTGCCAAAACGGGCGCAAACTACGACGTAGTGATTTGCTGCGGAGGCGACGGCACTCTCAACGAGGTGATAAACGGGCTCAAAGAGGCGGGCTGCAGCCCCGAGATAGGCTACATCCCGACGGGCTCGACCAACGACTTTGCCTCGAATATGAGCATCCCCAAAAAGATGCCGCAGGCTGTCGCCGTGATTAAAGAAGGCAATGTTAACGCATGCGACTGCGCTTCGTTTAACGACCGCAGCTTTACCTACATTGCTTCGTTCGGCCCGGGCGTTGCCGTGTCTTATTCCACGCCGCAGGGCGTAAAGAATATGATAGGCTACAGCGCATACATGATAAACGGCTTCGGCTTTCAGACCATTCCCACCATGCGCGCATTAAAGCCCAAACACATCAAGGTTGAATACGACGGCAGCACGCTTGAAGACGATTTCTATTTCGGCACCGTGTCAAACACGCTTTCCGCCGCTGGCCTTTTCAAATTCAGCGAGGACGAGGTAAGATTCAACGACGGCAGGTTTGAGGTCGTGCTCATTCGCAGAATGAAGAACCCCATGCAGATGTTTTCATTACTCGTCAAGATGCGCCGCCACGAATATGACGGCGATATGCTCGTGCATTTCCGGGCTTCGCACCTTAAATTCACCTTTGAAAAGGAAGAAGTATGGACTCTTGACGGCGAGTCAAGCGGAAAAGTCAAGGACGTTGAGATAATTGTTAAGCAGGAAGAGATAAAGCTTCTGTGCCCCGACAGCGTGTATTTTGAGAAGAGAGAGCAGTAAGCAAAAACTACGGATAGTGATTGAAACCCGTATAAACCACAACATTTCGGCGCTCGTTTTCAAATGAGAAAAATGGGCGCCGAGGTCTTTAATTCAGGCACACCCGGCGGGGTTGGCAAAACTCGAAAAATATTCTGAAATTTCCGAAAAAATTTCTTGACAACGGCTAAATGATGTGGTAAATTATTCAAGCACCCCACGAGAGTGGGGGGAGGCAGCACCTTGAAAATTAAACAACGACGAAGCAAAAAAGGAACCCTTGAGGATGAATTTGAGAGTACTTTCAAGTACACAGTAATTCTTGTGAAAACAAGA
>CAJOLX010000014.1 GCA_905235625.1 uncultured Clostridia bacterium
TGCACCGGTCCATGTATTACCTTCTCCGTCTTTGTTATACAGTGTTGCAAAGTAGGCGTTACAGTTTTCGACGCCCATATCAACGTAAATTGTTAGTAATTTCTCAACATTGGAAGGAGCGTTAGAACTGTCTAAATCACCGCCGGCTTTGAGTTCCATGATATTCCAATTAACTCCATCGAAAAAAGCAAGATCAACGGGTTTATCGTATATCTGATTGCACTTATATTTTGTTGAAAGCGGTAATAACTCGCGTTTGCAGCTGCCTTGAGTTACGCCGCTTTCAACGCGCGTGCGACCACGTCCTTGAGCTTCATTACTGGCTCTAAATCTAGCAATTTCACCTCTTAAAGCTCCATTATGTGTTTCAACATCAGTTACAACAATTTGTCCGGAAATAGAACTTGCATCATAATTGTGCTTTAAATTTCTAGGATTGACTATAGCAGGAACATTTTCGTCTCCAAATGTAAGCCGAGCAATTCTCTTTGCGCAGGTTTCAATAGCAAAGCCGCTTTTAGATTCAAAGCTGCTGACAAAAACCATGCTTGCAGTTATGCGTTCGTCCATCTGGCTGAGTAAAAAATTATTGACTTTTCGCTTATAGTTTGAAGCGAAGTCTGCTTCTATTTGTTCTGTAAGATTTGAGAATTCTTCGATAACAATTTGCTTTATAGTTTCTCTCATGTCTGGCATTGTTATTCCTCCATAAACAATTTATAGGTTTCTATTTCGAGTGCATCCGCAATGCGCTGCACATTTTCAAGGGCAATGCTACGGCGGTAACACTCAATAGCGCTGATGTATGTGCGGTGCAAACCGCATTTCTCGGCAAACGCTTCTTGAGATAATCCGAGAGAATTTCGATATTTGCGCAAATTATCTCCAAACACTTTAATAATATCCATATTTACAATCCTCCGTTTACTTAGTTTAATTTAATCGAATACTAAAAGTCTACATACAATAAGTATCATTAGAATTGAAAACATCACGCTTTTTTTAAATGTTGCGTGCGGATTTTGAAAAACATATTGTCGTTTGAAAACAAGGCGGGAATGAGTTTTGCTGTTTTTTGACGAATTAAATCATATAAGCAAGCCCGTTTTATCCTTTTGAGGAGCGTTTACGGGCTTGCTTTTTTGCCGCGAATTTCGTTTTTGAAAGCCGAAGAGCATTTATCTTTGTTTAATTTAGTTTGATTGTTGACAATAATTTGTCAATAGTGTACAATAAATTTTAATATGTTTGACAAAAGGATTTTACCCTGTTTTTTGATATTGCGAAGAACACACAGCGCTTAGGAGGGCAAAAATGGAGAACGTAACAGATTATTTCGGCTGCCTCGTTTTTGACGACAGTGTTATGAGAACGAGCCTCCCCGAGGACGTTTACTACACTCTCAAGAAGACCATTGACGAGGGCGCGAGCCTCGATATTTCGGTGGCGAACGCGGTTGCCGCCGCAATGAAGGATTGGGCGATCGCAAACGGCGCCACTCACTACACTCACTGGTTTCAGCCTTTAACGGGCGTTACCGCCGAGAAGCACGACAGCTTCATTGCCCCCGCAGGCGACGGCAAAATAATCATGGAGTTTTCCGGCAAAGAGCTTATTAAGGGCGAGCCGGACGCTTCGAGCTTCCCCTCGGGCGGCATAAGAGCCACCTTTGAGGCAAGAGGCTACACCGCCTGGGACCCCACCTCCTACGCTTTCATTAAGGGCAACACCCTTTGCATCCCCACCGCCTTCTGCGCCTACACGGGCGAAGCGCTCGACAAAAAGACCCCGCTTTTAAGGTCGATGCAGGCGCTCAACAAGCAGGCAATGAGAATTCTTCGCCTTTTCGGCAACACCTCGGCAAAATGCGTTCGTTCCCTCGTGGGCTCCGAGCAGGAATATTTTCTCATTGACAAGGAGCATTACAAGCAGAGAAAAGACCTCATTTTCTGCGGCAGAACCCTTTTCGGCGCTCTTTCCACCAAGGGTCAGGAGATGGACGACCACTATTTCGGCGTCATCAAGCCCCGTGTTGCGGCTTATATGAAAGACCTTAACGAGGAGCTTTGGAAGCTCGGTATTCTCGCAAAGACTGAGCACAACGAAGTCGCTCCCTCTCAGCACGAGCTCGCTCCCGTTTACACCACCACCAATATCGCAACCGACCACAATCAGCTCACAATGGAAATCATGCAGAAGGTCGCCGACAGGCACGGCCTCGTCTGCCTGCTTCACGACAAGCCCTTCGCGGGCGTAAACGGCAGCGGCAAGCACAATAACTGGTCGCTCGCCACCGACACGGGCGTTAACCTTCTCTCACCCGGCGAAACGCCTTATGAAAACGCTCAGTTCCTTCTGTTCCTCTGCGCCGTAATCAAAGCGGTTGACGATTATCAGGATTTGCTGAGAATATCGGTTGCCACCGCCGGCAACGACCACCGTCTCGGAGCTAACGAAGCGCCCCCCGCAATCGTTTCAATGTTCCTCGGCGAGGAGCTTGACGCCATTCTCGACGCCATAGAAAACGACAAGCCCTATAACGGCGCCGAAAAAACCGTTATGCGTCTGGGCGTTCACGTGCTGCCCAAATTCCCCAAGGATTCAACGGACAGAAACCGCACCTCTCCCTTTGCGTTCACCGGCAACAAGTTTGAGTTCCGTATGCTGGGCTCCGCAAACTCCATAGCCTGCGCCAACATCATGCTCAACACCGCGGTCGCGGAATCGCTCAAGGTTTATGCCGACCGACTTGAAAACGTTGATAATTTTGAAGAATCGCTCCACGCGATGATTAAAAAGACCATAACCGATCACCGCAGAATTATTTTCAACGGCAACGGCTATGACGATAAATGGGTTGAGGAAGCCGAAAGAAGAGGTCTGCTCAATTACAGGACCACGGCGGACTGTATGCCTCACCTGCTCGATGAAAAGAACGTTGAGCTCTTTGCCCGCCACAAGGTGTTTTCGCTCGTTGAGCTCGAGTCCCGCTGCGATATTATGCTCGACAATTACTGCAAGAGCGTGCTCATAGAAGCAAAAACGATGTGCGACATGGTGACGAGAGAAATTATACCCGCCGTTGAAAAATACACGGGAATAATCGCCGCAAACGCGCTCAAAAAATCGGAATTCTGCTTCAGCGAGTGCAAATATGAGAAAGAAACCGCAGCGATTTTAAGCAAAGACACGGACGAGATGTACGTTTGCGCCGGCAAGCTTTCAAAGCTTACCGATAACGCTTCCGCCATTTCCGGCATAATTGAAAAGTCGGCTTACGTGCGCGACGAGATATTGCCTCAGATGACTTTGCTTCGCTCGTTTGCGGACGAGGCGGAAAAATACACCGCAAAAGAATATTGGCCCTTCCCGACTTACGACGACATTCTTTTCTATTAAGTTTTTTGCCCGAAATTCGGCAGGCTCAAACAGCATATTTTCAAAAAACGCAGGGTACGGATTTTGCTCCGTACCCTGCAAATTCATTTATAAGGTTTTTGTTTTCGGTCTGCCGGAAACTCAGAAGTTTCTCTTGTTTCCGAAAAGGCCAGAGAAGAACGCGAGCACGCTGTGGAAGGTTCTGATAAACCAGCCGAAGAATCCGCCGTGCTCAAGGCCGCAGTAAGAGCAGTCCTTCTCACGCTGATTGTTTATCTTTTCAATCGCGGCGTCCTTGATTGAGTTCACCTCTTCTTCGCTTGAAGCTTTATCAATATCTTCGGCGGCTTTTGCGGCAATATCCTTTACAGCCTTGGAGCAGCCGTCTTCTACTCTGCCGTTAACGGCTTTCTTTGCCTCTTCTTTCGCTTTGGCAAGCTCTGCCGAATCGCCCGTTGCCGGTATCACGTCTTCTTCAAGCACTTCTCCGCAAACGGTGCATTTTATCACCTTTTTGCCTGCCGAGGTCGCCGTGGGCTCTGTTTCAACTTCCCATTCGCCGGGGGTGTGAGGAACGGTTTCAGTGTCTCTTGTTTCGCTTTCTCTGCAAACGGAGCACACGTATTTCACTTTGCCCTGTTCGGTGCAGGTCGCCTCTTTTATCACTTCGCTCTCTTCCCACGTATGCTCATGGGTTTCGGAGTCGAAATCATAGTTAACTTCCGTGCTTTCGGGGCTTATGCCTGAGTTTGACGAGGTAACGGCTGCCCAGTCATCTTCGGAGCCCGCATAGTTTATCGCTTCAACGCCGGGATTTTCAACGTTTATCAAATCGGTTACTGTTTCAACGTAGTCATCTAAAAGTTCCACGTAGCTGTCAAACATGAATACTTCGGTGTCAAACTGGGCTTTTGTTTCGTCTATCTCATTTATGATATCATCGTATGAGGCGTCTCCGAATATTTCCTGCCACTCGTCTTCATTCAAGCTGTCTAAGCAGGCGTACAAATCGTCCCAGCTCGTTATTTCGGCGCCGAGTTCTTCGGACCGTTCTTCAAAATAACTTGCAAGATAGTCTTGCATTTCCTGAGCATATCTTTCCATCTCGGCTTTCGTTTGCGACATTTCTTCCTCTATTTCCTCAAGCTGCGCTTCCAGATATTCTATAGGATATCCTTCGGTCATATCGGCGTTAAACGCTTTTTCGCCTATGTATTTAATTCCGCTGCCGAGATTAACGGATTTGAGTTTGGCGCAGCCGTAAAACGCGTATCTGCCGATAACGGTTACACTGTCGGGAATAGTTACGCTTTCAAGAGCGGGAGAGGCCGCAAAAGCATACTCTCCTATCGTTTTCACTCCTTCGGGAATTATCACCGAGGTTACGTTTTTGTTCGTGCCCAAAATGCCGAACAAAAAATCGCTTGTAATTGAATAGATGCACGTTACGGGAATTCCTCCCACTTGCTCGGGAATAACCGCCTCGGGACCTTCGCCTTTGTATGAAACGATTATCGCCTCACGGTTGCCTTCGTCGTCTTGCATAATCAAGTAATCGAAGTCGCCCTCATGGGCAAGTTCCCTCTCTCTGCCGATCATTCTTACCGGCCTGTAAACGGTTTTGCCGCAAGTTTCGCAAACAATGGAATTAAGCCCGAAAGCGGCCGCGCTCGGAGGATCCGCAAGCGTTTCTTCCGGGGAAGAGTGCGCGTGAGAAAGGGTGAATATTTCACGCAAAACGTAGTCTCCGTCGCTGATAATGGTGATAGTGTAGGTCGTTCCGCCTTCAAATGAGTAAATGCTGTGTCCGCCGTTATATTCACTGCATATGTAGTCATAGAAGTATGCATTCGGAGAAATACGGGGGTATACGTACGGGCCGTCATAACAGAATGTGTAATATCCGCCGTTTTCGGGGGTGAACGTCATGGAAATATTGTCATATCCGGCAATTTCCACTGCCAGAGGCTCATCTTCATTCAAAACGTAAAAGGCAGGCGCGCCGCACATGTCGCAGGCAAGGTCGCCGTTTGAGTCAGCGTGCACGTGCTTAATGACGGCGGTTATCATGACCGACGTATCTTCGGAATAGCCGTAATTATGGGAGAAACGGAATTCATAAGTTTTGCCCTGCTCTAAATTTTGAGTGGAGCCCGGGTAACCGTAAATAGTGCCGTCGAGATAAATCGTGTAGCTTACGTAGTCGTTGCTGTACGTTTGGTCGTAACACACATAGTAACTTCCGGTCTTTTCGCATGTGAAAAACAGCGTTATCGGGTCAACGGCATACATTTCAAACGAAATCGGTTCATCTTCCGTAAAGTCATAAGAAATCGTTAAGCCGCATATGTCGCAAAGATAATCGCCGTTTGAATCAGCGTGTTTGTGATATATGGAATAAGATTCGTTTGCGGTCGTATCGGCAGAGTTGTTACTGATTTCAACGGTATAGACTCCTGCGGTTAACTCGCATGGCGTGGTTGAGTTTGAAAAATCTCCGAGAAGACCTCCGTCAGGGTCGTATATTTTGCGGGTCATGTAAGACGCCATGTCTTTTATGTAAAATCCGAATACTCCCGCCGTTTCGCAGTTAAAAATGAGAGTTGCCGATTCGCCGGGAAGGATTTCGACGGCGGTGAATTCATCGACGGTCAATTCATAAAAAGCCCGAACGCCGCAAACGTCGCACAACAAGTCGCCGTCAAGGTCCTGATGAGCGTGCTTGAGCGTTATATCAAAGGCGCCCGAATACCACGAATATGAGAAATCTACCAAAAAATAATAAGTTTCGCCTGCGGTGAAATCATATTTGAGGCAGAAATTGCCGTTGGACGCGCCGTAATAATCCGATGCGAGCAGCGTCGATTTATCAGAATCGTAAAGACGCGCTCTCGGATCAAGGCTCAGGTCTTCGGCATAAGCGGACGTTAACGTGTATCTTCCGTCCCTTTCCGGCACGAATTTGACGTATTCGGCTGCGCCGTCGGATAACACGACGGTCAGCGTTTCATCCTCGGCAATGGTGCGCTCTTCGTCCTCGGCGAAAGCCGTAGGAGCGACGCCCGCCATTCCCATTATGAGCAAAAAGCTCAAAAGCAGGGACAATAACTTTTTTGAGTTTTTCATAAAGCCCTCTCCTGTTCCTTAAAAGTTGCGCCGGGCAAGCTCAAAACGCGATTTAAGTTTTGCGGTTTCGGGAGCTGTTTGCGCCGGCAGGGTTGATTTTTAAAATGTGGCTGAAAAAGGTTAAAAACCTCCAATCTCAGTATAAAACTTTGCAAAAATTATTTCAACGGCAAATACCACAGGATTTTCTTCGCTTTTTTGTGTAAAAGAACATGGCGGATTTATTATTATTGAATATATCCGCAAAACGTGATATTATTTTAACGTATGCGGCGCCCGGCGCAGAAGCGCTTCGCCGCGAATGCAGGGAAAGGTGTTTAATCAATGCAAAAGCTCATCAACCTAACGGAAATAGCTCTTATGGCTGCGCTTATCGCCGTTTGCGCCTGGGTGACGGTGCCGACGTCCGTGCCGTTCACTCTTCAAACCTTCGGCGTGTTTCTCGCTCTCTGCTCGCTCGGCTCTCTCAAGGGCAGCGCGAGCGTTGCGCTGTATATACTCATAGGCGCCGCGGGAGCGCCTGTTTTTTCGGGTTTTAAGGGCGGCGCGGGCGTTTTGCTCGGGCCTACCGGCGGCTACATAACGGGCTTTCTCGCAATTTGCGTTTTTTACGCTCTGGGCGAACGCTTTTTCGGCAAAAGCCGAGTCACGCGCATCGTTTCTCTCGCCGCGGGCCTTGCCGCCTGCTACGCGGCAGGCACATTTTGGTTTGCGAGAGTCATGAGCACGGGCGGCAGCGCAATGACCGTTTTGCAAATTCTTTCGGTATGCGTTTTCCCGTTTATTATTCCGGACTGCGTTAAGCTTGCCGCGGCGGCGCTCGTTGCCGAAAGAATAACGAAGCTTTTGCCTAAAGCTCCCAAAAAAACGAATAAAAGCGCAGAATAAAGCTCATTTTGCTTTACATTGCCTGCGTTTTGTTCTATAATAAATTGTTACGTTTAATCCTTATGCGGGCTTCTCCGTCAATTTGCCCGCAAAGGCTCATCAATAAACATCAAAGGAGAGAATGAAATGTCAACCTGTGCTATAGTGGGCATAAACTGGGGCGACGAGGGAAAAGGCCGAATGGTGGACCTTCTCACGGAGCAATATGACGTTGTTGTGAGGTATCAGGGCGGCGGCAACGCCGGCCATACCGTAATTAACGACAAGGGCAAATTCGCCCTGCATCTGCTTCCCTCGGGCATATTCCGCCCCGGCGTTGTCAACGTGCTGGGCAACGGCGTTGCTCTCGACGCCGAAAACCTCTGGAACGAAATGCAGCAGGTTATCTCGCAGGGCGTGCCCCTCACTCCGGATAATCTGAAAATCAGCAGCAGAGCCTCTCTGCTTCTCCCGTGGCACAGGCAGCTTGACGGCCTTGAGGAAGCAAGACTTGCCGATAAGCAATACGGCTCCACAAAGCAGGGCATAGCTCCGTTTTACAGCGATAAATATCAAAAGAAAACCGTGCTCGCGGGCGAGCTGTTTTACCCCGAAAAGCTCAAAGAGCACCTTGCCGACCTGCTTGAGTGGAAAAATCTCACTCTCACGCGCGTTTACGGCGCTCCGGCGGTCACTATGGAAGAGCTGCTCGAATGGGTGAACGATTACGGTGAAAAGATAAAGCCCTATATCTGCGACACGGGCGCTTACCTGCGCGACGCTTACAAGCAGGATAAAAGAATACTCTTTGAGGCTCAGCTCGGCTCGCTCAGAGACCTCGATTTCGGCATAGTTCCCTACACCACCTCGTCAAATCCCGTGGCGGCTTACGCTCCCGTGGGCAGCGGGCTCACAAACGCGAGGGTTGAAGACGTTATAGGCGTTGTCAAGGCTTATTCCACGTGCGTTGGCGAAGGCCCGTTCACCTGCGAAATGTTCGGCGAAGAAGCGGACAAGCTGCGCGAAGCAGGCTTTGAATACGGCGCGAAAACGGGCAGACCCAGAAGGGTAGGCCCCATCGACATCGTCGCCACCCGCTACGGCGTTGAGGTGCAGGGCGCAACGGAAATAGCGCTCACAAAGCTTGACGTGCTCTCTTATCTCGATAAAATCCCCGTTTGCACAAGATACAAGCTCTACGGCGAGCTCACGGACGAATTCCCGTTCCCCAGCGCTCTGCCCGACGCGGAGCCGGTTACGGAATATCTTGAAGGCTGGAAAACCGACATTTCGTCTTGCCGCAAATGGGAAGACCTGCCCAAGGCTGCTCAGGACTACGTGCTTTACGTTGAGGAGCGCATAGGCTGCTTCATCAAATACGTTTCGGTCGGCCCGGAGCGCGACAGCATAATCATCAGATAAGGAGTTTGCCGAATGTACGATAAATACGAATCTCCGCTGAGCTCAAGATATGCCAGCGATTATATGCTCTCGCTCTTCTCTCACAAAACGAGAATAGTCACCTGGAGAAGGCTCTGGGTTTCGCTTGCGAGAGCCGAAATGAAGCTCGGCCTGCCCGTTACCGAAGAGCAGGTGAAGGAACTTGAAGAAAACGTTGAAAACATAGATTTTGACGTTGCCGCCGCAAGAGAAAAGGAAGTGCGCCACGACGTTATGGCTCACGTTTACGCTTACGGCAAAGCGGCTCCCGGCGCGGCGGGCATAATTCACCTGGGCGCAACGAGCTGTTACGTGACGGATAACGCCGATATGATAATTTATCGCGACGCTCTGCTTTATCTCAGAAAAGAGCTGCTCGGCGTTATGGCAAATCTTTCGGATTTTGCGCTCAAATACAAATCTCTGCCCACTCTCGGCTACACTCATTATCAGCCCGCACAGCTCGTTACGGTCGGCAAAAGAGCCACCCTCTGGCTCCAGGATTTCGCGTCCGACCTCGAGGAGCTTGATTTCGTTATCGGCTCCATGAAGCTGCTCGGCTGCCGCGGCACCACGGGCACCGAGGCGAGCTTCGTTGAGCTTTTCTCGGGCGACACGGCAAAAATCGACGAAATGAACGCCCTCATCTGCAAGGATTTCGGCTTTGAAAAATGCTTCTCCGTAAGCGGCCAGACCTATCCCAGAAAGTTCGATTCGAGAATTCTCAACGTGCTCTCTTCGATAGCTCAGAGCTGCTACAGAATGGCAAACGACATTCGCCTTTTGCAGCATGACAGGCAGCTTGAAGAGCCGTTTGAAAAGAATCAGATAGGCTCCTCCGCAATGGCTTACAAGCGCAACCCGATGAGAAGCGAAAGAATATGCTCTCTTTCACGCTATCTCATGGCGGACGCTCTCAACGCTCCCATGACCGCCTCCACGCAGTGGCTTGAAAGAACTCTGGACGACTCCGCGAACCGCAGAATTTCCGTGCCGGAGGGCTGCCTTTGCGCCGACGCCGTTTTGAGGCTCGCTCAAAACGTTACTAACGGCCTGGTCGTAAACGAAAAAATCGTTGAGCGCACCGTTATGGAATATCTTCCGTTCATAGCTACAGAAAATATCCTTATGGAAGGCGTTAAGCGCGGCGGCAACCGCCAGGAGCTGCACGAGGTCATAAGAGTGTGCTCAATGGAAGCCACCGCAAGAATGAAAGCGGGCGAAAGCTGCAATCTGCTTGAGCTGCTTGCCGCGAGACCGGAATTTGACCTCACGGAAGAAGAGCTTAAAGCGGTGCTTGACCCGTCGCTCTATATCGGCCGCTGCCCCGAGCAGGCGGAGGCTTACGTAAACGAGCTTGCCCCCGTTATAGCGCAGGCTGAAAGAACCAATCCGGACATCAACGTTTGACTTGAAGGTAACGATATATGGAAAAAATTCTCGTTCTTGATTTCGGCGGCCAGTACAATCAGCTTATCGCAAGGCGCGTAAGGGATGAGCACGTTTACGCCGAAATAAAAGCTTACAGCAAAATAACCGCGGACAAAATAGCCTCCGAAGGCTATGCCGGCATAATTTTCACCGGAGGGCCAAACAGCGTTTACGACCCTTCGTCGCCGCATTTTGACCCTGCCGTTTTGAACCTCGGAATACCCGTGCTCGGCATTTGCTACGGCTGCCAGCTCATGGCTTATATGGAAAACGGAGAGATTTGCTCCGCCGGCAGCATCAGCGAATACGGCAAAGTGGATTTGACCGTTAAGCAGAGCCCTCTGTTTAAAAACGTTCCCGAAAAAAGCGTTTGCTGGATGAGCCACACGGATTACGTGAAAACTCCGCCTGCACATTTTGAGATAATCGCTTCAACCGATAACTGCCCCGTTGCCGCGATGTGCGACGAGAGCAGAAATCTCTACGCCGTTCAGTTCCACCCCGAGGTCACTCACACCGAATACGGCAAAGCGATCCTTCACAATTTCCTTTATGACGTCTGCCGCTGCAAGGGCGAGTGGACTATGGAGAATTTTGCCGCGTCTTCGATTGAAAAATACCGCGAAACTCTCAAGGGCAAGAGAGTGCTCTGCGCCCTGAGCGGGGGAGTGGATTCCTCCGTTGCCGCCGTTATGCTCCACAAGGCGATAGGCGACAACCTCACCTGCGTTTTCGTTGACCACGGTCTTTTGCGCAAGGACGAGGGCGACATAGTTGAAAACACCTTCAAAACCAAGATGGGCCTTAACCTCATCAGAGTTAACGCGAGCGACAGGTTCCTCGCAAAGCTCGAGGGCGTTACCGAGCCCGAAAAGAAAAGAAAGATAATCGGCGAGGAATTTATCCGCGTCTTTGAAGAAGAAGCAAAAAAAATAGGCAAGGTGCAGGTGCTCGTTCAGGGCACCATATACCCCGACGTTGTTGAGAGCGGCGCGGGCGACGCTGCGGTCATCAAGAGCCACCACAACGTGGGCGGCCTGCCGGACGTTATCGACTTTGACGAGATAGTCGAGCCGCTGAGAAACCTCTTTAAGGACGAGGTTAGAGCCGTCGGAATAGAGCTCGGCATACCTTATGAGCTCGTTTGGCGCCAGCCCTTCCCGGGCCCCGGCCTCGCGATAAGAGTTATGGGCGACATCACGAAAGAGAAGCTCGACACTCTGCGCCTTGCGGACGCCATTTTCCGCGAGGAAATCTTGAACGCAGGCCTTGAGCGCGACGTTAATCAGTATTTTGCCGTGCTCACCAATAACCGCACCGTCGGCGTTATGGGCGACGCGCGCACCTACGGCTACACCGTAGCCCTCAGAGCCGTTTCAACCGACGATTTCATGACCGCCGACTGGTCGCGCCTGCCATACGACGTGCTCGCCAGAGCAAGCGCCAGAATAACCAACGAGGTTCATTCCGTCGGCCGAGTCGTCTATGACGTCACAAGCAAACCCCCCGCCACAGTGGAGTGGGAGTAAGCTTTGCTTTCCTTTGACGAATCGAATCAAAAGCGGTATAAAGCAGCCGGGGCTGGTCTTTTGACAGCCCCGGCTGAAGTTTTTATCGGTTTTCAAAATAATGAATCGGCAAAGCCGGCACAAATCGGAACGAAAACGGAAGGACTTATCGGTTCTTGTTTTGCTCTTATACTGCAAGGTATCTTTCGAATACTATGTCGGCGGCGGATTTAACGTTTACGTCTTCTCCGGCGCAGGATGGCAGAACTCTGACGGGAATGCTGTTTCTTCTCAGAATGCGGCTGTTAATGCCTTTCTCCATAGCGGGGATGAGCTTTTCCGAGCCGTAGAGCAAATCGCCCGCGAGCAGCACGGTATCAATGCTTATAACGTTTGCCATTGAGGCAATTCCCGAGGCGAGATATTCCGCTTCAAGCTTTATTAAATCCCGGGCGTCGCTCTCATTGTCGGATTCGTCTGTTACCTGCTTCCAGCTTTCAAAGCGGGTGCCTTCGAGCAAATTCGGTATTGCGGCGTAGGCTTCAAGGCAGCCTCTGTTGCCGCAAGCGCATTTTTTGCCCCTGTAATTTATGGTGACGTGGCCGAGCTCCCCCGTGAAGCTGCCGGCACCCTTCAGCGCCTGACCGTCCGCGATAATTCCCGAGCCCACTCCGCTGTCAACGAGCAGCAGCAAGAAGTTTCTGCTGCCGTTCGCTTCGGGTTTATCAAGATTATATTGAGCGAGGCTTGTCGCGTTGTTTTCAAGGTAAACGGGCAGGTCGAGAGCGGAGCTTAAAATGCCCGTTATTTCGGTATTGTGCCAAAGGTCAAAGCGGGGAGGATTGATTATCATGCCCCTTTCGCCGTCGAGAGGTCCCGGAGCGGAAACTCCCACTCCGATAATTTTTTCGCGCGGCAAATTTGTTTCTCTTATGATTGCTTTGATTTCTTCGGCGAGGGCGTTCAGCCCGTCGGGAGCGCCGCTTTCAAGGCGGATTCGCCGCTTGGCAAAAACGCCGCCCGCAAAATCGACTGCGCCTATCGTGCAGCCGTCGCGGTTAAGATAAACGCCCACCGCGCAGCCGGCGTCGGCTCTCAAAACGAGCGGCACGGGAGTGCGGCCCCTCTGCGTTTCGCAGGTGGAGGACTCCGCGATTATGCCAGCTTCGAGCAGCTCGTCCGCTATGAGCGACGCCGCGGAGCGTGTAAGGCCCATCTGCCTTGCGATTTCCGCCCGTGACATCGGCTTTGATCGGAGCAGCCGCAAAAACATTTTTCTGTTGTATTCTTTGGTATATTCGGCGTTTCTCGCGCTTTTGCCCATTTTCGCTTACTCCGTGTTTCAGTCGCCGCCTTTGCAGCAAACCATTTTTATTTTGCCGCCTGTTGAAACGGCGCATTTGCCTGTGGCAGCGGCGGGCAGGAAGAAATATTCACCCGCTCCGATTTTTCTATCATATCCGTCCGAAATAACCTTGCCTTCGCCTTCAACGCATATCCAGACGGATGCGGGAGCGGCGAGGGTCATTTGAGCTTTTTCGATTGAAAATCTGTTCATCGAGAAGCAGGGCGTTTCGCTTTGCCCGATGAGCTCCTCCGCGAGCACGCCGCCCGAATTTGAGAGGACTTTCGGCTCTTTTCTGCCGCTTTCGAGAGCGGCGGCGCCGTATTTTTCAAAGTCGAAACATTCGAGAGCTGTTTCTTTGTCGAGCCCGAGATACATTTCCCTGTCATTGAGCTTGTAATCGGCGCACCAATGCTCCGGCTGGATTGTGAAATCCGTCGGCTCCTGCACCTCGAGAATGAGGCAGCCCGCTCCTATCGCGTGAATTACTCCCGCGCCGACGAAAAACACATCTCCGCTTTTGACGGGCACACGGTTCACGAAAGAGGTCATTATCTCTTTATCCGTTTCGCTCTTGTCAACGGCGAGCGAAAATTCCTCTTTGCTCACCCGCCTGTCAAAGCCGAAATATATGCAGGCGCCGGGGCGTGTAGCAAGCACGAGCCACGCCTCAGCCTTGCCGTAAGTAGAGTTAAAATGCTTTTCGGAATAAGCCCTCGTCGGGTGCGCCTGCATCGGCAGGCGAACGGCGCTGTCAAGGTATTTGACGAGCACGCCGACGTCATCCCGCTCGCCGAGATAAGCCTCTTTATTTTCGGCGATAAGCTCGCTAAACGGCTTGCCGTCCTCTTCTCTCAAAGAAATGCCCTCGAGAGGGTCGGTTCTGCCCGGATTTATGGCTCTTACGCTCGAGCAAATCCATTCCTCGGGCATATTGCCGTCTTCGGCGGGGTCGCCGAGCAGCTCGTGAAAGAGCTTGCCGCCTCTGTAAACTCTGAAAACACGGTTCCTTCTGAAAAATACGGGCAGATACGGGCTTTTATCGGCATTTTGCAAAGCTATCCCTCCTAAATCGGGCTGATTTCAATTCTGTCTCAAATAATTATATCATTCTTTGCTTTTTTGTCAAGTCACTTGACAAAATCCGAGCCTTGCTATATAATTTAAACGTATTATTGTATCTACTTATCGGATTGGCGCGGCGCCTTTGGGCGAGAGGTAATATGGAGATAAGAATTTTTCAAAAGGGCTTTAATTTTTCGCAGGACGGCCCCGGAAACAGGCTCGTTTATCATTTGCAGGGCTGCAATTTGCGCTGCCCGTGGTGTTCAAATCCCGAAGGTCTCGTATCGGGCTCGGGCGCCGCTTATACCGTTGACGAGATAGTTGACGAGGTAAAGCGCAGCGAAATGATGTTTTTTGACGGCGGAGGCGTTACCCTCACCGGCGGAGAGGCGACCGTTCAGTTTGAAGCGGTCAAGGAGCTGCTTTGCCGCCTTCATGAAAACGGCGTAAACACCTGCATTGAAACCAACGGAATTTGCGCCCGCCTGCCCGAGCTGTTCCCCTATCTTGACCTGCTCATTGCGGACGTAAAGCACTACGACCCGGTTAAGCACAAGCAGGTCACGGGGCTTTCAAACGAGATGACGCTCGAAAACATCAAAATTGCTCTCGCGCAGGGGCAAAAAACCGCTCTTCGCATTCCGCTCATAGGCGGGTTCAACGCGGAGGAAGAGGACGCAAAGCAGTTTGCCGCTCTCTTCGGCGGCTTAAAATCCGAAGGCGATTTCACCGTTGAGCTTTTGCCTTATCACGAATACGGCAAGGATAAATACGGCGCGCTCGGCGTTGACTACAAAATGACTGAGCAGGCGAAGGTCGGCGGCGAACGCCTGATTAAATTCAAAAAAATCCTTGAAAACTCCGGTATAACCGTTATAAAAACTTAACGATGCGAAAGGAATGAATAAAATGAAATTGTTTCAGACTGTCGGCCCCGACAAGCTGACCGAAAAAGCGAAGGCGCTTTATATTGAAGAGCGCAAAAGCCACAAGATACTGAACGGATGGTTTCTCGCAAAAGAAATCGCATCGGACGAGGCGGAAAAGCATAAAGACGCAGAGCCCGAAATGCGCGCCGCCTTTGAGCTTGAAGCCGTTATAAGAAACATTCCCATTGAAATAAGCGAAAACGCAATTTTAGCGGGCACTCAGCGCGATGCGTTCGCCGCGAGCTACGCCCTCATAAATCCCGCGTTCAAGGTTGAAACTTTCAGAGGTTACTGCAACCCTCTGGAGGTTTACGACTATGCCACCCCGACCGAGGAAATTCCAGAGAAGCGCATAGCCGCCATGCGCGAGCGCTACGCTCAAACGCCTTACGTCAAGGCGCTCAATGAGGTTTACGGAGAATATTCGGAATACACCGAAGAGGTCGCGTTTTTTATTGAACAGGTTACGGGCCACATGATACCCGATTTTCAGCCCGCGCTCAGATACGGCGTAAAAACCCTCATTGAAAAAATCGGCGAAAAAATTGAAAAAGAGGATTTGACCGGGGAGCAAAAGACCAATCTTAAAGCAATGCAGAAGAGCCTTAACTGCTCGGTCATTCTGGCGAACCGCTACGCAGACCTTGCCTCGTCGCTCAAAGAAACCGCCTCGGGCAGCCGCAGGCAAGAGCTTGAAATTATGGAAGAAACCCTGCGCAAAGTGCCGGAATACGGAGCGGAAAATCTTTATGAAGCGATGCAGTCTTACGTTTTTCTCTGGCAGGTGATGTGCCTCGAGCAGGCTCCGAATCCCTTTGCGTTCTCCGTAGGAAACGCCGACCGCATTTTTGAGCCCTACCGCGCCGCCGATAATTTAAGCCGCGATGAGGCCGCCGCTCTGTTTAAGCATTTTCTCGTATTCTTTAACGTGGGCGAGAGAAGCTGGGCAATATCTCAAAACGTGCTCATAAGCGGCAGAGACGTTGACGGAAACGACCTCACAAACGAGATGAGCTACGCCATTCTTGACGCTTATTACGACATGAAGCTGCCGCAGCCGATTCTCTCGGTGAAGGTGCATAAGAACACTCCTCACAGGCTTTATGAAGAAATGGGCCGTTTCTTCTTCACGCCCGGCATGCTCACGCCTTCTTTCTTCAATGACGATTCGCTGTTTGAAACTCTCGGCGAGCACGGCGTTAAAGCGGAGGACCTGCCCGCCTATTCAGTAGCGGGCTGTCAGGAGCCTTTGATAATGGGCAAAGACAACGCGAACACCACCAACAGCTGGCTCAATATGGGCAAGGTGCTTGAGCTGACTCTCACGGGCGGCAAATCCGCGATTACGGGCGCGCAAATCGGCCCTCAGACGGATTATGACGCCGAATATATTCTCAAAAATCTGCGCCCCCTCTTCTATGAAAATCTGCAATTCGTCTGCGAAAAAATGCGCGACGCCGCAAACGGAGCGTCACGCGCTCTTTCGCTGCTGCCCGTTCCGTTTTTGAGCTGTTTTGAAGGCGGAGCGGATTCAGGCTACGACGTTCGCGACACCCGTCATCAGGGCACGCCCTACAACGGCAGCGGCTGCCTCATTCACGGGCTTTCGATAATCGCCGATTCCTTCGTCGCAGTCGACCGCTTGCTTAAAGAGCGCCCGGAGGACGCGCAAAATCTCATTGACGCCTGCAAATGCAACTTTGAAGGCTACGAGGAGCTCAGAGAATATCTCAAGGCCTGCCCCAAATACGGCAACAACATACCCGAAGCGGACGAAGAAGCGGCGGAAATTGCCGCAAAGGTTTCAGACATGGTCGGAGGTCTTAAAAACTACCTCGGCAATCCGTTCAGACCGGACTGGAGCTCGCCCTCGACTCATCTCACCTACGGCTACTGGGTGGGAGCGACCCCCGACGGGCGCGGCGCAAGGGAGCAGATGGGCTACGGCATTGACCCGCTGTTCAGCACGGCGGGCTCGGGGCTCGGCTTCCGCACGCTGTCTACAATGAGGCTTCCGTTTGAAAAATTCAACGGAGGATGCGCCTCTCATTTCGGCATTGACCCGAAATATTTCACCGCGGACACCGACGAGGAAAAGGGCGCTCAGTTTTACACCCGGGTGCTTGAGCCTCTGTTTTTCAATAAATTCAACGACAAACGCGCGCCGTTTTATCTTTACGTTAACGTCACCACGGCGGAAACTTTGCGCAAGGTTTTGGCGGAGCCCGAAAAATACGCTCCGAGCGGAGTGTACATCATGCGCATTCACGGCACGTTCGTAAACTTCCTCGATCTCAGCCCCGCCATTCAGGAGGATATAATTCTCAGGCTGGATCCCGCATCCACAAGCTGTTGAGGTGAGCGTATGAAGGCTCTCGGAATTGACGCAGGCACAACCACCGTGTGCGCCGCTGTCGTGGAAAACGGCGTTTTGCTTGACAGCGTTACGGCGCCGAATAACTCCGCTTTGGTCGCCGCCAATCAATGGGAAAAAGCGCAGGACCCGAATATAATACGCGACGCGGCTTTAAAAGCGGCGGACGAACTTTTTGAAAAGCACCCGGATATAGCCAAAATAGGCGTTACGGGGCAGATGCACGGCATTCTTTATCTTGACGGCGAAGGCGCGCCTCTGAGCCCTCTTTACACCTGGCAGGACGGGCGCGGAAATCTGCCCTATGATTCTTGCCGCTCTTACGCCGCTTACCTCGGCGAGCTGACGGGATACGGCGTTTCGTCGGGCTACGGCTCCGTCACTCATTTTTACAATGTAAAAAACGGCATTGCGCCCGAAAACGCGGCGGTTTTCTGCACGGTTCACGACTATATCGCAATGTCGCTTTGCGGCAATTCTTCGTCCGTTACGGACTCAACTGACGGCGCGAGCTTCGGGCTGTTTGATTTAAAAAAGAACTGCTTTGACGCCGAAGCGTTTGCGAAAGCCGGCATGAGCCCCGCAATTCTTCCGAAGATTTCGGACGGCAGCCCTATCGGCTTTTACAAAGGCTCGGTGCCCGTTTACGCCGCGATAGGCGACAATCAGGCGAGCTTTATAGGCGCGTCCGGCGGCAGGCGTGAAACCATGCTCATAAATGTGGGCACGGGCAGTCAGTTTTCCGCCTACACGGAAGAATATATGGAATGCCCCGGGCTTGACACCCGCCCCTTCCCGGGCGGCGGATACCTTATCGTCGGCGCTTCCCTTTGCGGCGGCAGGGCTTACGCTCTGCTCGAGCGCTTTTTCAGAGAATCCGTTAAAGAAATAACGGGCCGATCGCCCGAAAGCTGTTACGACGCAATGGCTGAAATTCTGAGCGAAGGAATGCCCGATAATATCCCGACAGTCAGCCCTCTGTTTCAAGGCACGAGGGAAAATCCCGATCTTCGCGGCAGCATAACGGGTCTTGACACCGACAATTTCACTCCCCGCCATTTGCTTTGGGGCATGCTCAACGGCATGGCAAGAGAGCTTTACGATATGTATCTCGGCTACAAAAACGCGGGCGGCGCCGATTATGAATTGACAGGCTCGGGAAACGGCCTTCGCAAAAACAAATATCTGCAGGAGCGCTTTGAAAAGCTTTTCGGCATGCCGATTAAGATGTCCGATTGCCGTGAAGAAGCGGCTTGCGGAGCGGCTCTTTACGCGATAGGCAAATCTTAATCTTCCGTTATGAAATAATTAATGCTTAATACGGTTTTCGTCAATCAATTTCTCTTTGGTTTACGGCGTTACAAACTGCCGCGGTTTTGAAAAGTCACTCGTTAACTTTTTGTAAACTTTTGTTTTTTGCGCCTCGGGCAAAAACTTTTTCGGTTGATTTTTGCAACAGATTATGATATTATTTACACATATTTTTGCAGGGTTAGTATATCGGTAATACAGACGCTTCCCAAGCCTCAGCGGCGGGTTCGACTCCCGTACCCTGCTCCAAAAAGTGGGCTGTTTCCGTTTCCAGGGCAGCCCATTTAATAGTTAATTTTTGTTTTTTCACTTTCCGGAGGTCTATTCTCGTATGCATCATCCTTTGTATGAAACCAGAGATTTCGGCAATATAAGAGAGCTTATTGACAATTCCGTTGCTCTTTTCGGCGAGAGAAACGCTTTCAGAATTAAGCGCGGCTCAGAGCAGGTTTGCATCACCTACAACGAATATCAAGAGAAAATAAACGGCATGGTCACCGCTCTGCTCAGCGAAGGTCTCTCCGATGCGAAAATAGCGATTTGCTCCAACAACTGCTATGAATATTGCCTCACTTATCTCTCGGTAATATGCTCGGGCAACGTTATCGTGCCTATCGACAAAGAGCTTCACGAGGATGATATTCTCGGCATTCTCAAAGCCTCCGATTCCGAAATTCTCATTTGCGACGATCATTTTCTAAAAGAGCACGACGTTTCGGCATTTGCCGATTACAGGCTCATCCGCATAAAAGGCTCGGGCGAAGAAAGAGATGATATTGAAGATTTTGACGCCTTCGTTCAAAAGGGCATTGATATGAACGCCGCGGGATATGAGCTTTACAAAAGCTATGAGCAGCAGCCGGATAAGCTCTGCACCCTGCTCTTTACCTCCGGCACTACCGGCACTTCAAAGGGCGTTATGCTCTGCCAGAATAATTTCGCCTTCGAAATCCTCTCCGCAATGAAGGTAGTTAAGATAAATCCCGAAGACCGCGGCATTTCTCTTTTGCCGTTGCACCACACCTTTGAGAGCTCGATAATCATATTCTTCGCCGTTTATTCGGGCGCGGAGGTCACCTTCTGCGACAGCCTGAAATACGTGCTGAGAAATATGGCGGATTTTAACCCCAGCGTTTTCGTCGCCGTGCCGCTGCTGCTTGAAACGGTGCACAGCAAGCTGATGAAGGCCGTTAAGAAAAAGCGCTTCGGCGAGCTTCAGTTCAAAGTGGGCGCCGCGATCTGCCGCGCCGCGGATAAATTCGGCATAGACCTCAAAAAAGTATTTTTCAAAGAGATTCAAGACACTTTCGGCGGCAATATGAGGCTCATAATCTGCGGAGGAGCGCCCATAGACCCGCAGATAATAAAGGATTTTGACGCTTTCGGCATTCAGGTCATTTTCGGCTACGGCCTCACAGAATGCGCGCCGCTCGCAATAATCAACAACGACTTCGTGCGCACCGTTGACTCTATCGGCGAGCCTCTGCCGGGCGTTGAAGCAAAAATCATCGACGAGGATGAAAACGGCGTGGGTGAGCTTTGCGTTAAGGGCGGCATGGTTATGAAGGGATATTACAAAAATCCCGAAGCCACCGAAGAAGTGCTCGACGGCAGCGGATTCCTTCACACGGGCGACCTCGGCTTTGTTGACAAGCGCGGATATTATCACATAACCGGCAGAAGCAAGAACGTGATAGTCACCAGCAACGGCAAAAACATTTATCCCGAAGAGCTCGAATATCACCTTTGCAAGAGCCCGTTCGTTTCTTCCGCAATGGTGGAGGGCAAAAAGAACGAGCAGGGAGAGCTCCGGGTTCACGCTCAGATATTCCCCGACAAAGAGGAAATAAAGGAATATATCGACAAAGAGCCGAACGACGGCGAAATTCAGGCGATTATAAAGAAAGTCGTTGACGAGGTCAACGCTTCCGTGCCTAATTTTAAAAAGATTAAAAGCTTTTACGTTCGCCCCAACGATTTCGTTATGACAACGACCAAAAAGATCAAAAGAAACGCAAACTGAAATGATTAGGTAGTTAAATCAGCCCGCCGAGGATTCGGCGAGCTGATTTTTATAAATTGACGGCTGTGCCGTTATGATTTGGCTGTCGCCATGATTTGGCTTCGCCGTGAATTGAATTGCGCCTTTATGCCCCGCAGGGCAATTCATGCACGCAGTGCAATTCATGTGCCGAAGGCACAATTCATGACCGCAGGTCAATTCACGCGCCGGCAGGCGCAATTCATTTCGGCGCGGTTTGTCCGATAAGGACAACCGGTTATTTGCTTTTTGCTTAACCTGCCCGGCTCAAGCGATTACGCCCAGGGGTTTTGGCTTTCGGGCTGTCTTACGTCCACGAGGATAAACTGCTCCCAGAGATACCATTTGCCGTCTTTGGCTTCTCTCAGGCGGATGTATCTCGGGCTGTCGGCGCCGGATGACTTTACGTAGATATCCGCATAGCCTTCGTTCTGATAAGAATAAGGATTTTCGCTTACGGTTACGGTCAGAGGCAGGGCGGGCGTATAGTCGTTTTCGGGCGAGGAGCCGGCAAAATAGGAGCGGGGCACGTAGTCCTTATCCATAAATCTGTCTCTTATAAACTGCAGCTCCATGGGGCTGAGCGGTCTCGGGCCTTTGAGGAAATTCACCATTTCTATGCCTGCGTCTCTGTTTTTTGCGTAAACGGCAAACGCCAGCACGGTCATTGCGGCGGCGTCAAAGGGCGAAGAGAGTGCGGTCTGCGGCAAGGCGGCAAACTCCGCAAGCGTTGCGGGCTCCGCGGCAAAGGTGACGTCAACGCTTTTGCCGCTGTTTGAATTTTTAAAGCTTTCGTAAGTTCCCATTTTGAAATCTCCTTTAGGTTGTATTCTTATTAAATACTATCACAATTTTTCGCTCCGCGCAATATGGCATTTAAACAAAAGCTCGCCCGCAGACGGTTAGCTGCGGGCGATGAAAATCGGAGGTTTCTATGTCAAAAATCTTTTTTATTTAAGAGCCGCAAAGCCTTTTTCAAGGTCTGCGATAATGTCGTCTATGTGCTCGGTGCCGATTGAAAGACGAATGGTGTTCTGATGGATATCCTGATCCTCAAGCTCTTCGGCAGAAAGCTGTGAGTGCGTGGTGGTCGCGGGGTGAATTACGAGGGACTTAACGTCCGCAACGTTTGCAAGCAGTGAGAATATCTCAAGATTGTCGATGAATTTGTGAGCTTCCGCCTGGCCGCCCTTTATATCAAATGTGAATATTGAAGCGCCGCCGTTCGGGAAATACTTCTTGTAAAGCTCATGCTGAGGATGATCGGGAAGAGAAGGATGATTGACCTTTTCAACGAGCGGATGATTTGCGAGATATTCAACGACCTTCTTGGTGTTCTCCGCATGGCGCTCAAGACGAAGGGAAAGAGTTTCAATGCCCTGGAGAAGAAGGAATGCGTTGAAGGGAGAAATCGCTGCGCCGGTATCTCTGAGCAGAATTGCTCTGATGTAAGTAACGTATGCCGCCGCGCCTGCCGCCGCTGTGAAAGCCACGCCGTGATAGCTGGGGTTGGGCTTTGCGATCGCTGGGTATTTATCGGCGTTCGCAGCCCAGTCAAATTTGCCGGAGTCAACGATTATGCCGCCGAGAGTGGTGCCGTGGCCGCCGAGGAATTTGGTTGCGGAGTGAACAACTATGTCCGCGCCGTGCTCGATGGGCCTGATGAGATAAGGCGTGCCGAAGGTGTTGTCAATTACGAGAGGAATGTTGTTTGAATGAGCTATTTCGGCAAGAGCGTCAATGTCGGGGATGTCGCTGTTGGGGTTGCCGAGGGTTTCAATGAATATCGCCTTGGTGTTCGGCTTAACGGCAGCCTTAACCTCATCAAGATTGTGTATATCAACAAACGTGGTGTCGATGCCGTAGTTGGGAAGGGTGTGAGCGAGCAGATTGAAGCTGCCGCCGTAAATGGTCTTTTGAGCAACGATGTTGTCGCCCTTGCTTGCGAGCGCCTCAATGGCGTAAGTGATCGCCGCGGCGCCGGAAGCGGTTGCGAGAGCTGCTACGCCGCCTTCGAGAGCGGCAACTCTCTTTTCAAGCACGTCCTGGGTGGAGTTTGTAAGTCTGCCGTAAATGTTGCCGGGGTCTGCAAGACCGAAGCGGGCGGCTGCGTGAGCCGAATTATGGAAAACGTAAGAAGTGGTCTGATAAATGGGAACTGCTCTGGAATCGGTTGCGGGGTCTGCCTGTTCCTGGCCTACGTGAAGCTGAAGGGTTTCAAATTTATAGTTACTCATGATTGTTTCTCCTTTTGATTTTAAATTTTGTTTTTGGGGTTATACCGTTTTCTGTTTTATTGTTAGGTAGTGAGGAATTTTTGAAAGAAAGAAGTTTTAAAGTTTAAAAACATCGCATTCGCGTTTTGAGGATGTTCTTTTTGATTTCGATTGTCATTTTGATTTTCCTTTCTATGTGAAGGGCGAACCGGCTGTGTGATTTTTGACTGCCGTTCTCCGCCTGATTGCAAGGTTATTATACATCCCGTTTTCCGATTTGTCCAATATCCTATGTAAATGCTCAGTTATAGCCTGAGGCTATAACTGAGCACTGCATTTTCGTTTTCACTTTATACGTTTATACTGTCATTCAACGCCGAGATATTTCTTAAGCTCGCCTATATACGTCAGCGCGACGCGGCTCGGCAGCATGTTTTCTTTAAGAATATATCCTATTTCCATTTTGCTGTCTTCCGACACGCCCTTTGAGTCAAACGGCACCGCCACGTAATCGGAGCCGTTCAGCTCCTCGCTGATTATTCCCGAGCAAAGCGTGTAGCCGTTAATGCCCACCATGAGGTTCAGCATGGTCGCGCGGTCGTTGGCTTTTATGGTTCTCGGATATTCCGCCGTGCTCAGTATTTCCTCTGCAAAGTAAAATGAAGCGTCCGCCCCCTGCTCAAACGACAGGCAGGGGTAATCGGCAAGCTCTTCAAAGGTTATTGACTTATTGCCGGCGAGCGGATGCCCTTTCCATAAATATACGAAAGCGTCGCACTCTATGAGAGGGGTGAACTCGAGCGAATTGCTTCTGAAAAGCTTTTCCAAAGCTTTGCGGTTAAAGCTGCTCAGATAAAGAACTCCTATCTCGCTTCTACCCGACGCAACGTCGTCGATAACTTCTCTCGTTTTGGTTTCTCTTATCGCGAATTCATATTCCGCCGTGTCAAGCTGTTTCACCATCTCGACAAAGCTTTTAACGGCAAAGGAATAGTGCTGAGCCGATATGCCGAATTTCTTTTTTATTGAACCGCCGCCCGTATATTTTTCTTCGAGAATATCGTATTGATGCACGACCTGCCTGGCGTTTTGCAAAAACTCCAAGCCGTCGTTTGTGAGAGTAACTCCTCTGCCGGAACGGTTAAAAATAATGATGCCGATTTCCTTTTCAAGCTCTCTTATTGAATTTGTGAGCGAGGGCTGAGCGACGTAAAGCATTTCAGAGGCTTTGTTGAAAGAGCCGTTTTCGGCAATGGCGATAACGTATTTAAGCTGCTCTATTCTCATAATTCCCCTCCGGTAAGTCGAATATTATGTTTTATATTATAACGCAAAATTAAATATGTCAATAGCGGGAAGAATATAGACTCAATCGGAGCAAAACTTATCGACAAGCGCCGCTTTTTGTGCTAAAATCAATCATATATTTTCCTAAAAAGGAGAATTGCGAAATGGAAATAAAGCGTTTTTACCGCATGACGGAATTTCCTCACGTGGGCGCATTGCCGCCGAGGGCGTATTTTATTCCGTTTGCCGCAGGGGAAAACCCTTCGGGCGACAGAGAAAATTCATCCCGCTTTCTTTCGCTTAACGGAGAATGGGATTTTCGCTTTTTTGAAAACGTTGAAGAGCTGCCGATTGAGGAGCCGGACTTTGCGGGCGGCGTTGAATGCCCCGATAAAATAAGCGTGCCTTCCTGCTGGCAGCTTTACACCGGCAGAGGCTACGACGCGCCGAATTACATAAATCAGGATTATCCTTTCCCCGTTGACCCTCCGCACCTGCCGGACGTTATTCCGTGCGGATTTTACCGCAGAAAGTTCAATTTGAATAAGGAAACCGGCAAATCCTATTATATCAACTTTGACGGCGTGTCGTCCTGCTTTTATCTGTGGATAAACGGCGGGTGGGCAGGATATTCTCAAGTGAGCCACGCAAACAGCGAGTTTGACGTTACCGACCTGCTGAGCGACGGCGAAAACACCGTTGAGGCTCTGGTCATAAAGCACTGCACAGGCAGTTATATGGAAGACCAGGATTTCTTCCGACTTTCCGGCATATTCCGCGACGTTTATATTCTCACCCGCGACAAAGCCCACGTCAGCGACATCTTTTGCGAAACGGAAATTTCGTATGACTTTTCGCGCGCTTCGCTTTCGGTTAAGCTCGATTTATGCGGAGAAGTTAACGCCCGCGCCGAGCTTCTTTCTCCCGAAGGCGGGCTTTGCGGCAAAGCGGAGGGCAATCCGCTCTTGTTTGAGCTTTCGGAGCCCGAGCTCTGGAACGCCGAGCAGCCCCGCCTTTACACCCTGCTCATTTATGCGGGCGAAGAAACCGTCAGCCTGCCGATAGGCTTCAGACGCGTTGAAATAAAAGACAAATGCCTGCTGCTTAACGGCAAAAAGCTCAAGCTCAAGGGCGTTAACCGCCACGATTCCTCGCCCGAAACGGGATATTACGTTTCTCCGGAGCAAATGCTCGGGGAGCTGTATCAATTAAAACGCGCAAACGTTAATACCATAAGAACGAGTCACTATCCAAACGACCCGAGATTTCTTAAAATGTGCGACGAGCTGGGCTTCATGCTGGTTGACGAGGCGGACCTTGAAACGCACGGCATGGGCTACAACTACGGCGACTGGTATTGGGATTATTGGAGCCACGTGTGCGACACGCCCTTGTGGGAAGCGCAGTGCGTTGACAGGGCGGCAAGGCTTTTTGAGCGCGACAAAAATCATTGCTCGGTCATATTCTGGTCGCTCGGCAACGAATCGGGCTGCGGCGAAAATCACCGCTCTATGGCGGCATACATCCGCTCGCGCAGCAAAAGCGCTATAATTCATTACGAAAACGCAAGGCTCGAATACGGCGAGCGGGTCGGCAGGGATTTCAGCGACATTTCGGACGTTGAGAGCAGAATGTACGCCTCCCTCGACTATCTTAACGAATATCTTAACGACCCGATGCAGACAAAGCCGTTTTTCTATTGCGAATATTCTTCCGCCTGGGGCACGGGCGACATTCCTCTTCACTGGAGGGAATTTGAAAATTATGACAATTACTGCGGCGGATGCTTCTGGGAATTCACCGACCACGCCGCGAATATCGGCACGAAGGAAAATCCGCGCTACCGTTTCGGCGGCGATTTCGGCGATTATCCAAACGACGGAATGTCATGCCTTGACGGCATGGTGCATCCCGACCGCCGCGAACGCCCCGGCTACTTTGACTTGAAGGATTGCTACAAGCCGTTTGAAGTGACTTACGAAAGCGGAAAAATCACCGTTTTAAACAAGCGTTATTTCACCTCTTTTGACGACCTTGCTCTGCGCTGGGAAATCGAAAAAGACGGCAAGCCCGTATTCGGCGGTCAAATCTCTTCGCTCGACATCAAGCCTCGCGAAAAAGCGGAATACGCTCTCTTTGACGAGCCTTTGCCCGGCGGCTTCGTAACGCTTAATATTTATTTCACGCAAAAGAACGACACTCCGTGGGCAAAAGCGGGCTATGAAACGGGGCATGCGCAATTTATTCTTAATAACGCGCTCGTTTCTCTCCCCGAAAGAGAAGAGAAGGCTCCGCTCGCTTTAACCGAAAGCCGCACGCAAATCACGATAAAATGCGGCGAAAAGCGCGTTGTGTTTGACAAAACGAAAGGCGTAATAAGCTCGATTACCTGCGGTGAAAAGCTCATTGCGGAAAATATTCGCCTCTCAATATTCCGCCCCTGGCTGCCGAACTGCGGCAACAAAGAGACGTGGGAGCGAGCCCGCTACGACCATGCCGGGCAAAAATGCTATCGCCTTTCTCTTGAAGAATTCACGCCCGATAAGGCGATAATCGGCGCCGAGCTTTCGTTCGCCGCCGCCGCGATGCCTCCCGCCGTTAAAGCGCGCGTTACCTACACGGTGACCTCCGGCGGAGAAATCCTTGCGAACGTTGCCGCGAAGGTGACGGATAACGCTCCTGCCTTGCCGAGATTCGGCTTTACTTTTGAAATGCCGGGCGAATTTGACAAGGCGGCTTACCTCGGCTACGGCCCTCACGACAGCTACCCCGACCGTTTCGTTTCCGGCATGCTGCGCGAATATGAAACGAACGTTAAGGCAGACTTCGTGCATTACGCCCGCCCCGCGGAATGTAACGCTCATTACGCCGTTAAGACCGCCTCGGTGCAAAATTCGAGCGGCTGCGTCATGCGCTTTGCCGACCTTTCGGATAAAGGAATGCTCTTCACCGCGCGCCCCTATTCGGACGAGGCAATCTATCTCACGGAGCACGACGACGAGCTGAAGGAAACGGGCAAAACCTACGTTCATCTCGATTATAAAATGCACGCCGACAACGCCTCTTACCTTGAGCGAGAGCCCCGGCGCAGCTTTGATGAAAAAGAATTTTCTTTCGCGTTCCTCTGGCAGATATAAATACATTTGAGAAAGAGACCAAAGCAATGAATATAAAGCACATTTGCAAAAATCTAATTTTTATTATTCTCAGCATCTCAAGTTCATTTTTAACAGGATTTTTCCTTGTACTACTAATCGCCGATGGCAATGAACCTGTTTTGTCTTGTGCTTTCTGCGTCGTTTTATTCGGACTTATGACGTGGGGACTTATTCATTTCGTTACCGTCGAAAACAGGCTGTGGTTCTTGTGCTTTTTAGCACCTTACTTACTCAATGTAGTTGTAGCACTTCTTATTAGCGAAAAAAATTCATTCGCGGCGTTTGTTGTTCTGTCGATTTTAACAGTCGCCTTTTTATCAATAATGTGTCAAAACAACGGAAGCGAAGAAATTCAAAAAATTCAGAATTTTCTGCAATTAAAAAAAGAAAAGGCAACCGAGTCATTTGAATCTAATAATGACGATAAAAACAATGCGGAGGATAAAACAGATTTTGAATTAGAAATAGTAAATCTGAACAGCAAATATTGCCCTAACTGCGGAAGTGAAATAATCCCGGGCACAATTTGCGCTACTTGTGCAAAGAACACAACATTCTATTTGAAATCGTCAAGAAAAAAGAATATGATTGTTCGTCTCACAAGTCCTAAATTGCATGAGCTCAATAAAATAATAAAGGAAACGCCCATAGTCAATACAAAAAGTGATTATTTGAAATATGAATGCCGTTCAAGAAAACATTTTGATAAAATAAGCAGAGAAAAGGCTTTAATTTCTTTAATTTACGATAACGAAGACTATTTTAGAAAAATAGCTCTGTTAGTTTATCCAAGTGAAAATAATTATCGACTTTATAAGAGAAAACTAAAGGAATTAAAAAAGAAAAAATATCTTATACCGGCTGATACAGGGATAAGTAATTTTACCTATCGGGTAATTGAAAATCATATTTTTAACAAGCTCACTTCTAAGAGAAAATTCAAACGATATAATCTGAAAATTTTAAAAAGCTATACCAGTCCTAAGAAACAAGTGAACCTGCGAACAACTTATATATTTTCATGCGAAGATGTCGCAAGAACATACAATTACTGTCAGTCTGAAAAAGCAAGGAAAGAATTTATGCGTGAATTTGCAAAATATCAACGCAGCCTTTTGTCAAGTGAGTTAAGATACGATATTTTGAAACGTGATAACTTCAGATGCGTAATTTGTGGGCGTTCACAGGCTGATGGAGTGAAGCTGCATGTTGATCACATCATACCGGTATCAAAGGGCGGAAAAACAGAATGGAATAATCTTCGTACCTTGTGTGAGGATTGCAATTTAGGAAAAAGCAATAAATACGATCCCTATGGCATCAATTAGCAAGCTGTTTGAAGACTTTTTTGCGGTCACCGTTTTCGCCGAAATAAAAATAATTTGTAAAATTATATATTTAATATTTATTTTTCTTTTCTCGTGTGATATAATGCAGTGTCTGACAAACGGCAGGGAATAAAAAATCTTTGCCGTTTGACGCCCAATTACCCGGTTAAGAGGTATTGATTCAATGGCAAAAAAAGAAAAATTTGAGGATATTTCCTCAACCAGCGAGCCTTCGGGATTCAAAGAGAAGGCCGAATATAAAAGAGAAAGAGCAAAAACTTTTTTCCTTCGCAACCGCAAAAGAAATCTCAAAGCTTTGCTCAGCATACTTATATGCCTCATTCTCGTTGTTGCGGCAATGAGCGGCGCTTACGTTCGCAAAATGCTCTCGCTCATTAACTACAACGCAGGCGACGAAGGCGATCCCGACGCAACGTTTGCTTCCGACTCACAGGAAGAAGACCTGAATTTTGAAACGATGTATGACATCGCGAGCGCGGATTCAATAAAAGATCTTATCAAAACCTGGGCGACCAACGGCGGCGAAAAGCTCCACAGCAAAAACGTTATTAACGTTTTGCTCATCGGCGAGGATAACGACGACGGCTCCCACCGCTCCGACTCAATGATTTTGGCGTCGGTCAACACAAAGACCAAGCGCATAACCCTCTGCTCCTTCCTCAGAGATACTTACACTTATATGGATATAAAGGGCAGCGAGCGCTACGACAAAACGAATCACGCCTATTCATGGGCAGGCCCCGCAAAGGTAATGGAGGTTCTCTCCGACAATTACAAAATAGAAATCGACCACTTCGTTTCCATAGATTTCGGCTCGTTTGAAAAGGTCATCGACCTGCTCGGAGGAGTCACCGTGCCGATAACGGACGCCGAGGCGAGATACATGAACCGCACGACGCAGGTCAAGGGCTTCGAATCCGGCGACGCCGTTACTCTTAACGGCAAGAGAGCGCTTATCTATTCGAGAATAAGAAAGCTCGACAGCGAAATCGAAAGAACGAGACGCCAGAGGAACGTTATCGCCTCAGTCGTAAAGCAGGTCAAGGCGTCGTCCATAAGCGAGCTCAACAATCTTGTTGAAACCTTCCTGCCCTACGTCACAACGAATTACAAATATTCCGAAATTCTTTCGCTTGCGACCACGGCTCTGACCGATAAATGGATGAATTACGAAATTGTGGGCATGGTTGAGCCGAGCGACGACGTAAGAGTCGGCATAAGCGGCTTCCGCACCTACACGGGCTATCTTGACGTGTGGATTGCGGATTACGTCAAGGCAGCCAGAGAGGTTCAGCTCGCGCTCTACGACACCACGAATATCGTGATAAGCAGCGACCATATTTCTGCGATTGACCTCGCGAGGGGCAGCACCAACAGCTCCTCAAACAACGAGAATTACGATTATTACACGGATCGGGATCCTTCCGAAAACGGCTATGAATACGAAGACGATTTCGGTGAAACCACCACACGCCCCGATATGTTCGGCTGGCTCACAAGGCCTGCCTCGGGCGGCGATGATACGGTGACCACCATAAACTTCTTCACCCGAAATCAAACGACCGAAGCGACCGAGCCCGACCCCTATGAAAACCCCGATGTGCCCGATATCCCTCAGGACGACGAGCCCGGAGAGGTGTATGAAAATAATTACTAACCGCTTTCAATCGGTCGAATAAATAAGTTCAATATTCCCTTAAATCCCTTTGTCAAATCCCGGCAAAGGGATTTTATTTTTGCCGGATGAGAGAAAACGGCCGCCGCTTTTCCGTCATAATGACTTAAAAGCGATTAAAAATGCTCACAAACGCGTTTTTTCGTGTAAATAATCAACAAACTTATAGCGGTCAAATAGTGAAGAAACACAAAATATAGTGCAAAATGTCAAAGGTTATTCATATTTGGTGGCATGTTGCACAAAAGTTATTCTCGTTTTGTTGAAATTAAGTTAATTATTGCAAGAAGTTGTTGACATCGTTCTTTGTGCATATTGCACATACAGGCGGTTGTTTGTTTGTGCAAAATATCTTGACATTTCCCTAAATGGTGGTATAATGAAGCCAACAAATAAAGAAAGGGAGGCGTCAGGACATGACAGACTTCAGAGAAATTCAAAGACTTGAAAATCAGCTTATGGAAGAGATCAGAAATGAGAAGTTCTTCTCGTTAAAGAGATGGGCAAAGATCATAGAGCTCCAGAGCCTCTTCAGAATGGTTTAAGCCTCTGATCCCCGCAAACAAACATCGGGCAGCCGTTTAAAGCACCGGTTTGCCGATTTAATATACTGAAGCTTTAACGCTTCGGACCATAAGCGCAACAGCCGCTCGAGAAATCGGGCGGCTTTTCATATTGCCTTTCACGAGCTGCTGCGCCGTAAAGGCAAAATATTTCTTTATTTTCACGGACAATTATGCTATAATGGGAAAAATTTGTTGCGGAGGGCGCATCTTAAATGAAAAAAGGACATTTCGGCGGAAGAGCGGCAAGCGCGGCGGCGGTTCTTCTCATTTTATCCTTGATGATATCATTTTCCGGCTGTTTCGGCGGCGAAGAGAGCGCCGTAACAGAAGAAAATTACGAATCCGTTTTGTCGGACACGACTGTATCAGAGCCGATTGATATTTTCATTCATGACGAAGAGAGCGGGGAAGAATCGACCTCTGCGGCGGAGTATTCATCGGCTGTTACCGACACGGTGACCGAATCCGCTTCTTCCATTCAGTATGAGAGTGAAACGGCGTCCGCGGCAGGTGAAAAAACGTCTGCGGCAGTCGAAACAACGTCGGCGAAAAAAGAAACAACCTCCGCGGTTCGGTCAACGACCGGGCAGGCGCAGACCGCGGCGCGCGCGGCATCCTCTTCGCCGAAAGCCTCGGAGTCATTTCCAGGCAGATTTTATTATCCCCGACTTTCCGATAAGAAAAAAGCAGTCTACACTCAGCTTTACAATTCCGCTTCAAAAGGCAATAATTCTTTTTCGATGACCGTGCCGGAAAGCGAATTTGACATATCCGAAATCGAAAACGCGGTTTATGCTTTTTGCTATGATTTTCCCGAATATTGCAGGCTTGACACCTCTTTCAGCACGAGATATTCAACCTCCGGGGGTCAAGTCAGCTACACGGTAAGCGTTAATCTTTGCGCATTCTGCCGAAATTCCGACGGGCTTGACTATGACAAGAGGCTTGCGGCGGAAGTGAAAAAGATTGCGGACGCCGCAAGACAATATTCCGGCGATTTTGAAAAAATCAAATACGTGCACGATTATCTTTGTGAAACCGTCACCTACACAAACGCCGCCTATCTCGGCTCGC
Source organism: uncultured Clostridia bacterium (assembly GCA_905235625.1). Taxonomy (GTDB): domain Bacteria; phylum Bacillota; class Clostridia; order Oscillospirales; family Acutalibacteraceae; genus CAG-177. Next base: position 32,141 of record CAJOLX010000014.1, read on the forward strand.
TGACCGGCCCCGATTATCAGCTGGCACACTGCGCTTATGGCGCTCTGCTTAACGGCAAAGCGGTTTGCGACGGATACGCAAGCGCCTTTGAGTGCATAATGCACGAGCTCGGCTACGAATGCGGAATTGTTCTCGGCAAGAGCCGCAATCAAAACCATGCATGGAACGTGATAAAGGTCAAGGGCGAATATTACTACGTTGACGTCACGTGGGACGACACCGACGGAGACGGCACCGATTATCAATACTTTTGCATAACGAGAGCCGAAACGGAGCAAAGCCACTCCTTCTCATCCGATTATTCCTATCCGAACGCCTCGGCAACCGCCATGAGCTACTATGAGAATATCGGCGCAGTGATGGATTCTTACGATTATGACAGAGCGAGCGAGATAATCAACAGCCAGAGGAATAATGATATAATCGCGCTCAAATTCAGCAATAAGCAAAGCTATGACGCCGCAGTTGCCGACCTCACCGCCCTTTCGGGAAAGATAAGAGAAATAAACGGCAGACGCCTGGTGCAGTATAATAACGACCCGGCGGCAATGATAATAAAGTTTTACGTGTGATTATTTGCCAAACGCGCCGACGGCGTGAAAGAATTATCGCCGATGCAATTGGATATCGGTCTTTGTGTCAATTAAACAGATGTCAAACAACTCCCGCCGTTTTCGGCGGGAGTTGTTGTTTAGCTGCGCGTTTTGTTTGCTTATATTATGTTCGCATAACTTATAATTAAGTATATCCGCCGTCTGCGGTGAGAGTTTGGGCGGTGATGTAAGCCGATTTTTCGCTTACGAGGAATGCGACGGCTTCGGCTATTTCTTCGGGCTTTCCGAAGCGCCCGATGGGGATTTCGCTTGCGAAAGCTTCCTTTTCGCTCCGCGTCAGCTCGTCGTTCATTGCCGTGTCTATGGCGCCGGGAGCTATGCAGTTTACGGTAATTCCGCTCGGCGCAAGCTCTCTCGCGAGGGCTTTTGTCAGCCC